>CALZGM010000021.1 GCA_945787015.1 uncultured Roseburia sp.
TTTGCTGCAAAATTTGGTTTATCGTTACGTATATTGAAGAGAGAAAGAGACTGGCTTTTTTCTGTTCGTTTGGGAGCATATTAGAAGTTCTTTATCTATACTTCACAGTCAGCGGGAAAATGGCATGGATGCCATTTTTAACGGCAAGTGACACGGATGTCACTTTGCCGTGACGCGTTATGACTATAAAAAATTTCATGTATAGATAATAGAACTTCTTATATGCGTACATCCGAATAGAAAAAAACCAGTCTCTTTCTCTCTTCCTCAATATACGAAACAATAAATCAAAATTTTGTACTAAATATCTATATCACGTTGTAATATGTACTTCCATCCAGGATAAAATATCACTAAAAACAATCTCCTTATCCGGTTCATTAATCAGTTCATGACGGTCATCCTTATAAAGCTTATAGGTAACATCTCTTAAACCGGCTTCCTCATACATGTAATATACCTTCTTTACACCCTCGCCCAAATCGCCCACTGGATCGTCCTGTCCGGAAACGAGAAAGATAGGCAGCTTAGTTGGTGTCTTCTTAACATTTTCCATCTGCACATCATAATACACGGTATCCATTAACGTATGGAAACCATTTAAAGTAAAGATATACGTGCAGGCAGGGTCACTATAATATCGTTTTACACATTCCCCATCACGACACAGCCAGCTGTTTTCCGGAACGGTTCCATCCATGTTAAACTTCTTATATGGGCCACCAAAAGTAAGAGAATTCACAAACTTACTTCTGTGATGCCAGCCAAAGAACTTTGCCAGAATACTGCATACTGTTTTTCCCATCTTAGCTGTCTGCGCCGGGACACAACCGGTTCCCATAATAATTGCTCCGCGCAGATTATCATTATAAATCGTTAAATACCTGCGTAGCAGATAAGAGCCCATGCTATGCGCCAGCATAAAATATGGTACACCTTCATTTTCTGCCTGAATCATGGTTCGCAGTGTGTGCATATCTTTATTTAGAATATCTGCAGCATCTTTTTCTGCAAAATAACCCCAATTTGCTTCTGAAGTAACAGACCTGCCATGTCCCAAATGACTATGCCCCACTACCATATACCCATGTTCATTCAAAAATTCTGCAAAATGTCTGTAACGATCAATGTACTCTACCATTCCGTGGCTAATCTGCAAAATCGCATGATACTGCCCACTTTCCGGAATCCACTTTACCGCATCAATCGTTGTCTTTCCATCCGCTGATAAAAAAGAAAAACGTTCCTCTCTTGTCATACCCCATACCTCATTATTGATAGTTTCGAATGATAATTTGAATACTCTCTGTTCCATTATACCTATTTATTTCCGGATAGTATACTATTTTTAGGGAAATTTTATTATTTTTACCTTCTAAAGCCAGCTTTACCTCGTCTTCCCCAAATTTTTCTCCATAATAGTTCAAAAATTCTTCCACATCTCCAAAATAAACAGCAGAAACTATCTCTCCAAAAGATGTCTCCAACTGTAATCGTAAGACATTTCGATTTTTTCCAATAATAGCTGCACGTCTGAGTTTTAAGTCCTTATCTGCAAACAGCGGCTTCGTATTTCCCTTTCCAAAGGGCTCTAATACCTCAAGTTCCTTCACCAAAGCAGGATTGGGATATCCCACAGGCATTGCAATATCAATCTTTATTTTGGGGATAAAATCCTCCTCTGTAAGTCGGCAGTTTTCATTTATCATAGTGCGAAAAGCCGCTACCTTTTCTGCCGGAAGAGACACACCCGCTGCCATTGGATGTCCTCCGAATTTTGTAAATAATTCCCTGCATCTGCATAATTCTTCATACATGGAATACTCCTCAATCGAACGCCCGGATCCCTTCACACCATCCTCTGCATCTGTTAACACAAATACTGGCTTATGATAAATCTCTCTGATACGTCCGGCAATAATGCCGGCAAGACTTTCATGGGTATCCGGAAGATAAATTACCAGAACTTTATCTTTTTTGTACTCTCTTTCCACAAGTTCTTTTGCCAGTTCTACTCCATCTGCTGTCATATCCTTGCGCTGAATATTTAATTCCACCAGCTCTCTTGCGATTGCTGCTGCCTTCTGCTCGTCTTTTTCCAAAAAGAGCTGCAAAGAAATACGTGCTGTATCCAGTCTTCCACTGGCATTAATGCAGGGACCAAGTACAAACCCGAAGTGATACGCATTCACCTGTTCTATTTCCAGTCCGTTCTGTAAAATAAGCGCGCGCATGCCCGGATTTTTTGTATGATGAATCCGACGCAATCCCTCTTTCACCAGAATCCGGTTTTCATCCGTTAAATCCATCACATCTCCAATGGTTGCAAAGGCTACATTTTCCAAGAACTCGTAACTTTCTTCTGCCGGGATTTCAAAAAGCTCATAAAGCACCTGTATGACCTTCCATGCTACTGCTGCACCACAGAGTCCCTTAAACGGATAGAAACAGTCTGCCTGCTTTGGATTCACGATGGCATCTGCTTTACTAATTAGATATTGTCGTTCTCCATTTGCTTCTTCATAGGGGATTTCATGATGGTCTGTCACCAGAACCGTCATGCCTAGTTCCTTCGCATAGGCGATCTCCTTAATGGCAGCAATTCCATTGTCGCAGGTTACTATAGTATCAACATCATCTTCTTTTGCCTGTTCAATCAAATGCTCATTGATTCCATATCCATCCTTCAGACGATTCGGAATCACAGTACTGACATTTCCGCCCACGCGGCTGATTCCGGAGTACAAAATGAAAGTTGCCATCACTCCATCAATATCATAATCACCAATAATACGAATTCGCGCACCGGTTTCTATTTTTTCCCTTAAAAGCACACACAAACGGTCCACGTCCTTTAACAGATGTGGATCGTTTGCCTCTGTTATGCTTCCCCTCAAATATTTTTCGAATTCTTCCCCCGATATCACATCACGGTTACGAATCAGCCTTGCTGTTAACGGGCTAATACCAAATTTTCTCCCAAGCTCTTCAAAATCTGCCTTTTTATTAATTACAAACCACTTTTCCACTTAACATTACTCACTTCATTTTTCTAAGGTATTTTTTAAACGTCTTACACCAACTCTGCGATTCTTGTTACTGCTACATAAATTTCCGATATCTTATACCATGTACGATAATCAATCACACCTGTTACCGGAAGCCCAAACACAGACTGAAACTTTTCTACCGCAGCCCTTGTTGCAGGTCCATATATTCCATCCGGCGTCACTGTAGGGATTGCCGGGTAAGCTCTTGAAATCCTAGCCAGTTGCTGTTGTACCTGTCGCACTTTCGGCCCGGTAGAACCAATGGTAAGATCCATTCCCGGCCAAGATGCCGGAATCCCCGAAATCGTTTCTGCTGTATTGATATACATATTATTTCCATAATAGTAACGCAGTATTTCAATCGTCTCGTAACCCTGGTCTCCTAAGTATTTGCTACCCCACTGACTTAGCCAGTTACTGCAGGTCACCTGCTGTCCATCGCAATACTGGGTTAGAATCGGCTGTGTTACATTCGGTCGTGATAAGAAATTCTGGAACATTTCATCTACAATATCCGAAATACTTTGGAAAATATTTCGACCATACGTAAACTTCTGGTCAAATGCAGTTGAGGATGTAATCGTAAAATCAAATCCTTTATTCCTGTACCATTCGGTGTAAACTCTGTTCATGGTAAAAGACATGATTGCCAGTATATTCGCCCGAAGCGTTGCGTCCGGCCAAGTACTGTATATTTCACTGCTGGCTACATTTTTAATGTAATCCTTATAGCGCACATAATAATTTGCAGCCGTCGGGTCTGTCGGTGCCCCATCATGTACCACCACATATTCCGGGACTACCACTCTGCTTAAAACAATCTCCCCTGTCTCTGCAATAGGCTTAATTTCCGATTCTGCAATCTTTGGTGGGAAATTACCAAACAACGTATTTACCGGAATAACGATTGTATCGATTCGATTCCCTTCCGCTTCCTCCCTAGTAAGCCGGACTTTCTGAAGCGAAAGCTGCCCTGAGAAGAGTTCAATTCCCGTAACGGTAAATGGTCGAAACCCAGGTGCAAAAACTTGGATGGTATACTGTGAGAATGGCTGGTTCTCCGAGGGTTCCATAGAATATTCAAGTGGAGGCGTATCAAGTGCCACTTCGTCGGACATGCCATTTTCATCCGTCTGCACCTCCTCTAACTGCTGTCCCGGTTCACCCGAATAAGAAATTTGAATCTGTGCCCCTTTTACCGGTGTATTATCTACCCCTGACACAACTTCTACTTTGAGGTTTCCTTTATCTACCGTATCTGTCTGCATATATCGCATTTCGTGCATGATTCATTCCATAAATCATCAATTTATAGTATCATATGCACAACATTTTCTTTTTGTACCAAATATATTCATTCTACGTTCAGATACGTAATCCTGTAAAACAGACATATTCCTCTTTTACTTATTCTACTGTCACAACCTTTGCAAGGTTTCTTGGCTTATCAACATCAAAGCCTTTATCTGATGATACATAATATGCTAATAACTGTAATGCTACAGATGCCGGAAATACCATAAAATAATCCTCAATATCCGGTAATGTCACCACCTTGTAAGATGGATCCAAGTCTACTGCCAGTTCTTCTTTGATAAAAAGTACAATGTCAGCACCTCGGGATTTCACTTCCTTAATATTGGATAATTCCTTTGCTATTACATGCACTTCACGCTTTTTTGCCAACATTTTAGTTACTGTATCCGGCACACGTTCCAACGCATCAATAAAACTCTTGACCTCTTCGATACCGAAGATACCACGTAAATATGCCATTTTTGCAACCAAAAGATAAAATACAGAAAGCTGTGTTGTGTATGCTTTTGTGCTTGCAACTGCAATTTCCGGACCTGCTGCGGTATATAGCACATAGTCACTCTCTCTGGCAATGGAAGATCCTTTTACGTTAATAATAGACAAACAGGTTGAGCCCTGTTTTTTTGCATATTTCAAAGCCTCTAACGTATCGATGGTCTCTCCGGACTGTGATACTGCAATTACCAGCGTTTTCTCATCTACCACCGGATCGGTGTACATAAACTCAGAAGCCATCTCTACATCGATATGCATGTGTACGATTCGTTTTACCAGTGCCTGCGCCACCAGTCCGGCATGTCTTGCTGTTCCGCATGCTACAATACAAATTCTCTCACACTTTGTAAAAATATCATCCGGCACACCTGCCTCTGAAAAGTCAGGCATCCCATCCTTAATGTAACTCTCAATGGTAGTACGGATTGCATCCGGCTGCTCCATAATTTCTTTTTCCATGTAAAACGGATATCCTGCTTTTCCGGCACTATTTAGTTCCCAGTCCACTTCCATAAATTCCGGTTCCACTAAATTGCCTTCAAAATCCGTTAATACGATTTTATCCTTGTGAAGCTCTAAAATATGATACTCCGGCACAACAAAATACTCGTTTGTAAAACGGCACAATGCTGTCAAATCCGATGCAAGCATGGCACCCTCTTCACAAATGGTTGCTACAATCGGGCTGACATTACGAACTGCATAAATCACTCCCGGCTGATCATCAAACATAACAACAAGTGCAAATGTCCCCTTTAGCTTACGTACAGCCTTTTTTAAGGCTTCATGCGGTTTGCCTTTATAATAATGATTAATCAACGACGCAACAACTTCACTGTCTGTCTCCGATTTCAGCATATCCTGCATATCATAGCTGTTTATCAAGTCCTTATAGTTCTCTACGATTCCATTGTGAACTAAAGTGACCTGTCCCTGCCTGTGGGGATGTGCATTCGCATCGGTTACGCCTCCATGCGTTGCCCATCTTATATGCCCGATTCCGCAAGTAGACAGGATTCTCTTTTTCTCACAGATTGCACGCAAATCACTGACTCTTCCTGCACATTTGTACACATTTGTCTCCTGTGTCGCATCATTTTTTATCGCAATTCCTGCACTGTCATATCCACGGTACTCTAAAAGTTCCAATGCATCCAACAGCACATTTTTTACCTCTTCACTTCCTGTATATCCAATAATTCCACACATATAAATTCCTCTTTCTTTCTAAAACTGCTTAAAATCCTATTATGTCGTATTTGTTTTGCAGTTACCCGCATATTTGCCGACATATCTCGCACTAGGATAGTACGGAAGGACATCCGCCGAATTTTCGATAATCCTTCCCCTCGTGAACCTGTCATACTACAGGTGCCTGGCGCTAAAAGGAATCTATATGCCTGTTCTTTTACTACAGAATTAAGTATCTGAAAATAGAATGATATAAAGTTTTCAAAGTTCAATGCAGTAACTATACTATAATACGCAAAAAAAGTCCAGTAAGTTTCTATCTTTTTAAACTTACCGGACTTTCTATTATTTGATATTATTTGATATTATTTGATATTATTTGCTATTATTTTACTTCTACGGTCCAACCGTATTTATCCTCTAATCTGCCCCACTGAATACCTGTCAATGTATCATAAAGCTTCTGCGTCAATTCGCCGATTTTAAAATCGTTAATTGTCACTACATCATCTTTATAGCGCAACTCACCAACCGGAGAAATAACGGCTGCTGTACCGGTACCAAATACTTCTTCCAAAGTACCGTCATGGCCGGCTTTCATTAAGTCATCAATGGAAAGTCTTGTCTCATTTACCTTATAACCCCAGTCTCTTAATAAATGAATCATGGAATCTCTGGTAACACCCGGCAGTACTGTTCCTTCGATTGGCGCGGTGTAAATCTCACCTGCAATCTTAAACATAATGTTCATGGTTCCCACTTCTTCTACATATTTACGATGTTCTCCATCTAACCAGAGTACCTGTGAATATCCCATCTTCTCTGCTTTTACCTGTCCTAAAATGGAACCTGCATAGTTACCACCGCATTTTGTAAAACCTGTTCCACCTTTTACAGCACGAACCAGCTCATCTTCCACTAAAATCTTAACCGGGTTAATACCCTCTGCATAATAAGCACCAACCGGACAGCAGATAATCATGAATTTGTAAGAAGATGCCATATGAACACCCAAGGCAGACTCTGTTGCAAACATAAACGGGCGAATGTAAAGAGAGGTCTCCGGTTCAGACGGAACCCAGTCTTCTTCTACGTTAACAAGTGCCTTAACAGCCTCTACAAACATGTCTACAGGAAATCCCGGCATACACAATCTTTCATTGGAACGAATCATACGTTTTGCATTCATTTCCGGGCGGAATAGCTGAATCTTTCCTTCTGCGGTACGATATGCTTTCATTCCTTCAAAGGTTTCCTGTGCATAATGCAGCGTTACACAAGCCGGATCTAACGTAATCGGTGCATGAGGCTCGATTCTTGCATCATGCCAGCCCTCATCCTTGGTCCAGTCCATAACAAACATGTAATCTGTCATATACTTACCAAAGCCAAGATGCTTCCAATCCGGTTTTTCCTTTAACACTTCTCTTTTTACAAATCTGATATCCATAATGTCTATCCTCCAATTTCCTTTTTCGGAATTATTTTCTGAAACACATTATGATACTTTCTTTTTGCACTGTCAAGATTATTCCAAGAGCTTATAATTACTATTCCCTAGCGCGATAATACCTGTATAATTTCGCCAACATACATGGTATGAAGGTCACCATCCGCATACCACTTTTCCTTGATTTCCGGTGAAATAAAGGTATCTTCCTGAATTGGAACCGCAGCCATCTTCTGGCAAAGCAGTACCAGATTTGCCTCATCCACATAAGGAATTCCGTGGGCAAAAGCAGGGGTTAGTCCTGCCTTTTCAAACTTATTTTCCTCTCTTCCGGAATGTGCACCACAATAACTTAATGCCGGACGATACTGCTCATTTAAAAAGCTGACAGAGAAAAAATCTCCCTTGTCAATAAATTCCTTGGTATATCTGGAATCACGAATAAAAATGTAGGCAACATTTTTCCCCCAGAGGACACCGACACCGCCCCAGCTTACGGTCATAGTATTTGCTCCTTTTTTGTCGCCTGCCGTAACCAGCGCCCATTCTTTTCCGATTTTTAAGAATGGATTAATCTCTAATAAATCAATTGGAAATGGTTGAAATGTATGCATATGTAAAACTCCTTTCATGTTCTTTTCTTATTTTACTACTATTTTTGCCATTTCAGACATTATTTTTTGGGATAACTGTTTCATATCCTTTTTTACGACCTTGCATACCTTACGGTCATAGGTATATAAACCGTTTATCTCATCTTCCACATCACTTAGCTGCGTATAGACACAGCCACAGACTCCTTTTTCAATTCCCGGAAGAATCATAGCTTCATACATGTCTGTAATCATCTTCGTCAATTCTTTTGCATTCTCTGCTCCGCCATAGCCATAGGTATTATATTTACTATAATAGTGTCCCTCTTCTACTGCAGAATAGCCACCGCACTCTGACACCAGAAGCGGACGCTCCTTTACCTCTAAATCAATCGTCTTAAAATAAATATGCTCACTGTCAAAATCATTTTTTTCCTGTGCAAACCACCCTGAAGTACTGTCAACCAAACGGCTGTCATCCAGTTCTTTTGCCATATCATACATGGCATCACTTTCAAACTGTCCCCAGCCTTCATTAAATATGGTATAGGCAATAATACACGGATGATTGTAAAGATGCCCAATTGTTTTTTTCGTATGCTTTTTAAAAATTTCTCTGGTCCGATTATTTCTTCCACCGATATCCTTTCGGATCTTCATCCCAATAGTTGGCAACGCTGTATCACGCAGAAACGAATACCCACCATTATTTACCATATCCTGCATAACAAGCATTCCATGCTTATCACAATAATAGTAAAAACTTTCCGGTTCTATCTTAATATGCTTCCGCAAGAAATTATATCCAATTTCCTTCATGCGGAGAATGTCTCTCTCATACTCCTTTGGTTCTGCCGGAAGAAAAATGCCATCCGGATAATATCCCTGATCCAAAACTCCATGCAGAAAAACCGGTGTGCCATTTAAGCAGACACGGTTTATACCGTTTACATTTTGAATATCGATTGTTCTTAAGGCAAAGTACGAACACACTTCATCCTCTGCAGTCTTAATCGTTAGATCATATAGATACGGCTGATCTGTGGACCAAAGTTTTGGCCGGTAACTGCTGCCATCCGCACAGATATGATTCGTCAGCTGAATTCTGCCGCTTGTTCCCATAAACTGCTTTGTATAAGTCTCTCCATTTGAAAGCGAAACGGCAACTGAAAATCCATCAATACCATCCCCCTTTATCGTAAGGTCAATTCCTTCCAAATCCGGTTTGATCACCACTTTTTCGATAGAATGCTCTGGCACATTTTCCATCCACACACTCTGCCAGATGCCGCTTACCGGAGTATACCACATACCGCCGCGTTTTCTGCACTGCTTTCCATAGGGATACTCTCTTGATAAAGTATCTGTTACTTTCAACGTGATTTTATTTTCTGCATCACGGGATACGAACTCTGTCACATCTACCGTAAACGGCAGATAACCGCCCTTATGTACTCTGGCAAATTTACCGTTTACCCACACTTCTGCCACCTGATCAACTGCACCAAAGTGGAGCAGAATTCTCTCTTTTGTAAAGGTTTCCGGAATACGAATTACTGTTTCATACAGGAGTCTGGAACCGATTTTATGCGGATAATCCGATAACATTGCCTGTGGTGGAAACGGCATCGAAATCGGTTTTCCATTTAAAGTCCAGTTTTCGTTCAATATCACATATCCTTCACGCTTCAACTGCGGTCTTGGATAAACGTCCCATGGATTACTGTACTCTTCACTCTTTCTGCCTTCTCTTACCGCTTCTCCGGCTTTTGCCCACAATTCATAATGCCCCTTGCGAATCATAAGAAACAGTCCCCATAATGCCACTGATAAAACAACAGCTGTAAGAATTGCCGCTATCCATATATTTTTATTCGGAAGAAACGAATAAGTTCCATCATTATTTGCAATCTGCTTTGCATTACGAAGAGCGAATGCACCGATTGCAGAACCAATCACACCCGGAACCAATACCTGTCCGATAATACGCACTCCTTGGAATCTTCCGGCCATGCTTTCCGGAATATGTTCCCTTATCTTTGCAACAAATACCGCCATACCGCTTAAATAGCCGCTTAACATAAATACGGTTCCGATAAACACCGGCACGGTGGTTTCCGTCAATAGCAAAATTACGTAGCCGGTGAATAGCATCACCACTACCGGAACCACACTTTTTTCAAATTTTAGCTGGTCATATAGCCTTCCGTATATCGCCGTCACAATTGCTGCCAAAACGATAGCCGGAGCAAATATGATTACATAGTTGGTCATCTGCAATGTTTTTTCATAATAAACAATCAGATACGGCATAAAAGTCTGAATAGAAATACAAAACAGTGCAAATGTCCCAATTACTGCATAAAGCAGTTTGTTTTCCTTAAAAGTGGAGATACGAAAGCTGTAGATCACATTTTCCCAGTAAGACTCTTTTGCTGTCGCTTCCTTTTCCGGTGTATTGGTTTCTTCCACTAAGAAAATGCCCAAAGCTCCTATCAGAAATACAATTACACCAATCACCATAAAAATCACAGTCCAGCTTTTTGCCTGTTCCAAATCAAATCCCATAAAGCCGCCGAATACCAACAGGATGGAGAGCAGTGGCATCATCGCATTGATGCCTTCAATTTTGCCGCGATTAGAAGCATCCCCCTCATCCGTCAGCCATGCGTTATATGCCGCATCGTTTGCTGCTGAACCGAAAAAAGTCATGATGCAGTCCAACGCGATTACCAAATTGATTCCCAATGCTGCTGCTTTTACGGCATTGCCACAGATTGGTGTCAATACATCCATACGCACCAAACCGAACGCTACTATGGATATTCCCCAAACCAGATAGCCCCCGCACATAAAAACTTTTCTTTTCCCTATGCGGTCAGACAGCGCTCCGATTAAGATGGTCGTTACAGTAGCTGCCACAGAACTTGCTCCTACCATAAGTGAAATATCCGCCGGCTGTGCGTGGAACATCTTATATATGAACACGTTTAAATACATGTTCTCCACTACCCATGCCACCTGTCCGATCAGTCCAAACAGTATCATTGCCATCCAAAACTTTTTTCCTAATTTCCCCATACTACCCTCTCTCAAAACTCTTTTGCCTTGCTTTATACTCGTACATTTTTTTATCCGCATGCTGCAATACGATTTCTAAGTTGTCTCTGCTTCCCTTTTCCCTGGTTGCATAACCATAGGAAGCTGTTATTTCATATAAAAAATTCAGAGCAGTACTTTTTTCTTTTAAAATGGCCTCCAGTGCTGCCCATAATGCTTTTATCTCATCCTCCGTCACATCCAGCATCACTGCAATAAATTCGTCGCCTCCCATTCTTCCTACAAACCCCACTTGTCCGAAAGTGTTCTCTAACGCATCACTGTAAATGCAAAGCAACTCATCTCCTTTTTCATGTCCATAGGTATCATTTACATACTTAAAACGGTTTAAGTCCATATAGGCAATGGTAACTGCCTTATCTCTTTTTTTCTCCAGGAATTCCAACAAATCGTAACAAGCGGCACGGCTATTACATTTGGTTAGTGTATCTGTATAGATTTTTCCATTGCTCCTATGCCAGCGATAAATGATAAGACTCACACAAAATACCAATAAAACACTGCAAAACGCCAATAATATCCGAAAATCATCCATAAAGGAGTATAATGCTGTGATTTCGGTTACCGGAACTATCTGTACGATTACCCAGTTATAATTGCTTAAATAAGTGAGAATGGCCTCATACTCTACTCCGTTTAGTTTTATTCTTCCCTTTTTACTTTCTTTTTCTGCTATCGCTTTTCGAAGCAATTCCAGTTCCGAATTTTTCGTATTATAAATTGATTCCTTTTTTACCACTTTTTTCGGGTCATCAGATGTCAAATAAACACCGGACGTATTTAAAATAAAGCATTCGCCATCAAGGATAATCTCATTTGTCTGAAGCAAATCCCGAAGATCCGTCAAGTAGATTGTTCCGCAAAGTACCCCTACTTTTTCTCCTGCATCATTATACATGGAAACACAAGCTGTAATAAATACCGTTCCCGAGTAGGTATAAAACGGATCCGTTACAAATACCTCATTCTCCATAATATCTTCGAAAAACTTCTCGCCCTTCTGATTTCTGTGTACGCCCTCATCAATATAAAATCCGACACCATCCGTATTCATAACAAAAATATTACCAAATCCAAAATCTCCTGCATGTTCTTTCAGGAATTCTTCCTGCCGGCTTTCCTCCATTTCATAAATCTCCGGGTACTTTGTCAATGCCTGCAGTATCTTTATTTTTTCATCAATATAATTATCAAAGTGCTTTTTCTGATTAACGGACAGGTTCTCTAATACCGTTTGAACCAGTTCCGTCTGTCTGGTCTTTGCTCTTTCGGTATACGTAGCAAACGTAAACAGCAAAAAAACAAGGGATATCGTTGTTCCCAAAAGCATAAAATAATCAAAAGGTTTTAATTTCAGTCTTTGTACATGTAAACGGCTATGCTTCTTCATTTGTCTGCCTCCGACATTTATCACATCACACCATTTATAGTATCATATTCCCCCTTTTTATGGTATCTTTTTTTACAATTCTTTCACCAATGTCTGCAGCATTAAGATATGTCTGTTTTTGCCGGATTATCAAGAAGTTTTCCATCCTCATCAAATCGTGAGCCATGGCAGGGACAATCAAAACTATGGGTATCCGGATTCCATTTTAGTACACAGCCCATGTGGGAGCAGCGTTTTTTTGTAAAAATGCCCTTGGTAAGTCCTGCCACACTGACAGCTGCATCTTTCAAAAAATCTTTGCTTCCTGCCCGAACCAACAGTCTCTGTGGAGAAAACACTTCCTGATAAGGATTCTCTTTTCCACAAATTTCATCACACAAAAGCCTTGCTGCAATCATGGATGTAGTCATGCCCCATTTTTGAAAACCGGTGGCCACATACAGATGCGGTGTATAGGCAGAAAACCTTCCAATAAATGGGATACCGTCATGGGGCATACAGTCCTGTGCGGACCAGTGTGCCACTTCCTTTGTCTCCGGGAAATACAATTGTTTCATTTCTCTTAGATGTTCATATGCACCTCCACATTCCTTTTTCGAAGAGATCTTTCTTCCATAGGCACGTCCTGTCCGATGGCTGCTTCCTCCAAGCAGCAGGTATTCTCCCGCCTGCCTGAAAGACAGTCCATCTTCATCAATGCCCAGATACATATTTTTTATGGGTTCAGCGCCCGAAAGTGCAAGCACATAGCTTCGTTCCTGATGCTGACGTAAAAAGTAAAAACCCGGCACATTTCGCATCGGATAATGGGTGGCTAGTACAATATCATCTGCCGTTAAAATACCCTTATCGGTAATCACCCAATGGTCCTTTACTTCCGTAACCATTGTATGCTCTAAAATATTCAATTCCACAGCAACTGCTTTCACGAATTCCAAAGGTGAAAACTGCGCCTGATTTTGAAACCGGACTGCCCCTTTTACGTCAAATGGCAGCTCCGTCTCTGTCACAAATTCCGCATGAATACCCAGCCTGTTTGCTGCTTTAGCCTCTTCCTTCAAATTTTCTTCCGTTTCTAAGGAATACAAATAAGCATCTACACGCTCAAACCGGCAGTCTATTTTCTTCTCTTTGATAATTCCTGCATATTGGGCAATCGCCAGTTCATTTGCCTGTGCATAAAGTTTTGCCATCTGCTCGCCAATCGTCTTGATAAGTCGGGCATATTTTAAACCATGCTGACTTGTAATTTTAGCCGTAGTCCGTTCCGTCTGCCCGGATGCAATGGTATTTGCCTCTACAACCAACACGCGCTTTCCCTGTTTCTTTAGATGATACGCTGTTAAAATACCTGCCATTCCCGCTCCGACGACCACCACATCCCAGTGGGATTCCCGAATAGAGGACTGCGGGATTGATTCACTGGGTTTGATTTTTCCGGTTTGCTTTCGCCATAATGATTCCATACTGACCTCCTTAGGGACAATTCTTTTAACACAACTAGTATGCATTGCTTTTTGAAGAAATAATCCCTATAATAGTAAACAAATAGATGAAAAGGATGGGACTCTTATGAATATTTTAGATCAGTTAAGCAGTACTCCGTTGTATCTCATCTCCGGAATTATCATTTTATTTGTAGCCGGAATGAGCATTTTCTTTTTGATTCGCTCTTACCGTGCCGGGCTTTTGCTTGGTATGGACAAGGTAAAGCTGAAACGTGCCATTACCTCCAGCGTTACCTTTTCTATCCTTCCAAGCGTCAGCATTTTACTGGGTGTCATCGCTCTTTCCGGTACACTTGGAATTCCTCTTCCATGGCTTCGGCTTTCTGTCATAGGTGCCTTGCACTATGAGACAAGTGTCGCTGATATCGCCGCAAAAAGCATCGGGCTTTCCGGTTTGAACGTTTCGGAAATGACGTTAGAAGCATTTACTACCATTGCATTATTAATGACCATGGGCATTATCTGGGGCTGTGTTTGTTCCATTTTCTTTGGAAAAAGCTACAGTAAAAAGCTTCAGGGAAACAGTTCAAAAAAAGGCAGTGGCAAAAGTTTTGGCGACAGCGCCATGACCGCTATGTTTATCGGTTTAATTACTGCTTACACCGGAAGCTACATTGGTCAGCTGATTCAGTTAAAGAACGGTTCTCTTGTTGTGACAGGTCAGTATCTGCAATTGATAGCCTTTGCATTTTCAGCTCTTGCAATGGCAATCTTTACCTACTTTGCAGAGAAGAAAAAAATGGTGTGGCTTGACAATTTTTCTATTGCTGGCAGTATGTTAACCGGTATGGCAGCAGCCGTGATTTTCGGTATGATTTTTTAGGAGGTGTCAGCGATGAATAACGAAGAACGAGAGCTTTTCTTGGAAAAATATAATGAACGCACACACTTTTTTGGCCGTATCAGTTTGATGATAGGCTTGGCATTGCTGATTGCAGCGCCTTTTGTAATGGGTATCAGTTTAGATGCCATGCCAAATATGTCTGCCTTTGCCAAAGGCTTTGCTCAGATTGCCATTATCTATATTCCGAGCAGTATCGTAGAATTTTTAATCTATGTACCAATGCTTGGCGCAGGCGGAAGCTATTTGGGTTTCCTCACAGGTAACCTGATTAATATGAAGATTCCCTGTGCCATCAATGCACGAGATATTGTAGGAACGAAAGCCGGCACACCGGAAAATGAGATTATCTCTACGCTTTCCATTGCAACCTCTTCTCTGGTGACGACTGTAGTTATCGCACTCGGAGTTCTTCTTCTCACTCCGATTCGCCCTGTTTTAGAGGCAGACGTATTACAGCCGGCATTTAATAACGTTGTTCCGGCACTTTTCGGTGCCATGGCATATAAGTATTTTCGCAAGGGCAAACAAATAGTTGCTCTTCCGTTAATCGTAATGACTCTGCTATTTATTTGTGTACCAAGTCTGATTTCAAATGTTGGTTTCTTAATGCTATTAAGCGGCGCCATTGCGATTGCACATGCTTTCATTTTATTTAAAAAAGAAGAAAAGGAGAACAAATCATGAATCCTATCATTATCATCCTCTTAGTATTACTTACCGTTTTATTGGTCTGCTTACTGATTGCTGTGATACATACGTTACTCTTACCGAAAAAACAGACCTCCTATTCTCTATCCGAGGATAAGGAGCGAATTGATACCTATTCCGAAAAATTATCCCGCATGGTTCAAATGGAGACCATTTCTGACCGCAACGACCCAGCCGTTGAAAAATTTCTTGCGTTTCACGCACTACTGGAAGAACTGTTTCCAAAGGTATTTGCGACCTGTGAAAAGGTAGAAATTGACGGAAACTTATTATTGAAGTGGAAAGGCCAGTCTTCGGCTGAGCCAATTATGCTGATTAGTCATATGGATGTCGTAGAAGCCGGCGGCGAGTGGAAATACCCTCCGTTTTCCGGCACCATTGTAGATGGAAAAATCTGGGGACGTGGTTCTGCCGATACGAAATGTAGCTTAATGGCCTTTTTACAAGCCGCTGAAGAAATGATGGCTGACGGTTACGTTCCTGCCTGTGATATTTATCTCGGAAGCAGCTGTACGGAAGAAATCGGTGGTAGTGGTGCTCCAAAGCTTGCAAACTGGTTAAAAGAACATGGTGTACACCTGTTTATGCTTTGCGATGAAGGCGGCAGTATCATTATGGACCCGATTGGCGGTGTGAAGGGACATTTTGCAGCAGTTGGTATTTTTGAAAAAGGTTATGGCGATGTGAAGTTTATTGCCCGAAGCAACGGCGGACATGCCAGCGCACCGGGAAAAAATACTCCGATTCCACGTCTGGCTAAATTTATCAGCCGTGTAGAAAAAAAGACGCCTTTCCGCGTCGCCTTCACTCCAGCTGTTGAAGCCATGTTTACCCGTATTGCACCTTATGCCGAAAATTTTGGTTTACGTCTGGTCATGAGTAATCTGTGGCTCTTCCGTCCACTGTTAAAAAAGGTCATGCCGCTTATCAGTGCACAGGCTGCTGCCATGTTACAGACCACAATCGCATTCACGATGCAGTCCGGTTCCGCCGGTTATAACGTACTTCCGCAAGAAGCCAGCGTTTGTGCAAATATGCGTTACATCCCGCATCAGGGAACAGATGAAAGTATTGATGTTATCACGGAATTAGCGAAAAAATATGGTTTAGAAACAGAAGTCATCTACCGCGGCTATCCATCAAAATCCCTTGATTTGGATGGTGAAGCATTTGCTATTACGCAAAATACAATCGCAACCTGTTTCCCGGGTGTAGGCGTACTTCCATATGTCGTAACCGGTGGTACCGATGCCCGTTTCTATGATGGTGTCTGCGACAGTTGTGTTCGCTTCAGTCCTGTTTTATATGGACCTGAGCAAATGAAAGGCATGCACGGCCTGAATGAAAATATCGAAGCCGGATGCCTTCCGGGTGCAGTTGATTACTATAAGGAAATTATAAAAGCACAGGAAAAACGTATGCAGAAATAAAAACGGAGAAAGCTCCCCTTCTTCATTCCGGGGAGCTTTCTCTATATTATATACGAACCTTAATAATGGGCTCTTTCCGCTTCTTCTTTTGTACGGTGAATGGTTCCTACCGGATGATGTGGCGGAGCGTAAACAGTTGACACCTTCAAAGGAATTCTTCCCGTATTTATGACGTTGTGCCATGTTCCGGCCGGGACAAAAATCACATCTCCCTTGCATACTTTTGCCTGAAAATCCAACAGCCTTTCGCAACTGCCCATTTTTACCAATGCACCTCCCTGCTCTATGCGGATGATTTGGTCCGTGTCTTTATGAATCTCTAATCCAATATCCGAACATACCGGTATACACATAAGCGTCATTTGCGCATAACTGCCCGTCCAAAGTTCCGTACGGAAATTCGGATTCTGCGCTGACAGCCCGGCAACATTTGCTGCAAATGGGCGAGAGGTATGATTCGATTGTATTCCATAATAACATGGATTCATAAATAGCCTCATTTTGTTTTTTATATTATATGCCTTGTGAATAATTACGTTCTAAACATATTCATACTCAAAAGAAGCTCTATCCGTTTCAAAACAAAAATGTGTGCCTGTTCTTACACAAAATCGATAATATACCCGGCAAGCCGCGCTTTCATGAATTGTCCTCATCATATCACCATCTTTAGGAGCCTTGAGAGGACGGTTGGATGCCTTAAGTAACCGGACTTCCAATTCCAGACTTCCCTGTATAATCCGAACTATTTTATTTTGAATCTGAACAACCCTTGCCCCAAGATAAGTAGCTATTCTGTACTCTTTCCCCTTCCATAATACAAACCCTATGATACCGGTAAAATAACTGCCTGCCATTGGGATATCTGCCACAGACAGCATGAGGGAACCTTCCGGGAAACAACATTGTGTCCAGATATACCTCTTTGGAAACGATTTTCCCCGGTCGCCTTCCCAATATCCTAACGCATTTTGAAAAGAATATTCTTGTCCATTAATATCCACAGTTCCCCGAACAGCGTGCCGCATACTCCACACACTGTGCCTGCATTCCATAAAAGGCACGAATGCGAACCGAATTCCTTTTTCACCAAATCGGTTCCCACTAATATAAATCGTTCTCCCCGCCTTATGAACGGCTGGTATTACTGCTAAAGTCTGCGTATGTTTCCCTTTCATGAAAATAATTCTTATTTTTTCACGAATATTTTATTTTATTCATCTTGACTTTTCTTACATGCAAACTATAATAGTTCTAATTGCGCAAAACTTTTTCATAAGACATGTCAGAATGCCCACAAAGAAATGGAGGAAAAAAATTGGAATTACTATTATTTGAAATCATTATTTGTTTTTTTGCCGGTATGGGCGCCGGTCTTGGAACCGGCTTTGCCGGAATGAGCGCCGCCGCTGTCATCAGCCCGATGCTAATTACTTTCCTTGGAATGCCGGCGTATGAAGCGGTAGGAATCGCACTTGCCAGCGATGTTCTCGCCAGCGCTGTCAGTGCTTACACGTATGGAAAAAATAAAAATCTGGATATCAGAAACGGTTTTGTCATGATGATAACGGTTCTAATTTTTACATTCGTCGGAAGCTTTGTTGCAAGCAAAGTACCTAATTCCACAATGGGCAGCTTCTCGACCATCATGACTTTGCTACTCGGTATTAAATTTATCGTCCGTCCGGTTATGACTACCAAGGAAAATATGGCTGCTGTCAGTCCGAAGAAACGTTTGATTCAGTCCGTGCTATGCGGTACCATGGTTGGTTTTATCTGCGGATTCATCGGTGCAGGCGGCGGCATGATGATGCTTTTACTGCTGACAAGCATTCTTGGTTATGAGCTAAAAACAGCCGTAGGGACAAGTGTATTTATTATGACATTTACTGCTTTAACCGGAGCCGGAAGTCATTTTGCTATCGGCGGCATGCCACAAATACTGCCTCTGGTTCTTTGCATTACATTTACATTTTTGTGGGCTCGTATTGCTGCGAAATTTGCAAATAAAGCGAGTGAAGTCACATTAAATCGTGCCACTGGTGTTGTGCTCACTGTATTAGGAGGGGCTATCTTTATTGTGAATTTGCTCAAATAGTTTTCTACTTGTTCTTACAAAATAAAATTCTCTGCATATAATATTTAAGCCGGTCAAGCGTTCCGTGCCACCATAACTTAATGGCATTGGACCATTGTCCGGCTTTTTTTGTTCCATTTATTCACCTACTCACCATCATTTTCTCTACCAGCTTAAAATGTTCCTCTATATGTGTAAGCGCCTTGCTGCTATCCATTTCTACAACGCCCTGATAGATTTCTTCATGAATTTTTAGAAATTGCTGTGTCACTCCATCATCCGCTTTTTCAATTACTTCTCTCATTTCCTCCAAATATACGTCTGTAATGGCATCCATAATAGTGATAAAAATCGAGTTCTCCGTTGCCCTTATCAGGGAATCATGGAACTCCTTATCCAGATATAACCGATTCTCTTTCTCTGGCCCTTTCATTTCAGAAAGAATTTCTTTCAAATGAGCCTTTTGTTCCTCTGAAAGTCCCTTTTCAGCAACTACGGAACATACAGATATCTCCAGGATTCTGCGAAACTCCAAAATGTTGGCATTTGAAATGGTTCCCAGTGCTAACATCATGGAAATCATCTGTCCGATGGCTTTGTGGGCATTCTTTACAATATAATTTCCCGAACCATGAACACTCTCAATCATTCCCATTCCACGTAAAATACTAAGTGCCTCTCTTGCAGAGTTTCTTCCAATTCTAAGTTTCTCTGCCAATGCCCGCTCTGTCGGAAGTTTACTTCCCACAATCAATTCTCCGGCTTTCATTTTACTGTAAATATAGTTAATAACTTTTTCATATTCCAAGCTTCCATTTGTCTGTGGCATTCTTTTCTCCCTTAGATAAAATTAGCAAATAAAGATGCGAGCGCTACCGTAAAAATACCCGAAACAGCAATTGCAAGACCACTCATCGCACCTTCCACCTCTCCGATTTCAATGGCTTTTGCAGTACCTATTGCATGGGCTGATGCACCATAGGCAAGTCCTTTTGAAATTGGCTCGGTAATCTTAAATACTTTGCATATGATTTCACCAAACATGTTACCCAGCACACCGGTAATAATGATGACAGCTACCGTAATGGTTACATATCCACCAAGTTCCTCTGATACTCCCATTCCGATTGCCGTAGTAATTGATTTAGGGAGAAGTGTCACATATTCCTCATGTGTCAAACCACAAAGCTTTGCTAATACATATACGGTTGTAAGACTTGTGATTGTTCCTGCCAGAAGGCCACACAATACCGCCTTCATATTATGCTTTAAAAGCTCCCACTGTTCATACAATGGAATTGCCAAACACACGGTAGCAGGAGTTAATAACCAGCTTAAATGCTTTGCCCCCTCGTTATAGGTCTCATAATCAATATCTGCTACCAACAGAACAATCATTGATATCACGATAGAAATCAAAAGCGGATTAAAAATCCCCAGCTTAAACTTCTTTTTCAGCATTACTCCTATCAGATACGCAATCAAACTTAAGACAACTCCCGCAAACAGGGAATCCTGAAAAAATTCATTTTGCATTTTCCATCTCCTCCGCTTTCCTTGTTTTTCTTATAATCGCCTGTGAAATACGTCCCGTGGTAACCATAACTGTAATGATTGTAATAATTGTAATAATCGTTACCGGAACAATCATAGTTTTTAACGTTTCCCAGCTTGTCAGTAATCCCACACCCGCGGGAATAAACATAACAGGCATGATTTCGACAAGAAAGACACCTGTTTCCTTTACGGCTTCCAGCTTAATTATCCCAGTCATCAGACCAATAAACAAAATCACCATTCCATAAATACTTGCCGGGATTGGCAGGGGTAATAGATACTTTAGAATTTCCCCTAAAAAGGAAATTACCAGAATAATAAAAAATTGCTTCATGTATTTCATTTTGTCACCTCTAAAAAAATAATTGGTAGTACCACTTGGCATTACCAATTATTATAATCATATCTGTTTCATTGTCAAACTATAATTATTCCTAAAATATCATGCATTTTTCTACTCCTGAACCATCTTGTTCACTAGTTCACATAATGCCGTATACTCGCGAAGATACATTCCCCTTCTCATTTCATCCGTTTGGGCATACGCTTGATGCTGTGAAAATATCGCCGTTATTTCTTTAATTGGAAGCCATCTTGGTTCCATTCCAACTTTTCTTTCCCGTTCCGTAAGTCTCATATCTGTATGTCCGATAATTTCACCGATAAAATATCTGTTAACCCACTTCCATTCTTCATAATACTCGTCAATTTCCAACTGACATTCTGAAGGTCTTATCAGTATTCCGGTTTCTTCTGCAACCTCTCGAATACAACATTCCTTCTCATCTTCATCGTCTTCAAGTCCGCCTCCGGGTATCATCCATTGACCGGTAACTTTCTCATACGAAAGAAGAAGTTTGTTATCCTTTATGACAATAGCTCTGCATGCTGTTCTTGTTTTTTCCCATTTCCCGAAATAATTCTCTCCAATAATATCTATCGTTTTCATATTCTCTCCATTATCCGCCTAAAACTAGATTTACATCGTCAAAATAAAATTCAGCATCATCTACCGCGAAATACTCCGGAATTACTTAAAACAGATTCTTCATTATGATTTCTCCAATGCTTCTTTTGTTTTCCCTTCACATATCATCTGTGCATTATGCGTTTCAAAATCTGCTTCTTATGCATATGGTAACCATTGTAAATCTTCTCTATAATTACAAGTTGGAACCAAATAATTCTTAACTGCATCTGTTTGGATTAGGTAATTGTTCTTTGAAAGGAATCTCTTCGCATCCCATTCAATTTTCATTAATTCATTTTCCTCTTCCTTCAGTCTTTGGAATTCTTTGATAAGATACAATTTGAAAACCGGACTTATTGCTGATGCGAATTCAAAGGCAATATCTTTATGAGCAAATGTTCCACCATAACGTCCCTTCTTGACAAAAAGGCCAATTGCTCCAGTCTGTTCTATCCATTCAGAAACACTCGGAGTATATGTTAATAATCCTGCCTGTTTTTTAAAGTGTTCAGATTCGAACACTTTAAAATCCGGATTATATATTTCTTCCCATGTAGATAAAAATTCAAGCGTTGATCTATTTCTCAACCAGTTTCTAACAACATCAGCGGCTCTGGAATTATCTGATTTAGCCGCAGCCATATCTGTTATACATATGTAATCATCAATACCTTTTCCGGTTAACAACTGCTCCGGTGTAATTTCAAGCACCATACAGATATCCATAATCTTATCCCCCGATGACCAAAAGTATGGTATAACTTTATCTTGACAGTTTAAATGTAAGATACTCTAAATAACATTCACTAATTCTTTACATAACATCACTAAATCGTACCGTATACCTTCTCGGCTTCTCCATCCTCGATTGCTCCATTCTTCTTGTGATACGTCATCTCCACCATATATAAGTGCTCCATAATCAAAGCCTCTATATTGAGCAATTGCAAATATTCTCGTTCCCCAATTAAATCCTGATTCTCAATAATATAATCTTTCATTTGCTTGAAGGTTCGAATCAGCGCTCGACTTTGCTTTTCGGCCAAGTCACCACGCAAAACCGTCATCAGCATATAGATTCCTTGTTCTGTAAATGCCAACGGCAAATATCTGGAACCGCCCCAACTTGAGGTGAAATTTTTGCACCTCAAATTTTCCCATTCATCTTTTGTAAGCTGAAACATGAAATCATCACCTTCAAACTTAGCTTTATTATTCTTTACCTGTCTGTTAAAATTCTTGGTTTCATATCCATATATCTCTGCCAAATCAAAATCTAGCATCACTTTCTGCCCACGAATCAAATAAATCTTGCTCTGAAGCGTAGTTCCATTAATTTCCACGATTTCAAATTCATTTTTCTTTTCATTTGCCATATGATTACACCTCTTTCTGGCATGTAACACCATTATTTGAAATAAAATCATATAACAACTCCGGAGTATGTATATCTATATCCTGACCATTCTCATCTGTTATCATTCCTGCTTCGTACCTACGTCCATAATCTAGTTCATAAATGAAATAATCAATATATTCATATTGATCACGCATAATTCGTTTCAAAAGAAACACAACTGAACTCTCATGTGAAATCTGCAGAGCAGCCGCATTGCAAAAATCATTTTCAATGTTCTCTCTACTATTACGGAATAATTTGTCTACTTGTTCTTGTAAGTCGGAAGCTTCTCGAAGTCGATTTAAAATATCAACAAATTCTTGACAATTCAGAATACTTGTTCTTGCTAAATTCTCCTCATTTTTTCGAATCACTGTATTACTTACCGTCTGATAATGTATAATCGCCAGTGAATGCGGAAGTAATTTTTCCTCATTCTTCTTTGTTTTAATACTCCACTCGTCAGAAGATTCATTTATGATATATAAATAATCAGTCCAATTTTTTGTTACATCAATTGTTCGTTTGCCACATCCAATTGATTCTCTAATCAACTCCTCATCATAGCTAAAATACTTTGTATTAAGATTTCCAACGAACCGTTCATAGCCCCTATAGTTTCGGAACAATCCGCTTTTGAACCCCTCCACAACCTCTTCTCCATGTATATTGGGATGCATGTCTCCATTAAACTCACATGTGATATATACTTGCATATCACCTTGAATTAAAATAATTTTTCCTCTTGTCATAATAAGTGCCTCCTATGTTTTTCTTTTATAGTAAAACACCTATTAGACTCTGTCATTGGACGGATAGTCCAAAATCCTTACGCCACCAATTTAAAGTAATATGCTTTGATCCGTTCTTCCAAATTACTCTTCTTCATCTTTTTTACGTCGTAACTCAATATATACCCGGTTCTAACCAACAATTCCTCCATATGAACTTGATAGAGTTCGCTTAATTTCAATAAATTATCTACCGATGGCAGAACAACTCCCTTATACCATCGGTATATAGGTTGGGGGGCAGGAGAGCCCCAGATATTGTTGAATGTCCTTTACACTATAACTGCTACTTTTAGCAAACTTACTCAAACGTTTTCCTGTCTCAATCATATCAATTGAAGTTTTTGAACTTATCACGATTTACCACCTCCCAGTTGGCTATAACCGTTTACTATTTTTCTTCCTTCACTTTCTTTAATTCTTCCGTTTCCGCAGAAATTTTCACACGAGTATCCGGTTTTCGGTTGTCCACTTTACCTAAGAGGCACACCGTCTCACAATGATAAGTCGAAGGGAACATATCTACGCAGTACACCTTCTCCACCCGATATCCTCTGGCCTGCAGCACCTCCAAATCTCTTGCCAGGCTGGTCGGCTTGCAGGAAATGTACACCATCTGCGGCACACCGTAATGGATAATCTTCTCTAAAGCCTTCGGATGAATGCCGTCACGTGGCGGGTCCAACACAATATAATCCGGCTTTTCTTCTATGGAATCAATCACCTTTAATACATCTCCGGCAATAAATTCACAGTTATGTAAACCGTTTAATTCTGCATTCATCTTTGCCGCCTCTACGGCCTCTTCGATAATTTCTACACCAATCACCTTCTTCGCAACCGGAGCAAGCATCTGTGCAATCGTGCCGGTTCCGGAATAAAGGTCGAAGACTACTTTCCCGGATGAGACAGCATCCGTACTCTCATCTGAAACAGTCAGCGCATCCCCGATAAAGCTTCTCGCAGTCTCATAAAGCGCCTCTGCTCCCAAAGAATTCGTTTGGAAGAATGAAAATGGGGTAATCTTAAAGCGCAGTCCGAGCAGCTCTTCAAAAAAGTAATCCTGCCCATATAAAATGTCAGTGCCATCATTTGCCACCACATCTGCGAGGCTGTCATTTTTTGTATGAAGAATCCCTGTCATCTTACCGATGTAGGTTTTTGCCAGCAGGGCATCCTTCCATTCCAGTAACAAAGCCTCTTCCTGTTCCTTTGAATCCACCTGTGTCGTTGTCACTAAATCCACTAAAATCTCGCCTGTTTTTACCGCCTTACGCACCAACAGGTGTCTTAAATAACCTTCATGGCGCAGCTTATGATAAAAAGAGCAGCCTTTTTCCGTAAAAAATTCTAAGGTGGTCGTCAAAACGGTTCGGAAATCCTCATCCACAATCTGGCATTCCGGTACATTTACGATATCATAAAAACTGCCGCGCTTATGCATGCCAAGCGCCAGCGGACCGCCCATCCATGCATCTCCGAAAGAAAATTCCATCTTATTGCGGTAACCCTTTTGCATAGGACTTGGCTTGATTCCTAAGAATTCATAGCCCTCACTAATCGGTGCAATCACGTCATCAATCAGTTTCTTCACCTGTGCAGCCTTCATCTGAAGCTGTTCTTCATATGGAAGTGTCTGGTACGTACAGCCGCCACATTCGTTAAAATGAATACAACCCGGTTCTTCCATTTCCAATGGTGATTTTTCCAACACCTCAAGTAAACGGCCCTCACATTTTCCTTTTCGAATTTTATTAATCGATGCCAAAACCTTTTGTCCCTGTACACCATTTTTTACAATAACCGGTTTTCCCTCTTCTGTTGTTATTATGCCTTTATTGGGGAACTCAATTCTCTCAATAATGCCTTCCACAACCTGTCCTTTTTTCATTCCAACTTGATTCCTTTCTCTATATCCTAAATAGAGTTTCGCCTGCGAAACTCTTGCGGAGCATTTTCATGTAATAGGAAATTCTTTCGGATTTCCTATTACATGAAAAAGGACTGCGCTTTGCCGCAGCCCTAATCGCATACCTTTTATTCTTCTGTATCTTCTTCTGTTTCTTTCTTAACCGGTTCTACTTCTTCATCTTCAAAGAAATCATCATCATAATCATCTTCGAATTCGTCCTCAAAATCATCGTAATAATCCGGCGCAAAGTAGCGGTAAATACCATAAGCCACAGCTGCTATCGCTGCAATGATTCCGATAATAGCGAAAACCCAAACAACCTTAGATGTCTTCTTCTCTTCTTTTTTGTTTAATAATTCATTCAATCTTGCCATATCCAACAACTCATCTTTCATATTTAATAATTCTTCTACTTTTTTCATGCCTTCACTCCTCATCGCTGGTATTACAACTTTTTGTTACAATAAGTATACCATATCTTTCCCAATAAGCCTATAAAAAATTTATGAATTTCGAAAAATTTGTGAAATAAAAGTTACTGTTCACACAGCATCCGAGAAGACGGGGGACATTTGTCAAGCTTGCTTATAAAAAGGTGTCCCGTCTTCTCAGATGTTGTGTTACAACGTAACCTCCACCTCATAAGCAATCTTAGCTCCAAAGGAGTGAGAAAGCAGACGTAGTCGGCGGGATTGCGCATGAGGTGGAGGTGCTGTGTGAACAGTAACAAATAAAATTTCTTTACAGCTTTTTCAGTTTTGCAAATCCGGCAAACATTTTCTTTGTCCCGTAAGTTTCAAACTCAACCGTTACCTCATAATCTCTTCCGCCGTCTACAATGCTAAGTACGGTACCAACACCGAATTTCACATGAGAAACCTTATCGCCCACACCATAATCCAACTTTGCTACCTTTTCGCCTCCACGTGTCACAAATGCCATGGATTGCAGGCTCTGTCCGGATGGTGCATGCCCGGTTGCCATTGCTGCACGATATGCCGAAGTAGCTTTTGCCGGAGCATTCTCTTTGCGTTCTGTCTTTTTCAGTTTATGTAAACCACCACAAAGAAGCTCTGTAGGAATTTCCTTTACAAAACGGGATACTTTATTATATTGTGTTTCCCCGCGAATCATTCGTTGTCTCGCGCAGGTGACTGCCAGTTCCTCTTTTGCACGGGTAATTCCTACATATGCCAGACGACGCTCCTCTTCGATTTCTGTCGTTGAATCATCCGAAGAAATCGACATATAGCTCGGAAACAGTCCGTCCTCCATACCGGTCAAAAATACCTTTGCAAACTCCAGACCTTTTGCACTGTGTAAGGTCATCAGCACCACATGGTCACTCTCTTCATCTAGACTGTCAATATCTGCCACCAGCGCCACTTCTTCTAAGAAACCGCTAAGACTTGGCTCATCCGTGGATTCCTCATATGTGACTGCTTTACTAATTAATTCATCGATATTTTCAATACGGGCAATAGCCTCATCCGTTCCTTCTGCTTCCAGTTCTTTCACATAGCCGGTTTCCTCGATGACTGTTTTCAAAAGTTCCGATACACCTACAATCGGTGCAATGCTGCGCATCTTTTGAATAAAAGTAACAAACGGACGAATTTTGGCTGCGCCCTTTCCAAGAGAAGGTATCTCATCTGCCTTCTTTAACGCCGTATAAAAACTGATATCCTCTATAGCAGCATAATCAGCCACTTTACTTAAACTGGTGGCTCCGATTCCACGCTTCGGCACATTGATAATTCGCCTTACTGCCAAATCATCCTTAGCATTATCAATGGTTTTTAAATAGCAGAGCAAATCCTTGATTTCTTTACGGGCGTAGAAATTTACACCGCCTACAATCTTATAAGGAATATTCGCCGTAATAAAACGCTCTTCAAACAAACGTGACTGGGCATTCGTCCGGTACAGTACCGCACAGTCCTTATATTGGTATTTTCCCAGCATCACGACATCTTTGATTTCCTCTGCCACAAAATCGGCCTCGTCATAGCCGGTCTCAAACTGCTCAAAGCGAATCAGGGCACCTGCTTCTTTTCTGGTCCACAGAGCCTTACTCTTTCTTCCCTTGTTATTTGCAATCACTGCATTGGCAGCATCCAAAATATTCTGGGTGGAACGATAGTTTTCCTCCAGCTTAATGGTCTTTGCCTCCGGAAAATAACGTTCATAATTTAAAATATTGAAAATATTTGCGCCACGGAACTTATAAATCGACTGGTCATCATCACCCACAACACATAGATTTTTATATTTTCCGGCCAGCAAGCGAATCAGTTCAAACTGTGCTGTATTCGTATCCTGATACTCATCCACCATAATATAACGGAAGCGCTCCTGATAGTAATTCAATACCTCTGCATCTGTCTGAAACAGTTCGATTGTTTTTACAATTAAATCGTCAAAATCAAGGGCATTATTTTTTCTTAATTCCTCCTGATATTCGCGGTACACCTCTGCCTGCTTTTTCTTACCATAGTCTGTCGTGCTGACTGCCTTTAAGGTAAACTCCTGTGGTGAAATCAGTTCATCTTTTGCTTTAGAGATAGCGGCAAGCAGTGCTTTTTCCTTATAAATTTTGGTATCAATATCCAAACGCTTACAAATATCCTTCATCAAGGTTTTCTGATCGTCTGCATCATAAATCGTAAAATTTGTATCAAACCCGATGCGGTCAATATGTCTGCGTAAAATGCGTACACATGCGGAATGGAAGGTAGAAACCCAGATACTCTCCGAGCCATAACCTACCAGGTCGTCAATACGCTCCCTCATTTCTCCGGCTGCTTTATTGGTAAAGGTAATCATTAAAATATGATACGGATTTACCCCTTTTTCCTCAATCAAATAAGCGGCACGGTGTGTCAATACTCTGGTCTTTCCTGAGCCTGCACCTGCCAGGATTAAAACCGGTCCTTCTGTATGAAATACAGCTTCTTTCTGCTGTTCATTTAGCATATCATAAATACTCATAAAAACTCCTGTCTGTCTTCTTTTTCACCTGTAAAAACAGGCTGGCTTTGTCTCGGCTTATTTAGTATAACACATCCGTTAATTTTATGAAAAGGCTTTTACAATCATTTTTTTGTTTCAAAAGACTTGTCATATGGTTTTAAAAACTATATAATATGTTCTGTATATTAATTTGCACAAATACGAGGTTATTTATGGACGCTGAAACGAAAGGGTTTTTAAGAGATATCTTAACTGATTTAAAAGAAATTGATTATATAAAACCGGAAGAGATTCCAAACATTGACTTATACATGGATCAGGTGACTACTTTTATTGAGTCTCATCTTGCACCTTCCAATCATCGCAAGGATGGAAAAATTCTAACCAAGACGATGATAAATAACTATGCAAAAAATGACCTGCTCCCACCTCCGGAAAAGAAAAAATACAGCAAGGAGCACATGCTGACGCTGATCTTTATTTACTATTTTAAAAATGTCATGAGCATCAGTGATATCCAGACGGTACTAAATCCGATTACGGAACGGTATTTCGGCAAAGAAGAGGGGAACCTGCACTTAGCTGATATTTATAACGAAGTTTTTGGGATGGAATATCAGGAGACAAAGGATGTCATGAAGGAGCTTTCCAAAAAGTTTACCAAAGCAGAAGAAAGCTTTCCGGATATAACAGGCGAGGAAGCTGAAATGCTCCATCGTTTCAGCCTAATCTGTCTGCTTAGCTATGATATCTATATTAAAAAAGCCATCATTGAGCGGCTCGTTGATCAGATGAATGAAGAAAAAGCAGCCCAGCCGGCTCATGATAAGCATAAAAAATAGGATTTCGATAAACGAAATCCTTTTTTTATGCTTTCTATTTATTCTTCCGGCTTTTTGTAATCATCACAAATTCTGGCAAATACCATATCATATCCGTCATTGCCATAATTTAAGGAACGATTTACACGGCTGATGGTTGCTGTAGAAGCACCTGTCTTCTCGGCAATGTCCAAATAGGTCTTCTGATCACGAAGCATCTTCGCAACCTCAAATCTCTGGGATAACGAAAGTAATTCATTCACAGTACAAATGTCTTCAAAAAAGGTATAACACTCTTCTCTGTTTTCGAGGCTTAAAATTGCATCAAAAAGTCGGTCCACTGCCTCTGTCCTAAGTTTTTTGCTCATAGTCTTCTCCTTACTAATGAAATACTTCAACTTCTTAAATTTTAACATATTAAAGTTTTGAAGTAAATACATATTTTTTACTAAAAAGCGTTATAAGAAACATCTATTTTATATATTCTTTCAAAAATTCAACCAATTCACACATTTCCTCATCCGTACCAATACTGATACGTAGGAAATTATCAATACGGGGCTTGTTAAAATACCGCACATAAATTCCCGCTTTCTTTAAAGCTTCAAATAATTCCTTTGCCGGCACACTTTCATGTTCCGCAAAAATGAAATTGCTCATGGAGTCTCCAAAGGAAAATCCCAGTTTTCTTAATTCCTCTTTCGTCCATTCTCTGGTATGTATGATTTTCCGGCAGGTTTCTTCAAAATAAGCCTTATCCCTCATTGCCTCTGTTCCCAAAACTAAGGCTGTCTCATTCATCGTATAAGAGTTGAAAGAATATTTTACGTCATTTAGATAGCGAATCAGTTTTTCATTTCCCATTGCATATCCGATACGCATACCGGCCATAGAACGGGATTTTGAAAAAGTCTGCACAACAATCAGATTGTCGTATTTATCAATGAGTGGGAGTGCCGATGCACCGCCAAAGTCGATGTAGGCCTCATCTACTACCACAATCACATCCCTGTTATGCGAAATGATATCCTCCACCTTGGAAAGCTCCATATAAATCCCCGTCGGAGCATTCGGATTTGGGAAAATTACACCACCATTCGGTCCGTAATAGTCTTCTTTTATAATTTTAAAATGATTATCCAATGGTTTTACTTCATAAGGGACCCGTAGCATATCAGCCCAGACATCATAAAAAGAATAGGTAATATCCGGGAATAATATCGGTTTTTCACTATTAAAAAAGGTCAGGTAAATCATCGCCAGTACATCATCGGAGCCAACTCCTACAAATACCTGGCTGCTTTTCAATCCATAATTTTCTGCAATGGCATCTACTAAAAGTTTACAGGTCGGATCCGGATATTTACGCAGTTTTCCTGTATTCATATCATGCAAGGCTCTTACAACACCCGGTGCCGGCGGATACGGATTTTCATTCGTATTTAATTTAATGATGTTTTCCTGCCTCGGCTGCTCGCCCGGCACATATGGAACAACTTTTCGCACATAGCTTTCCCAATTTTCCATAGCTTTTCCCATCCAATCTATTTGTATTCTTCTGCCAGCTTTTCAAAAGCAGACATGGAACGTTCAATCATTTCGTAAGACACACAATAAGCCAGTCTGACATAACCCTGGCATCCAAAAGCACTGCCCTTTACCATTAAAATATGATATTTCTTTCCTGCCTCTACAAATGCTTCTTCATCTTCCACCGGTGATTTTACCCAGAGATAAAAGGCTCCTTCCGGTTTCACACAGGTAAACCCAAGCTCTGTCAGTCCCTCATACAATCGTTTCCGGTTTCTATCGTAAAAAGCAACATCCGTCGGTTCTTCCAGACAGCGTGCTACTGCCTTTTGCATCAAGGATGGTGCATTTACAAAGCCCAGTGTACGGTTTGAGATTTCAATCCCACGAATTAAATCTTCTGCATCCGATGCTTCATCCGGCACGACCACATAACCGATTCGCTCTCCCGGAAGGGATAAGGATTTACTAAAGGAATAGCCAACGATGGTATTCTTATAATATTTTGTCAGGAAATCCTGTTTCACTCCATCATAAACCAGTTCCCGATATGGCTCATCGGATACCAGATAAATGTCGTGCCCGATTTCCTGCTGTTTTTTTTCTAAAACGGTAGCAATTGCTTCCATGGTCTTAGGGCTATATACAACACCGGTCGGATTATTCGGTGTATTTACAATGACTGCCTTTGTTTTAGCAGTAATCTTTGCTTCAAAATCCGTTAAATTCGGTTGAAAAGTCGCAAGGTCAGGCGCTACCGCTACAATGACAGCATCAAAATTAGCGGCATACTGACGGTATTCACCAAAGAAGGGTGCAAATACAATCACCTCATCCCCCGGATCTAAAATCGTCTTAAATATAATATTTAAACCGCCTGCTGCACCAACCGTCATCGTGATATTGTGAAATTCAAATGACGTATCGAAACGCCGGTTTAAATTCTCCGCAATCGCCTGACGTACTTCCGGATATCCGGCATTATCCATATAGCCATGCAGCTCCATGGAATCCGTGTGTGCTGCCAAATCAATAATCGCTTCATTGATTGCTTTCGGTGCCGGTGTAGCAGGATTGCCGAGGGAAAAATCATACACATTCTCTGCTCCGTATTTTTTTGCCATTTCTTTTCCTTCCACAAACATTGCCCGAATTGCGGAACTGCCGGCAAAAGCAGCCTGTATCTTCTTTGAAACCATAACGAATCCTTCTTTCCTTTATTATCCGGCACATCTGCCGGTCATTTTACCACTTTACCATGTAAAACTGTCCTTTTCTTACTTTACAACATTCTCTATAAAAAGTAAAGAGGTTCCATGCAATTGCATAGAAACCTCTTTTTTAACAGTTACTGTTTTAGCATATTCTAGGAAGCCCTTCGCCCTGCAGTACTTCTAAGTTTCTGAGTCCTCCGATACCGGTCACAAGATACAATTTCCCGGGTTCTTCTTTGGTTACCGTTCCGATTGCCACAGCCCCTTCGCCGTACTTCGCACTGCGCATTGCCTCAAGTGCCCTCTCCTTCTGCTCTGCCGGTACGATTGCTACCAGTTTCCCCTCGTTTCCCATATAAAGCGGATCTAAGCCAAGCAAACCGCAGAAATCCCGCACCTGCGGTGTTACCGGAAGTGCTTTTTCTTCCAAAGTAATCGTTGTACCTGAAGCCTGTGCCAGCTCTTTTAAAACTGTTGCAAGACCGCCTCTGGTCACATCCCGCATGGTATGTACCTCCACACCTGCTGTAAAGAGTGCTTCCACGATTTCTCCCAGAGGTGCATTATCACTCTCAATATGATTTGTAATTCCCATGCGGCTGGATAGAATGGCTGCATGATGGTCGCCCACGTTGCCGGATACGATTACCACGTCCCCCTCCTGCACTTTCACAGCGGATACGTCCCGTTCTTCAGGGACAAAGCCTACTCCGGTTGTATTGATATAGCACTCACCGGCTCCGGTCACAACCTTCGTATCACCCGCTACGATTGTTACACCTGCTTCCTTTGCCGTTTCTGCCATAGCATGTACAATCTCCTGTAAAACAGATACTTCCATGCCCTCCTGTAAAATAAAACCGCAGGTAATATATTTGGGTTTCGCGCCCCGCATCAAAAGGTCATTTACGGTTCCGCAGATGCAAAGACGCCCGATATTTCCGCCCGGATAACACATGGGTGTCACTACAAAGCTATCCGTTGTCACTGCGATTTTTCCGCTTCCGACTACTACCGCAGAATCCTCCATCTGATTTAAGGTATCATTTGCAAACTCCTTTGCAAATACTGCGCTAATCAGTTCACTTGTGGCTGCTCCGCCACTACCGTGAACCATGCTGATTCTTTCTTCCATATCTAAAACTAATCCTTTCCTACTCTATCCGGGCTGCGTCTTTTCCACCACACGTTTGCATGCAAATGCGCTACATGGATGCAAATGCACTGTGGCAGCTGCCCTCCGTGGATACCATACAGGCACCCTGCGGTGTCAAAGGTTTACATACTTTTGCAAATAACGGGCATTCCGCCGGGCTCATTTTTCCCATCAGAATCTTGTCACAGCAACATGCCTTATTTTTCTTATTGTCTTCGTTTAACAAAAGGCTTCCGGCATCGTAGTTTCTATACTCCGGCCGCAGCACCAGTCCGGTGCCAGGGATACTCCCCATTCCGCGCCAGGTCGCATCGGCAGGCATAAAATACTGCGTTACCAGCTTTTTCGCTTTTTCATTTCCTTCTGCAGTGACCACCTTCGGGTAGCAGTTTTTCACCACACCATTCCCGCGCTCTTTTACGAGCTCATACAACGCATATAAAATCTCAGTTCCTTCAAATCCGCTCACTACAAATGGTATCTGATAATTTTCTGCCAGTGGTTTAAAAATGTCGCTTCCGGTGACTGCTGCCACATGCCCCGGTGCTAAAAAGCCATCCATTTCTGCCCCATTTCGGCACAACTCATCGATGACCCCCGGCATTGTTTTTAAAGCAGTCAAAAGCTTTACATTTGTCAAATCTTTTTCTATCACTTCATCCAGTAAAAGCGCATACACCGGTGTGGTCGTCTCAAATCCCACTGCTGCAAAAATAAAGTTGGTCTGTGGCTCTTTTTCCGCCATAGCAATAATGTCCATTGGCGAATACACCATAACCGCTTTTGCTCCTACACCGGCTGACTCACTAAGAGAGGTCTTACTGCCCGGCACGCGTAGCATATCACCGAAGGTCACCACGCAGGTATCCGGCGTCATGGCAAGCTCCACAAGGCGGTCCACATAAGCCGTCGGTGTCACACACACCGGACATCCCGGTCCTGACAAAAGCTTAATATTAGGAGAAAGCATTCCACGGATGCCATTTTTAGAAATAGCTGCCGTATGGCTTCCGCAGACCTCCATGATGCGCATCTTCGGTCCGTCATATTCTTTTAAAAACTGTTTTATCTCTTCCAAATTCATTTATGAAAAGCCTCCCACGTCCTCCATGAGTTCCGTCAGGCTTAATGCCTCTTCGGTGGACACCTTCTGCAATATGCATCCGGCATGCACTAACACATAGTCGCCCTCCTTAATATTCACAAGTCCCATTCTTGCCGTCACAAGATTTCCTGAGAAATCCACGACTGCATCTTTTTCATTTATCTTTACTACTTTTCCCGGTAATGCTACACACATAACGGTACTCCTTTCTTATAGAACAAAAAATCTGTCCCAAAGCGATTCCGCCATCGCCGCAAGGCACTTTTTCATTGGTATAAACTTCTTTTCCGGCAGCATGTAATCCTTCTGCCACTTCGTTCAGTAAAATGCGGTTTAAAAAGCTTCCACCGCTTAACACCACCTTATTATACTCCTTGCCGGCGGATTCTGCCATAGTAACAATTGCCTTTGCAATGGCATGATGAAACAGATAGGCAAGAACCTCTTTCTGATTCTCATATTGCCTTTTTAATTCACTCAAGTCGGCAAGCAGTTTTACACCATCCGCGATCCACATGCCATCCTGCTTTGTCACATCTGCAGTTAAAAGTTTTTCCCTGCCACCTTCCTGTAACTGTAAAAACTTCTCTTTTCCTTTATGAGCAGCCTGCTCCAATAAAATGGCACACTCGCCCTCATACGAATTATAATGACAAATTTCTAACAATGCACTTGCGGCATCAAACAGTCTTCCCATAGAAGAGGATAAGGCTGTATTAATGTTCTGCTTCCATGCCATTTCCTGTAGACGTTCTGTTTCGCCTGATATGCCCATCTCTATATCCCGGCAGGTTTCGTCCCCAATAAAAAGTCCCCGTTCACGCGCTTCCATCCGATAGGAAAACAAGGTCTTGTCTGCATCCTTCGCACCGGCATCTCCACCTAACAACCTTACCATGCCAAAGTGTCCCACACGTTCCATCTTTCCATTGTTATAGGTAAAAAACTCACTTCCCCAGATGGTTCCATCCGTTCCATACCCGGTTCCGTCACAGGCAATTCCAAGGATGTTTCCCTCTAACCGGTGTTCTGCAATCACAGATGCCACATGCGCCATATGATGCTGTATTTTTATATTTGTATCCTTTGCAGAAACATAAGCCGGATGCAAATCACCGACAGAAACTTCCGGCGTCAGCGCAAGTAACTCTTTCATTCGTGTAATTGCGTTACTACGCTGTTTCATACAGCGCACTTCTTCCAAATCACCAAAATACTGGCTTAGATATACCATTTTCCCACGTCCCAGTGCAAATGTGGCTTTCAAATCGCCACCTGCTGCAAAGGTATCCGCATTGAGCGAATGTGCCAGTTCAATCGGCTCCGGCACGAGTCCTCTTGCTCTGCGTAAAAGCTGCACGAAGCTTCCATTTACCTGATATATGGAATCGTCCAGCGGAGTCAAAATTTCTCTGTCATGGGTTAGCATGAAATCCGGACAGCCTTCTTCCATCAGTTTTTTCATTTCCTCTTCATTAGTAATAATCGGTTCGCCGCCCCGGTTCCCACTGGTCATGACAAGTGGTCCTGTTTCTTCTATTAATAAAATCTGTAACGGGTTACAGGGTAAAAATGCTCCCATCCGATCACTCTCACCACAAATTTCCGTCACAAAATCCTTCTTCTTTTTTAACAGCACAATCGGTCTCGCATTTGAGGTCAGAAGTTCCTCCTCTTTCGAAGATACCTCACAGAACTCCCGAATGGCTTCTATACCTGGGAACATGACCGCAAACGGTTTTTTATCCCGATGCTTAAATTCGCGAAGTCTTTTTGCTGCTGTACTGCTCATCGGTGAAAATGCAAAATGGAAGCCACCAATATCTTTGATTGCTACAATTTTTTCCTCTTTTAAAGCCTTTACGGTCTGTGTCAGAATCGCTTCTGTATCCTTTTCAAGAATAACAAATTTCCCGGCACTGCCCACGCTTACCAGCTTTAGCGTCGGACCGCAAGTATGGCAGGCAATGGTCTGTGCATGCCGCCTGATATTTCCCTTTTTCGTATACTCATTCAAACATTCCGAGCACATTTCAAAATCGCCCATGGTAATGCTATCCCTGTCATATGGCACTTCCCTTTGAATGGAATAACGAGGTCCGCACTGCGTACAGCTGATAAACGGATACCGGTACCTGCGATTCTTTTTATCAAAAAGCTCTTCCCTACAACGGTCACAGGTTGGAAAATCCACCGGTAACAGACGTACCTCTTCCCGCCCGTTGCTGCTTTCTGCAATTACAAACTGTTTCTGTACCGGCGAGTCGATTTGTGCACAACTCCCCATTTTTGTCGAAGTGCAGGCTGCATCATACGGCACATCCTGCACCTTAAGAGAATCAATTCTGCCAACCGGCAGCAAGCTTAGGCGATGAAGAAACTTCTCCACCGCCTCATTTTCTCCGGAAGCGAAGATTTCCACCACACCTCCCATATTTTTCACTTGTCCTGCCAACTTACATTCTTCTGCCAGTTCTGCTACTGCCGGGCGAAATCCCACGCCCTGCACCAGACCTGTAACAGTAATTTTCTTCGCTTGCATTTTAACAATGCCCTTTCTTTCGTCAAAATCCCCGCACCTATTTAGGTCACGTTCTATGCACGAATAGCCCAACGCATCTTCGTTGATTTTGCTCGGCTGTTTCTTGCACATTCCTCCGCAGACGGACGAATCACATCCTTGGATACTTCACGATAAATACCCGCCTTTTCCAGTTCCTTAAAGGAACGTTTCACCAACCGGTCCTCTCCGGAATGGAAAGTTAAAATCGCGACTCTTCCGTTTGGTGCCAATACCTCCGGTAATTTTTCCAAAAAAGCATACAATACTTCAAACTCACTATTTACATCAATCCGCAACGCCTGAAAGGTTCTGGCACAGGATTTTTTGATTGCCTCATCCCGTTCTGCCTTTGGAACACGGCAAAGTGCTTCGGTAATGACTTCCTTCATCTGTGTCGTCGTTTCAATCACCTTTCCGTCCTTAAACCACTTCATAACTCTGGCTGAAATTTCCTTTGCATATGGTTCATCTGAATTTTCTACCAGCATTCCAACGAGTTCCTCTTCCGAAACCTCTTTTAACCTTTCCGCTGCGCTCACACCCTTCAAGGGATTTAAACGCAAATCAAGCGGTCCTTCTACCTTATAAGAAAATCCGCGTTCCGGATTATCGATCTGCATAGAAGAGACACCTAAATCTGCCAGAACAAAATCAAACTTCTTTCCGGTCTCCTTTGTCACCAAATCAATGTCCGCAAAGTTTTGTAACCGCACAGTTAAAATATCTTCTCCAAATCCCTGATTTGCCAATCGTTCTTTGGTTTTTGCTGATTCAATTGGGTCCACATCCAATGCATAGATATGTCCCTGACCCTCTAATTTCTGCAGCATGGCCTTCGTATGACCACCATATCCAAGGGTCGCATCTAATCCTATCTGCCCCGGTTTAATCTGTAAAAAATCCAGAATTTCCTGCACCATAATGGAAATATGCATACCGGCAGGGGTACTGCCTTTTCTGATTACCTTTTCAATGGTATCCGCATATTTCTCCGGATTATGTTCCTTATATTTTTCCTGATAGCTTCTCGGATGGGTACCCGAATAACGCACGCGGCGCTTATGCTGTTTTTCCTGATTTTCCATTTGGTTCGCCTCAATGTCCACATCTATGTGATAAAAAATATTTTATAATAATATAAGGCTAAAATAGGATTACTCATATTTTAGCCCTATACTACTCTATCAATATTAACTAACAGAATCACAAAGCGCAATATAAAGTTCCTCTAATTTTACCTTTATTACTTTGATTTCCTTATCACTACCAAATACTTCATGTGCCTGTTTCGCCAATGCAGCCATCTCCTTTTGAATTTCATTTTCTGAATCATATAATGGCATCTTGATATTAAAATCTATACTGTACGAACGTTCACTAAATGTAAATTTGAAGTACTCTTGCACAACATCCGTATTAAGTATAGCAGATAAGTAATATGCTTCCTCTTCACAAATAAACCTATTATTCTTATCCATGCTAATATAAGGTGAGTGTTTTGCACATATCGGCATTACTTTTTCTCCCCAAGGAGTATCTACTTTCTTTACTACTGCTGCTACTAACTTTGTATTGTCTCTAAATGTTACGATGTTATCACCATATGTGTATGCTCCCACTTTAGATAAAGCATAAAATTCCTTTCCTTTTGCAATCATTCTGCTACGTTTCGATTGTTTTCCTATCAACTTCTGGTTCTCAATAAGATACTTTGCTACATATTCAGATGAATTACTTAAGTCTTCTAATTCTACACATGATATTTCGTGCCTTTTATATGGGAAAATACAGTAATTACAACTTTCTTCTATTCCAAATTCCCTTATACATGGACTTTTAATTACCGGCTTTATATATTCTGTCTCCAGAACAAATCCATTACTGTCTTTTGCCTTATATACTGAGTTTGTAAACTGGGAATTTTTGAATTTGTAATATCCGGACTTTCCTACTCTAGAAACCGGCTCAACAAAATAAATTTCAGCAGGCGTAAACTCCACACCACTACGGGCCTTATACTCACTTTTACCAATTATTTTGCTATACAGCTCGGTTCTGTAATTATCACAGCCGCTAATCATCGTAAATCCAGTTCTGGTTTCATCTAATTGATACGCTTTCCCCCGATTATATAAAAACATTCCTTTTATATCTTCGTAAGACCCCTGAATATTTATTTTTTTTATATCAATACCATTCTTTTTAATTATATAATTTATAGGAATTCCTGCCGAATAATCGACTTTTTTCTCCTGATAATAATAGGTAAGAAATTTTTCAGTTGTATAAATGAATGGATTTCCCGCCTTACTCCAATCATCAATTTTCTGTAAAAATAGCCTTTTATCATTCTTAACATCTATGTAAAAGTTTCTAAATCCCGCATAAGAATCCTGTGTCATTAATGTCTTTGGCATTAAAAATGCCAAAACTCCATCTTCTTTTAGCCATGATGATGCTGTGACATTCGATATAAGAGCACAAATATTTAAACTAATTGCACCCATATATGTTTGTCCGGAAAACAAATGACGATCCAGGCACAATTCCTTTATTTTTTCCGCATAGACTTGTGGCAAAAATTCCCACTTAACCCATGGTGGATTTCCTACAATGATGTCAATATCCTTTATTCTTGCAACCAACATATAATTCGTCACAATCCTTAGCCAAATGCCATCCCACTTGTTTTTGTGCAGTTCCACTAGTCTTTTTGAGAGATACTGAATGCAGGATAAGACTGTATCATTCAAATCATTTTTATCGATACATCCTACTAATTTATTGAAAACGATGTTTTCATCTTCTGCCTTTATAATTGATTGCAGTAAACTCATTTTTTCTAAAAAGGATTCGCTTTCAACAAAACTGCAAGGTAAAGTGATATCAATCTGTCCCTGCTTTGTACGCACTACATATTTATAGCATTTCACACCATCTAAATCAATTTTCCATGGTATATTAGCAGAATCACCTAAATAAATGGGTATTTCTATTGGTTCTTCTCCCAATAAAGGCGCAATTGCAAGAAGATAACTCACTCTAGCGGTTAAAACCGATAATGGATTTATGTCAATTCCCTGCACACGGTTTAATATTTCGTTTAAGAGTTCTCTCTTTTCTTTCTTTGATAAATATAATATCTGCCTGTCACCTATTACATGTTTAATTAACGTCACAACAAATATTCCACTACCGCAACATGGGTCAATCGCTCTCCAGTTTTTAGTTGTAACCATTTCTTTGCTGTTTGCAATCACATAATCCGCCAGCCATGATGGGGTAAAATATTCTCCCAAACTATGCCTTACCTCATTCGGCATAATTTCCATATATAAATCTTTAAATATGTCGATTGCCGTATATCCATATGAAAATGAAGCATCTGAATATCCTTCTAGCGTATTAATAATATCCATTATGCATTTTGCTTCTTCTTCATTCCATTGTTCTTCCGAAGCATACCAGGAGAAAAAATCTCCCTCTAAAAGATTTCTAATTCCTCCAATTGCAAAGGTATAACCCTCTTCTAAATTCTCCATAAACTCACGAAGTTTATCAGCATCAACATTACTAAGATCAGAGAAATACAATATATCGCCCTGGGAATCTGTACATAATCTAGTAATAACTTTACAAGCTATCAGTTTTACAATAATTGCATACGTTGTCTGCAAAACAAACAATGCTTTATAATCCATCTCATTGTCTTCAATTTTTCTTTCAAAAATTTTACTTAAAGCTACTTTCCTTTTTTCTATATCCAAATTCTGTCCATTATCATTTTCAGAAAGATGAAAAAGTTCCTGCCATTCCTGAAATAGCATATCCGTTTTATCTGTCACATGATCTACTACCAAATGAAATAAACATTTTGCCAATTTCAAAGTAACGTCTTTTTCTGCATCAAGTTTAAAATCCTGAATGATATTTTCAGGAACAAATTTCTTATTTCCTACATTTATAAGACTTCTTACTATTTTATCCAAATCATTTTCATCTATATCTTTAATAGGTGTATGATGCAATGTGCTGTCTAAATAATAAAAATACCTTATCTTTTGACCATCTGTTAATATTGCACTGTATTCAATATTTCTTTCCGCTTTTAATTGCTCCAAGTAGTCCTCTACTTGCACTGTAGCTTTCATCTGGTCCTTTTCAGTTTCAAATTTATTTGCCTTTTTATATTCAATAATTAAGTCATTTGAAACAGCATCCATTCTTCCGGTGAATACATGCCTCTTATGTTTTAAATCAGTCTGTCCAACTTCTTTATCAAATGTAATATCTTTTCCAAGATTAAGTTTAATGAAATAAAATAATTCTGTTTCAAAAGCAGAAGCAACACTTGCTTCGGTAGTTGCTGCTCTTGTTTTTGCAAGTAATGAGCCCAATGCTTTCTTTAGTTTTAAATAATATTCATCACTATTGACAAGTTGCTCAACACTCATCACTTTGTTGTTATTCATATTTATCTTCCCCCGATTTCTTTTCTACGGATACAACATATTATTATTCTATCATATTTTCTTGGTTTACTCCACAACCAACTACAAAATAATATTATCACCACAAGAACAAACGTTCTATTCGCATTATTACTAAAAATACTGTTCAAAACATATAATAATTTCTACATAAAACAGCCACCAGCGAACTGGTGGCATAAAATTTAATCCCCGATGTAAAAGCTTCCCTTATGCTCCTTAGCTGTGACACGCACCACACATTTTCCGGAAGCCTTCACCTCGTAAATTCCCGTTTCCATATTTTCCTGATGAAAAATTACGTTTCCATCTTCATCTTTTATTTCCACCGCAAAGGTTCCGTCTTCGGTTTCTACCAGAACCTTAAGGCTTTCTGAATCGCCTTCGTTCCATATATTTCTTTGCATAAAACCATCCAAATACAGGTAGTTTGCGGACCAACTGTTTCTGTCAGCATTTTCCACACAACCCATTCTTGTCGCAGAGCGCATTGTTCCTATTCCGAAAAATGACAGTACACCCACAAAAACCAAAATCACTAATAGCAAGACTGTCGTCTTTATTAATGTTCCCTTCTTTTTTTCCGGTTGCTCTCCTTTGGCATACTGGTATTTTCTACCCAATACATATGGTGGAATAAACAATCCGCCTAAAAAGAGGAGTAATAAAATGCTAATATCCGATAATGGTCTCCACAAAGAAAACACCGCACTTAATGCCACATAAATAATTGGAAGTGTAATCATACCTATGGAAGACCACATGCGAAATGCTCTTATCATATGAGGCCAGTTATGATTATTAAAATACACTCCTGGAATATTCATATGCATCACACCATCCACATACACATTTATTTTATGCTCGTCATAATAGGCCGGCAGTTTTTCTTTCATAAAAAACCAAAAGTAGATACCAAAGAACATCATCATTCCCATCATCAAATAGACTGGGAATAAATCCGGAAATACTTCCATATTCCATTTACCGCACAGCAAATAGAGCAGGAGCATTTCTACTAATGCAATACCAACACAACCCAGATAGATAAAAACATGTTTCTTTTTTATCTGCGGCCTGCCCAAGCTCTCTTCTTCCGATATGCCAATGACCTTCTTTACCAAATCATCTGTCTGCGACACATCCAGGGTATCCTTTCCTTCCATTCTGCGGCATTCCAGTAGTTCTGTCACAGTTACTCCCAATATCTCCGCTAATGGTACCAATAGTGTAATATCCGGTATACTATGCCCCGTCTCCCACTTACTGATGGCTTTATCCGAAATATAAAGCCGGCTAGCCAGTTCTTTTTGTGTAATTCCCTTTGCCTTCCGAAGTTCTGAAATAAATTCCCCAAACTTTACCTTATCAATCTCATACATCTGTTGTCACCTCGCATTATTTGATACTCTGATTGTAACGTCAGATGTAAACAAAGCACAACCGACTGGTGGTAGAGTCATAACTACTATACCACAAAAGCCTGCCTTTAGAAAGCTTGAATTCCTTGCAATTCCACGAAATAAATGCTATATTCGAGATATTGAACCAAAGAGAAGGAGGTCGCTAGTATGGCCGGTTTTACGAAAAAAGCAATTCGCGATTCTTTTATTAAATTGTTAAATGAAAAACCGCTTAGCCAAATTACCATTCGTGATATCGTTGACGACTGTGGAGTAAACCGCAATACTTTTTATTATTATTTTGAAGATTTGCCAAGCTTACTGGAATCCATCGTAAACGATGAGTTTGACCGCATCATTAAAGAGCATCCGACCATTGCCTCTATTGAGGATTGTCTTGATGTGATGGTAGATTTTGCATTAAAAAACAGGAAAGCCGCCCTTAATATCTACCGTTCCACGAATCGTGATATCTATGAGCAATATCAATGGCATATCTGTAACCATGCAGCCACCACATATATTGATAGTGTCTTAGCAGAGCGAACCATATCAGAAGAGGATTATGCACTTTTCGTCAACTACGTGACCTGCGTCTGCTTTGGTTTTGCGATAGGTTGGATGAATACCGGGATGGCATACGATATCCAGTCAAGCTTTCATCGGTTATGCGAATTAAAGCAGGGTGAATTAGAGCAAATGATTGCCCGTTGTGAAGTAAAATAATTTTTTAGGCAAAATGCGCCTCGTGTCTGTTTTTTAGGCATGGGGCATTTTTTATCTGTATGAAACATGAACCTCCTTTGCTATAGTACAACCAGAAAGGAGATTTTCCTTATGGTAAGAAACAATCAAATTCAAACCGCTAAAGTTGGTTATATCTTTATTTCCATTCTGCTTTGCATATTAGGCATCGTATTGATAATTGTTCCGGATTTTTCACTAATACTGCTTTGCAGGCTTAGCGGAATACTTTTAGTTTTATTTGGGATTGTTAAAATCATTGGTTATTGCTCAAAGGACTTGTATCGTCTGGCTTTTCAATATGATTTGGCCTTTGGTATTTTACTATCTGCCCTAGGTGTTATCATGATTTTCCGCACAAGTACGATGATTCCCCTTCTGTGCATCCTCTTTGGTATCTTGGTACTTGCAGATGCATTACTTAAGATTCAGATTGCCATTGATTCTAAGAACTTTGGGATTCAAAAATGGTGGCTGATTCTTCTTGCTGCAATTACGACAGGTGTCATGGGCTTTCTTTTAGTTTTTCGCCCATCCAAAAGTGCAGAAATTTTAATGATAATACTTGGACTTTCCCTATTGGCAGAAGGTATTTTAAATTTAATCACCATTTTAACCGCTGTGAAAATCAGCCACCGCATGAAACCGAAAATTATTGACGGAGATTGCATAGAAATCGACTCAACCAGAATAGACTTATGAAAAAACCATTTAGGAGGAACATACTATGGACGTTAAATCAACGATTAGAAAATTCGGATTAGAACAGGCATTTCGGTATCTTTATAAAGACCCGGAAAAAAACATGCTAAAAATGATGGACTGGGCAGATAAATTTGCCAAAGGAGAATTCGTATCTCAACGGGCACTTATAAGGGAAATTATCGAAAACCCGGAACATCCTTATCACCCGTTTGTGATGGATTTGGCGAAAAATACGGATCAGGATGTACTTGAAACACTTGCTGTTAATTTCTTCATTCATGCTGCCTTAGAAGGCTGGCAGGTTCAGGAAGAATGCCGCAAAAAATTTAACTGCAATATTCCATGGGCAATCCTGTTAGACCCTACCTCTGCCTGCAACCTTCACTGTACCGGTTGCTGGGCTGCGGAATACGGGAATAAATTAAATCTTAGCTATGAAGAAATTGATAACATCATCTGTCAGGGAAAAGAGCTGGGGGTTTACCTGTACATCTATACCGGTGGTGAACCGCTTGTGCGCAAAGCAGACCTCATCCGCCTTTGTGAAAAACATTCTGACTGTATTTTCCTGTGCTTTACCAATGCTACCTTAATAGATGAAGCCTTCGCAGATGAAATGCTGCGTATAAAAAACTTTGTACCGGCTATCTCTTTGGAAGGATTTGAAGAAGCGACTGACGGCAGACGTGGAAACGGCACCTATCAAAAGGTGATTAAAGCAATCAAACTTTTAAGACAAAAGAAGCTTGTTTTCGGAATCTCTGCCTGCTACACCAGTGCAAACTTTGATTCCATTACATCAGAAGCTTTCTACGACAGCCTGATTGAAATGGGTGTATCCTTCATCTGGTATTTCCACTACATGCCGGTTGGAAATGACGCTTCTGTAGAACTTCTTCCGACACCTGAGCAGCGTGTAGAAGTATATCGCCGTATCCGCCTCTACCGCAGTACAAAACCATTGTTTGCCATGGACTTCCAGAATGATGGTAAATATGTGGGTGGCTGTGTTGCAGGTGGCAGACGCTACTTACATATCAATGCAAATGGTGATGTCGACCCATGTGTCTTCATTCATTATTCCGACAGTAACATTCGCGAGAAGTCATTGCTTGAATGCTTACAATCCGGCATTTTCATGGCTTATCATGACGGTCAACCGTTTAATGAAAACATGCTGCGTCCATGCCCAATGCTGGAAAATCCGGAAAAGCTACGAGAAATCGTAGCAAAAACCGGTGCTCATTCCACCGATTTACAGTCTCCGGAGAGTGTTGAACATCTATGCGCAAAATGTGATTCTTATGCAGCAAACTGGAAACCAACCGCAGATAAACTGTGGGAAGAGCAAAAACAAAGCTAAAAAAGCTGCGGTTCCTTACTCGCTAATAGTGGGAAGGAGCCGCAGCTTTTCTATTATTCTGTTTCAATAAAGTCAATCGCCATTTCTTTTCCGGCATCCGTCGGATTTCCCGGTGTCCCACAATGCGGACAATTATATTTTAATGGTTTCTTGACAAACAATTCATTGCAGTTCGGACAGCGAAGCATAACGTCAGTCTTTCGAACAGTCACTTCTGCGCCTTCACACATGGTTCCGACTGCTGCCTCTTCAAAATATCCCTTAACTGCTTCAAAGGAATATCCGGAAGCTTCTCCAATGACTAGCTGAATCTTTGTCACCTTGCTGTGCCCACGCTCTTTGCAATGTGCTTCTGCGTGTTCAATGATTTCTACTGCACCATGATATTCATGCATAGCTTAGTTCTCCTCTTTCATAGAGATGCACTTCTTTGGGCAATTGCTTTCACACAGTCCGCAGCTGACACATGCATCTTTATTTAATTCCCATTTCTTTTCTGTCCGGTCTACTGTAATTGCACCCTGCGGGCACTTCTTTGCACAAAGTGTACAGAATACACAAACTTCCGTATCTGCCTGAGGAAATTTTTTCTTCTCCTCTACCGGCTTTTCATAAGTAGCAGATGCTTTCATAGACATCGGCTCCTGATAGCCCGGCACAATCGACAAACACTTTTTTGGACATTTTTCGGTACAGTATCCACACTGCACACAATCAAAGCGATTGATGGTCCACGTTCCGGCTTTGCGGTCTACCGTAATAGCACGGGAAGGACAGTTCATACTGCATAAACCGCATAAAATACAGTCCTCGATATTGATTTCTATATGTCCTCTGCTGCGCTCCGGATAAACGGCTGGTTCGGCAGGATAATTCTTTGTAACTGGCTTTGAAAATAAATTCTTTAAAACCGTGTTCTTAAAGCTCATAAGTTTTGCCATTTTTACGTTCCTCCTATCGTTCTGTACAACTGATACATGGATCAATTGTCAAAATCAAAAGCGGCACATCGGCAAGGTCAGCACCCTTTAAGGTCTCTAACATACCCGGAAGGTTTGCGAAAGTAGGGGTACGGACTCTCATTCTGTCTAAGAACTTACTTCCGTTTGCTTTTACATAATAAATTGCTTCCCCTCTCGGCTGCTCCACACGCATAAAATACTCACCGTTTGGATTGCCTTTTACGACAGCAGAAATCTCACCGGAAGGCATTTTGCCAATCATCTGGCGAATCAAATCGATTGCCTGGAAAATCTCGTTGATACGGACATCACATCTTGCGAAGCTGTCACCAATCTCACTTGTAATCGGTTCAAAATCAAGGTCCGGATATGCACCGTAACCTCTGGTTCTCATATCAATTTTCACACCGCTGGCACGTGCAAAAGGCCCTGCTGCCCCTAAATTATGAGCCTGCTCTTTTGTCAGCACACCAACACCTTTTAATCTGGATTCTACTGTGTAATCGAAAAGGAAGGTCTTACGAATGGTCTTTAATTCTGTTTCCATCTCTTCAAATACAGAAAGCATGGTCTGTAACATTTCTGCATCGATATCTTTTAACACACCACCGATTTTATTAACAGAGAAAATACATCTTCCACCTGTTGTCAGTTCAAAAAGGTCTAACACCTTTTCTCTCATTCTCCAACACTGGTAGAATAAACTTTCAAATCCGAATGCATCTGCTAAAAGTCCAAGCCACAACAAATGGCTGTGGATACGGGACATTTCTGCCCAGATGGTACGAAGATATTTTCCCCGGTCTGGTACTTCTACCTTCATGACATTTTCTACTGCTTCACAGTAACCCATGCCGTGCATAAAGCTGCAAATACCACAGGTACGCTCTACTACATAGGTCATTTCGTTAAAATCTTTCTTTTTTACAAGTCCTTCCAGACCTCTATGTACAAAACCGATAGAAGGAATGGCTTCCACGATTTTTTCATCTTCGATGACAAGGTCGAGATGAATCGGTTCCGGTAATACCGGATGCTGCGGTCCAAAAGGAATAATACTCTGTTTTCCCATAACTTCCTCCTATTTCAAGAATGGTGTTTCTTCATTGATACGATATAACCGGTTCTGATAATCCAGGTTAATCATCTGAATATTTACACCAAATAATTCTTTCATTTCATTTTCATACAAAAATGCATATGGATAAAACTCTGTAATACTGCAAACTTCAGTCTCTTTGTCAATTACAAGACGAAGTGTATGGTAAAGATTTGTATCATCCTCTGCAAAGGAATAGCTAAGCTCTAACTTTTCATTTACATAAGCTGCACAAATCTGGGAAAGACGGCGTCCCATATTTTTCTGAGTCATTACCTGTCCTAAAAGGTCTGCCGGAGTAATCTCTTCCAATATATTTGTCGGGTTCTTTACTTCCATTACTTCTGCTCCTTTCTGGATTCCTTTTTCTTCTGTTCCATTTCATCACTGCGTTTCTGGAACAGTTCAACCGCTTTTACCACACCATCAATGATTGCCTGCGGTCTTGCGGCACAACCGGGTACATAGATATCAACAGGAATTGTCGTATCTACCCCGCCTAAAATATTATAGCAATCTTTAAATACGCCACCGGTACATGCACATACGCCGACAGCTACCACAACCTTCGGTTTTGGCATCTGATCATATAACTGTTTTACAACTGCCTGATTCTGTGTATTGATACCACCTGTAATCAGGAAAATGTCTGCCTGCATCGGGTCACCGGTATTGATGACACCAAAACGCTCCACATCGTAAACAGGAGTCAGGCATGCCAGTACTTCGATATCACATCCATTACAGCTGGAACCATCATAATGGAGCAGCCAAGGAGATCTTTTTACATTTCCCATAATCTTTTGCTTACCTCGCAATCATCAGAATAATTAAGTTTGTGCCTGCTGCAAATAACGTTACACCCCATGCCAGTTTCAACATGGTATCCCATTTTACACGAGCAGAGGTATTATCAATTAAGATTTCAAGGAAATATACTGCAAGAATTGCAAGTATCGCTACCAAATAGCTCCATGGATTCTCATTGATAAAGAACAGACCTACTACACCCATTAAAAATACGGTTTCATACCACTCAGAAAGCTGGAATAATGCAAGGTTATCTGCACCCATTTCTGTCGTAACACCCTTAACCATCTCCTGATGCGGATGATGGGAGGTACTTAAATCAAATGGCGATTTTCTCATCTTAATGGTAAGAATAAATACAAACGCCGCAAAAAAGCCCGGTGTCATAAAAATGGCACTCATCTTGGACTGAATAATGTCTGAAACATTGAAGGAACCGGTTGCAAGGTAAAAACCTACGCAGGTTAATAATACTGCCGGTTCGTAACTCATAATCTGTACCAGTTCACGGGAAGCACCTAAGTTACTGTATGGTGAATTGGTAACACAGGCAGCAAACATTAAGAAAGTTGCACCTGTTGAAAGCACGAAGAAGCAAAGTAATAAATCACTTCCGGCAAAAAACATACAGCCTGTAAATACCAGTGTCAGTACATAGGAAAGAATCAAAAAGGTCTGCGCCGGATTTACAATAATAAACTGTTTTGAAAAAAGCTTTCTCACATCATAAAACGGTTGTAAAATGGAAGGTCCGATTCTTCCCTGCATTCTTGCAGAAATCTTACGATCCAAACCATTTAGTAATCCACCAAGTAAAGGTGCCAATAAAAGATACGCGATAACGCCAATCACACGATATGTCATATTATACTGCACCTCCAATTATCACTGCTAATAATGCAATCATAAAGATTGCTGAAATAATTTCACAAGGAACCATAAGCTTCCGCTGTCCGAAAAGGACTCTAAAGTACCAGTTTGACATAAACAAATGCTTCGGTTCACCAAAGGAATCCACAAACTCTTTGTTGTTACCTACATTAATACCATTCATATAAGACAATTTCTTGCTTACTTCGATGTGTTCCGAATACTTAAATGCCAAAATCGGCACGCAGAAAATTACACAGATAATAACAATCAGCAAATACAATACTGCTGTTGGCAGTACTGCCGTTGCATGGCCAAACATTTCAAACAGCAACGGTTCCACATATGTCTTTGACAATAGTGGGAACAACAGACAAAGTGCAATCATCAAAATCGCATGAATTGACAATGAAAACAGCTCGTCCTTCTTTGTAATATCTTTTACTTTGATTTCCGTATCTGTAAAGGAAATTAATTTGGTCATCCACTTTGTCCAGTAGAACATGGTTGTCGCACTACCGAAACAGATAAACAATACCAGCAGAATATTGCTCTCATCAACAGAAGCCTTCAGTGCAGACCATTTTGAAATTAACATACCAAATGGTGCCAAAAACATTCCTGCAATACCGACGAACATAAACATACCAAGTCTTGGAAGTCTATAAATCAAACCATGCATGTTCTCAATATCACGGCTGTGAAGTGAGTTCTCTGTTGCACCCATATTCTGGAACAATAAGGATTTTGATACTGCATGGAAAATCATTAAGAACACACCTGCCCAAATGGTTTCCGAGGTACCTACACCGGCACATGCTACCATAAGTCCTAAGTTGGAAATGGTGGAGAATGCCAGCACTTTTTTACCATCACTCTGTGCAATCGCCATAAAGGAAGCTGCAAAGAAAGTGAAACCGCCGATAAAACTGATTAAAAGTCCGGTTGTTGTACCGCACATAGCCGGTGCAAGACGGAATAAAACGTAAATACCGGCTTTCACCATGGTAGCACTATGTAACAATGCAGAAGATGGAGTCGGTGCCACCATTGCTCCCATTAACCAGGTAGAAAACGGCATCTGTGCTGCCTTCGTAAGCGCTGCAACCGCAATAAAGGCAACCGGAATCATAACTGCCTTCTCTCCTGCTACGCCAAGAGCCACCAGATTCTGTAACGATAAGTTTCCTGTTCCATATGCTGTCAGATAGATTGCAACCGCAAGAAGCACACCACCGAAAAGGTTCATCCATAATGCACGGAAGGAATTTGCAATTGCTTCTTCTGTTCTTGTATATCCTATCAAAAGGAAGGAACAGATACTGGTCATTTCCCAGAACAAATCAATCCATAATAAGCTCTCGGATAAAACAAATCCAAACATGGAACCTAAGAATACAAACAGAAGCATAAAGAAATAATATCTTCTGTCTTCAAATTCCGTATGATAATGATGATAACCATGCATATAACCTACGGAATAAATCACTATCAAACTTCCAATCAGACCAATAATCACGCACATTAACACAGACAGTCTGTCAATATGAATATGTGCAATGGATGAAAGTTCCGGTCCGTTTAATTCCAGCTTCACAATCATTAACGTTGGAATAATGGATAACAAACTGATAAGACGTCTCTTATATTTAAAGCAAAGGAACGTCACCAGACACATAAGCAGTACCACAACGACAAGCATCGCTCTGTCAATCAAATGTGTCTCATAATACAGATTCATATTCTGGCATCCGCCTGCCAGCCACTGTACAACCATAGCTGCAGTCGCTGCGATAATAATACCTGCACTTACGTATGCAATGGTATTACGCACTTTGTTTACACGAATGGTAAACATCAGTATGGACACCAAAAATGGAAACATAATTAGAAAAGGTATTGTCCACATTTTCACACTCTCCCTATTTTATAATCATAACCGACATTATTTTAGTCTCTTTTCCCATTTATTTCAAGTGGCAAAGAGCCTATTTTGACATTATTTTAACAACCAAGATATGCACACTGCACAAACACATGTTAAGAGGCTGCTTCAAAATCGAAACAGCCCCTATCAAAAAACTATTTATTTACTTCATCTATAAATCGGAGGAACGCAGTTCTTCCTTCTTCTGTACACTTATACACCCCTGCGTCAATTAATACCTCGTTAAACACGAGGCCGATTTCGGTCTGAAGAATGGTATGAATATTGTCTTTATTCACAACTTCATATTTTGGGAGGAACTCTTCGACCCAATCGGCATGTTTTTCTAACACTTCATTTTTTCGAAGGTTAGCGCCCGATAAAATTGCGTTCTCTAAAGCCGCAATCTCATCCTTCAATCTGGCAGGAAGAACGGCTAATCCCATCACTTCGATCAAGCCGATATTTTCTTTTTTAATATGATGCAATTTTGCATGCGGATGATAAACACCAAGCGGGTGTTCTTCTGTTGTAATGTTATTACGAAGCACTAAATCCAGTTCAAAATCACCCCTACGTCTTCTCGCAATCGGGGTAATTGTATTGTGCGGTTCTCCGTCTGTTTCTGCAAAGATAAATGCATCCTTATCCGTATAACTTCTCCATGCAAGTAGAATCTTGTCAGCGAGTTCTATCAAACGCTCTTTTTCTGCTGCACGTAAACGGATAACAGACATTGGCCATTTTACAATACCGGCTGCTACATCCTCGAATCCTGCAAATGAAATTTCCTTCTCAACAGGTGCTTTTGCCATAGCAAACTCATAGTGACCGCCCTGGAAATGATCATGGCTTAAAATGGAACCTCCTACGATTGGAAGGTCTGCGTTGGAACCCACAAAATAATGCGGAAACTGTTCTACGAAATCCAATAATTTTCCAAAAGTAGCACGCTCGATTTTCATCGGTGTATGCTGCGCGTTAAAAACGATACAATGCTCATTATAGTAAACATATGGTGAATACTGGAAGAACCAGTCACTCTGATTAATTGTCACAGGAATAATTCTGTGGTTCTGTCTCGCCGGATGATTCACACGCCCTGCATAACCAACGTTTTCTTTACAAAGCAGGCACTTTGGATACCCACTCTGTTTCGCTAATTTCGCAGCTGCAATCGCCTTTGGATCCTTCTCAGGTTTGGAAAGATTTACCGTGATATCTAAAGTTCCAAACTCTGTATCAGCAGTCCACTTTAAATCCTTTTTGATACGGTATCTGCGGATATAATCACTGTCGCAGCTTAACTTGTAATAATAATCAGTAGCTGCCTGTGCTCCCTGTTCCATTAATAACGCTTTGAATTTAGCAGTCACTTCGCTTGGTCTTGGCATCAACATTCCCATGATTTTCGTATCAAATAAATCACGGTATGTAACCGTATTATCCTCTAACAATCCGTGTTCTGCTGCATAATCAAGCATCGCACCCAGAATTTCTTCTAAGGAAGCAACAGCTGTTTCTTCTGTCATTGGTTCACGCGTTTCGTACGCTTCCAGCACTTCATCTTCCAATTCATCCAGACCAAATAATTCTAACAGACGATTGATGGTATATCCCTTATCTTCCGGTTCTACAAGTCCTGTTACCAGTCCATATTCTACTAATTCTAAAATTCTTTCCTGTATCATAACTCCTTGCTCCTTGTTTTTCGAAGAAAAATGCTCCTTATGCCAGTTTCACCGGGCCATCCCCGATTTCAACCACATAGAAGTCTGCCGCATAACCGATTTTTGCCTCATACGCAGCACCAACTTCTTTAATAAAAGTGTCTACCGCTTCATCTTTTACGATGCTGACCGTACATCCGCCGAATCCGGCACCTGTCATTCTCGAACCGATGACACCTTCTACCTTCCATGCTTCTTCCACTAACGTATCCAATTCAATACCGGTTACTTCATAATCATCACGCAAAGATACATGAGAAGCATTCATCAGTTCGCCAAACAGTTTCACGTCATTCTTCTGTAAAGCCTCTACTGCCTTAATAGTTCTCTGGTTTTCATAAACAGCATGCTTTGCACGTTTTCTTCTTACTTCATCTTTAATTGCATCTTTATGCGCTTCAAACTGCTCTTCGGTCAGTTCTCCCAGGCTGTTCACCGAAATAACCTTCTGAATTTCAGCCAATGCTGTCTCACATTCGCTTCTTCTCTCATTATATTTCGAATCACCAAGTCCACGCTTTTTATTACTGCAGGAAATCACAATTTTAGCATTTTCTAATTTAATTGGAGCATATTCATATTTTAAAGTCGCTGTATCCAGGAAAATCGCATGACCCTCCTTACCCATAGCTATCGCAAACTGATCCATGATACCACAATTTACACCATTAAACTTATTCTCGGAATACTGTCCGATTAATGCTAAATCCTGATTTGTTACATCAAACCCAAACATATCTTTTAAAATATAACCGGTTAATACTTCTACAGATGCAGATGATGAAAGACCGGAACCATTTGGAATATTTCCAAAGAGTACAATATCCATACCCTGTTCTACTTTCATACCTTTTTCACCAAAGGCCCACATCACTCCCTTTGGATAGTTCGTCCAGTCTGCCTCTTTTTCCGGTTTTAAATTTTCTACTGAAGATTCAATGACACCTAACTGTTCAAAGTTCAACGAATAAAAACGCAGTTTTTTATCTTCTCTTTTTCTTGCTACACCATAAGTACCAATGGTTAATGCACATGGGAAAACATGTCCGCCGTTATAATCGGTATGCTCTCCAATCATGTTGACACGTCCCGGTGCAAAATAAACACCGATTTCACCCTCTGCTCCGAATAGTTCCTTAAATTTTTCAAGTACTGATTCCCAAACCATCGTATCTGCCTCCTATACACTTGCATCATTTTTTCTGTTCTAACTGATTTTCATTATAGTCTTCCATCTTTACTTTTCAATAGCTTTTGGCAAGGCTGCAACAAACATCAAAAAACATGCAACAAAATTACATAAAAAACGAGTGGGACACTCTCGCTGTTTTTCCAAGAATGCCCCACTCATTTCTAAAAAGATTATTTATTAATTTTATTCAATTCTGCATTGATTGCAAGCAATTCTTCTTTTGTCATCTTAAGACCTGCTGCTCCCATCAAGCCTACCATACGAACCACCGTAAAGCTTCCGAGCATCTGCATCATGGCACCGCCATTGCCTGCTGCCTGGTCCGCCATTTTTCCCGGCATTAATTTACCCATGACACCCATGAAGAAAGCTCTTCCCTGCTCATTTGCCATGATATCAGAGAGCTTGTCATTCAAGGAGAAATATCCCTCCGGCATGGTAATGTCAAACCAGTTAAGAATCGCACCCTTTTCCTTCATGCGGTAGTCTTCGTTAAACTTTTCTACTTTACGAATCTGTCCTTTGTCCTTAAAATCACCGGCAACTGCTGTCAAAGTAGTCTCACCAACATTTGGAACCTCAAAGTAGAAGAAGTGGTCTTCTGCTGTCTTTTTGCCAAGGCTCTTTCCGTTTGCAAAAAGTTCTACCTCCGGAAGATTTGAATATACCGTAACCTTCGTTACATCCTCAACACGGTCTACATAGCGCTTTCCGCAAAGGTGTACAAACGGGTCATCAGATAACCATGCTTTGTATGCATAGAAGGAATCTTTTTTATACTTACGGTCAAAGGTAACCAGTCCCTTATGATTCTGTCCGTTTTCACCACCCTCATTACGGGAATCTGCGCCAAAATCAAACATGTTCCATACATGAGTCGCCCACAGATATTTTCTCGTAAATAACTGCTTAATTAATTCTTCATGGTAGTATGCCTGATACTCTTCTGAATAATCTCCCTGCTCCGGATTTGAATTATGCCAGTTTAATGCTTCACAACCATATTCGCTACATCCTACCGGAAGATTTGGGTATGTTGCATGGAATTTATCAAACCATGGTCCATTCATCGAAGTATCACCGCCATACCAGCCAAAGTAATGGTTCCATGATACGGTATCCGGAATCTGTACATACGGATCATCCATTGGACACATTGACACGATTGCCATTGTGGTAAGCCTTGTCTGATCCATTTCATGAACCATATCATTTAATATTCTATGATTCTCTAACAAATCTTCACTGGAACCCTGCATACTGATTTCATTGGAAAGTCCCCAAACTACAATTGATGGATGGTTATAATTCTGTGTAATCAGCTCTTTCATCTGAGAAATCGTATTTTCACGTCCGGTTGGCATATGGTTGGAAATATACGGGATCTCTGCCCACACTACCATACCTCTTTCATCACATAAATCATAGAAATACTGGTCATGCTGATAATGTGCCAGACGAATGGTTGTCGCACCTACTTCACAGATTAAGTCCATATCTTCTTTATGATGCTCCGGCAATAATGCATTACCGATTCCCCATCTGTCCTGATGACGGGATACACCACGCAATGGATACTCTTCTCCATTTAAAATAAATCCGTTTTCCGGGTCAATCTTGAAGGTACGGCATCCGAAACGTGCGCTTACCGCATCAACAGCTTCTTCCCCATCTACTAATGCCACTTCTGCTGTATATAGATACGGGTCCTTTCTTCCATGCCATAAATGAACGTTTTTAATCTCCATTACAGCTTTTTTCTCGGAAACGGTTGTCTGTGCCTTGGCAACTACATTGCCTTCCTTGTCTTTTAATAGATAAACAAGAGATTGGGATGGATTTTCGTTTGTCACATATACTTCCACCTCAACCTTCGCATCAGGGCCATCAATTGTAGGTGTCACCTTGATACCCGGTCCTCCGTAGTAGTCTAAATCAAAATGAGAATTGTTTACTGCAATGATATTTACATTACGGTACAAACCGCCGTAGAAAGTAAAATCTGCCATCTGAGGATACACTCTGTCGTTTGGAGCATTGTCACATTCTACTACAATTAAATTCTCATCCTGCAGTTCTTCTGTAATATTTACTCTCCAGGTTGAATAACCGCCATCATGAGATGCTACTTTTTTGCCGTTAACATACACATTGGCAGAGGAATTTGCCCCATTAAATTCCAGATAATACTGGTCTGCCTTTGGCAAGTCCACTTTGGATAGCGTCTTTGCATAATAAGCAGTACCTCGATATAAATCATTGCATCCATCCTGGCCATCAATATCATTCCAGGTGTGTGGAAGTGTTACCCAATACCATCTTTCCGGCATGGTTGCAGGAACTGCTGTCGCTTCTTTGCTGAATGCCCACTTTGTGTTAAAATTAATCACTTGTCTCATTTGTTACCTTCCTCCTATTTTTACTATCCTAATCCTAGCATATGATAGAAATTATTTCTTTAAATAGTTTTTGGGAAAACTGGCACAATTTTTACTTCGTACCAATTTTCCCAAAATTTTGTCACCTTTTATTACATTTCCTGCTTTGCTTTTACAATACGAACAACAGCAGAATTGATGGTTTCCTCTGAAATAGTCCCTGTCTTAACCGCTTCAACAACGCCTTCATAGGCAGCCTTAAAATCAGCTGGCATCAAAATGATATCTGCTCCTGCATTGATAGCAGTAATTGCAGCTTCTGCAGAATCATAGTGATTGGTAATCGCCTTCATATTCATAGCGTCTGTAATAACTACACCTTCAAAGCCCATCTGCTTCCTTAAGACTTCTTTAATCATATACTCTGACATAGAACTTGGAAGCGTACTTCCCGTAATGTTTGGAACAGTAATATGTCCCACCATAATGAAGTCTGCGCCATTATTAATTGCATTCTGAAATGGTACCAGTTCCTCCTCTTGCATTTCCTCTAAAGTTTTTTCACAGGTTGCCAGTCCATCATGAGAATCTGCCTTTGTACTTCCATGTCCCGGGAAATGCTTCACAACACCATAAATATTATTTTCTTCCAATCCCTGTAGCATAGAAAGTACCATATTGCTTACATTGCCGCTATCACTTCCAAAGCTTCTGTCCTTTAAGAAGGTATTCTCAGAATTCGTCAGCACATCAGCTACCGGAGCAAAATCCATATTAAATCCTAAATCATACAGATAATTACCAATCGTACTGCCCAGTTCATAAGCTTTTGATGCATCTCCCGTAGCCCCGATTTCACTTGCCTTACTAAGCGCTGTAACACCAAACGCCCGATTTGAAGCGATTCTGTTTAGCGCTCCGCTTTCCTCATCTACACCAATAAAAAGAGGCAATCCTGTCTTTTCCTTTGCAAAAGCCTCCATCTTTGAAAGCATGTCCTTCGTCTGATCCGGACCGGTCAGGTTTTTGCTCATATAAATCAATCCGCCTACCGGATATTTTTCATATGCATTTTTACTGGTATTCCCCGTTACCGTCGCTCCGTTAACGCCAGTCAAGGCATCCGGTGTTATGATAAACATCTGAGCAACCTTCTGTTCCAAAGTCATCTCAGATACAACTGCAATTGCCTGCTGTGTCTGTGAATCAATGACAGGCTCCGGTGTCTCTGTTTCCAAATCCTCTGTCTCCGTTTCTGTGGCAATTGTTGCTTCTGTATCACTGTTTACCGGTTTCTTATCATCTTTCTTTAAAAATACCGCTAACAAAAGAACGATACCCAGTACAACCGCTGCAACAATACAGGATATACCAATTAAAACAGTAGCTGCATTCCTCGTTTCCTGCTCTCGTCTTTGTTTTCTTTCCTCTTGTGTCATAAGTCACCTCATTTGTATTGCCCATTGCAAAAATAGTTACCTATATTTTAACAATATTTCCGCAATAAAACAATCGCTATTATAGGTTCATACGCACAAAACTTTTCATTTTCTTCCTATCTCCATCAAAAAACACATTGCAGAGTTCTTCAAATTCCATTTGGATATATGTCTCATAAGGAACTAGTGGTTCATAATAAGATACTCTGCCTACTTTCTCGCTTTTGAGCAATCCTTTCTTTTCCATCCTGCTGATAAAGGTACAAACCGTCTGCGGCTTCCAGTTTCTTCCATGTTTTTCACTTGTCCACTGCATAAGTGCTTTTAATTCCGGTCGTTTTTTTGTCTTCTGTTCATAGGAATACATGCATCCCAAAATCAATTTTTCGCAACTGCTCAATTCCATCATTTCTAATTTCTGCTCTTCCATTTACATTACCTCCAGCTTTCATCTTTTTCTTAATTTTAAAGAATTACTTTCATTTTTACAACTGTATTTTCCTGTTTTTTTAATATTTTTCTTATATAATAAGAATTTTTCATGATAACAGAAAGTTCGCAGAGCGTACTTTTTATTATTATAATTCTTTACGTTTGTCAAAATATGCCAATAAATGCTATAATAATAAGAAAGAACTTTTAGGGAGATAAACTTATGGCAAACAGATATACCATTCACGAAATTGCAAAGCTTCTTGGCATTTCAGCAGACGCCATCCGGCTTTATGAAAAAGAGGGGCTGGTTACGCCTGTCCATGATCCTCAAAACGGCTACCGCTATTACGAAACATTAGATATTCAGCGTATTATGGGTATCTACCTATATCGCCAGTTAGATGTAAGCCTTGCAGAAATCAAAGATCTGCTTACTGCCTCTTCTATTACGGAAGTTTCAGACAGTTTTTCTTCCCTAATTCTGAATACAGAATCTGAAATAGAGCGTTTACAAAAAAAATTAGAAAAAATCCGTTTTATGAAACAGCACCTTGAAAACCTAAATCAAGGTTTTCATACCTATCGCATTTTAGATCTTCCTGATCTTTATCTGCTCTATCATCAGGATTTTTCTAAACCTCTGTATTCTAATATGAAAGACATTTTAAACTCACCGATTTTTTCCTTTGGAAATTTCTGTTACAGCCTGCAAATAGATGAAAATCAAACCTTTCAATCTAAAGCTTTACAATTTGCAATCCGCGAACCAATGATGATGCTATGCCCCTGGAGTGATAAAAGCAGTTCCCTTCCTAAGGTTCCCGGCTGCCGTTGCTTATATACAGTAACATCTACGCCGATCTACAGTGAACTACACTGGAATCTGGATGGACTCCTTGCTTACGCAAAGGAGCACAATCTGCATTGCGCCGACCATGCTTATGCATTCTATATTTTCAGTGTTATTCCCGAGGATACAGTTATGGATTTTTATGAAATATATGTTCCTATCCTATAGAAGACTCATATTTTTCTTGACTTTAGACTAGCACCAACCTTTATGCTATAAGCATAACGGCTGGTGCTATTTTCCTATAGTACCGGTTTTAGCAATGATTAGGAGGTTTTTATGGGAACTACAAATGAACTTACACTACAGGAAAAATGCACAAAACGGGCTAATTTTTGCCTGACTGTAACAATTACAATTGTCTCCGCTTACTTAATGCTTCTGTACCTAGGGCAGACCATACAACAATTAGTCACCGTACGAAAGGCAATTATCGTTGCAATTATGCTTGCCATTCCGCCGATTATTTCCTTTTTCTTTTATAAAACAAATTCCATTTCAAAACTCTATCGGAATGTCGCCTTGGTATCGTATCTGTTTGTTTTTGAAATTGCATGCTTATCATCCACAAAATTCTATTATAACTTTTTCTTACTGCCAATTTTGATTAGTATGATTATGTACTTTGATTTGAAGTTCGAAATTCGAGTTGCAATAATCAACGTAGTAGCTTCACTTTTAAATGCTCTTTACAGCGTCAATGTTTTAGGTGCCAACAGCCGATTGGAACAAAATGATGCAATTATGACAGTAAGTATTATCATTATTTTAACAATCAGTATTTGTCTCGCCACCCGCGTAGCTGTAGCGCATGTGAAGGAAGAAATGGATGAGTTAGAATCCCGTAGGAAAAAACAGGAAGAAATGATGGAAGCAATCATTGCCGTCGGAAAATCCATCAATACTTCTACCCAGTCTATTCAGGCACTTGTTGAAGAAATGTCCGATTCAACCATGTGCGTCACACAGGCCATGAATGATGTTGCAATCAGTATGGAAGGTACAGTAGGAAGCATTCAGGAGCAGGCTGCCATGACAGGTCGTATTCAGGACATCATTCTTGATACAGTTTCCATTTCAGACACTTTAAAAACCATTGCTTCCGAATCAGAGCAGGACGTTGTATCCGGTCAGAAAATTGTTGAAAACATTGTTTCACAGACAGAACGAATCGAGCAGGAAAATACATTGGTCAAAAACAATATGACAGAACTACATACTCATACAAAAGATATGCAGAAGATTATTGGTATCATTCAACAGATTTCTTCTCAGACCAATCTTCTTGCCTTAAATGCTTCCATTGAAGCAGCCCGTGCAGGAGATGCAGGAAAGGGGTTTGCTGTAGTAGCCAATGAAATCCGTGTACTCTCTGAGCAAACCAAACAGTCTACCGAAAACATTGAAACAATTATAGCTAAATTGAATGAAAATGCAACGGATACCATTTCTTCCATGGACCATGTAATGGATGAAATCGGCGGTCAGATTAATATGATTCATGACATTGCAGAAAACTTTACACACATCCGCACCGGTCTGTATGACTTAAAAGATAAAGCTGTCATAATGAGTGAAAAAACAAACCTACTAAATGAAACCAATCACATCATAGTAGATAACAACAATAACCTTTCTTCCACAAGCGAAGAAGTCAGTGCTTCTGCAGAGGAAACAACCGCAATGTGCTCTGATAACTCCGAACGATTCAAAGTCGTAAACAACGTTCTTACCGGTCTAATCACAGAAGCGGCAAAAATGGATGGTTATATCGACGAATATAACGCAATGCAAATCGATAGTGAAGCAGAACAGCTCCATACCGCTCTTGCATAAATCAATTCAATTTTCTAGCATTAAAAATGGTTCCCTTCTATTCATACTAAAAGGGAACCATTTTTTCACTTTTTTATTTCATTTTTTATTCCAACTTAAATTTATCAACCTCGGCATTCAGCTGATTTGCTATATCCATATTGGAATTCGCTTCATTTCCGATATCGCCGATACTGGTTGTCAAATCAACAGACATTTCCGTAACATTTGTAACACCCTTTGCACTTTCCTCAACTGCAATACTGACTGCTGAAACAGCCTCTTTAATCTGGTCAATACTATCCTTAATCTGTTCACTTTCGCTTGCAAAATGCTCCATCATCTGGTTCATATCACCAACATCACTTCGGTAGCTTCCGCTGGTTTCTAAGAGTTTCTCATAGCCCGCCATTGCAGTTTCATCCATAAAGGTAAGCATTTCTTCCGCTTTTTTTGCAAGATCATTTACAGCACTGACTACCTCTACACTAACCTTCTGAATCTGGGCTGCTGTTTCTGCTGAATTAGCAGCAAGCTTACCGATTTCATCTGCTACTACCGCAAATCCACGACCTGCTTCTCCCGCCCTTGCAGCTTCAATGCTTGCATTCAAAGAAAGTAAATTTGTCTGTTCTGTGATATTAATAATATTCGTTGTCAAGGTTGTAATTTCCTCAACTGCCTTTGATTTTTCAATCTTTTCGTTTACAACATCTGCCATTTCCTGTGCTAGTTCACGTGCATGTCCCTGCTCTGAAACCGCTTTTTCATAAATATCTGCAGCCTTAGCCATAACTTCATCCGCAGCTGACTTTCCTTCATCTGCGCTCTGGAATATGGATTCAACCGCATCATATACAGAAATAATAGATGAATTTACCTGATTTAAGGAAGCACTTGTTTCTTCCATCGCAGCACTCATTTCTTCCATTGTGGCAGATACATCCGTAACATTCATTTCTGCACTACTCAGATTACCTACCACCTTCTTTGAAGAATCTGTCAACTGCTCAGAATTGCGTGCAATATTTAACATAATGCTTCGGATATGCTCCAATAGCTTATTGATATTCACCGCAATTAATTCCAATTCATCTCCGGTATGAATATCCAGCTTCTGTGTCAAATCTCCCTCACTATGTACCAAATCATAAACTTTTTGATTGACTGCCCGAAGACTTCTGCAAATATTCTCAACTGTTATTCCCATTAAAACAACTGATACAACCAAGCAGATAACTGCCATGATAATAACATTTCTCGTGCTCTCATTCAGCTTGCTCAAAATATTATTAGCATTATAATCACTTCCAAGTACAGCCACTACTTCGCCAGTGCTATTTGTAATTGGTCTGTATATTGATATCAGATTTCCATATTCTGTACGGTCAATATATTCCTGTGCAACTTCTTCTCCTCCAAAAGCACCTGCTAACTGTTCATAGGACTTTTCAAATTCCTGTCCATACTGTGCCTGAAGTTCCGAGGTATCAGTATCTATCATATAATAAACTTTACTGCCATCTGAATACAGCAAATACAAATATTCAATATTATATTTCTGCTGTACATTGCGCAGACTGGCCAAAACCGTCTGATACTGTGCTGTTGATTCACAACCAGCTTCAAAACTACTTATAAGCTTCGCGTCCACCACATCAGCCGCTACCTGTGCTGCCATTTTCGCCTGTTCCACTCCCATTTTTACCATACCGTCATCAATACTGCGGTATGCAGAAAATCCTTGTAATACACATATTGCAATAATAAACACAATTGCGGGTAGTAAAATTTTCGTACGTACACTCATTTTCCTAGTTTTTTGCTTCATAGTTTTTAACATCTCCGTTTCATTATAATGTAAAGCCGTACACCTAATATAGTACTATTGTATCAGTATTCGAAACATTTTCCAATGGTTTTCTGACAAAAACGCAAAAAAAAGTGCCGATATTACTCGACACTTTTTTATCACATCGTTTTTACCTAGTAAATACCAAGACATCTTGTCATATAACCTGCATAGTCAGGAAGCAAGGTAGTAAGATAAGTAGATGGATCACCATAATCCGGAGCCCAACCGGATAAATCATACATATCATAGTTGTTCTCATAACCATAACCGGTATAGTAACCTGCATAATACCATCCATCCAGATTTCCGGCATCTACAAGATTTACAATCACTTTTCCGCCTAATGTACTTTCTACCGACTTCTTATAAGCATTTGCTCTATTGGTGTAAACTTCACCTGAGGATGGATATGGAACATCAAATACGATTGGATTTGATTCGTCAACTATGACACCTTCTGCTGCCAACTCCTCTACCGCAATTTCAAACTCTGCAAGTGCATTTTCTACACTATGCCATCCGTCAAAACCATCACCGGAACCAATTCCGTCATCTGCTGCCGGATCCCATACTTTAATCGCTACACCATCTGCATCAATCTGTGCCTGCATAATCGCACCATAGTAGGTGCCTGCTTTAAACGTAGTTGCAGTTCCGTTAATATCAATCGTTGTATCTTCAGCAAGCTCTACAAAGTTTGCAGGTGTATAACTATTTCTGATTGAATTGTACTTTAATTCTTCTCCAACTGACTGTGCATTGTAAGAACCTCTGTCTACTGCAAAAGAAATTGCACGACGGAAATGTACGTTATTCATGGCTGCTTTTGTTCTTGCTGCATCTTCTTCTGTCTGAGTAGAAGGTGCTGTTGTCTGATCATTAAAGTTTACAAAGGCACCTCTGTTTAAATTGTAAAATGCCATATAAGAAGTTGCATCTGTAGATGAAGTATAAACGAATTCATCAAATAAACCATCTTCTTTTGCCATTTCAATTGTAGAAGAATTTAAGGAGCATCCCTCCATTGTACCTGCTATTACTTCATTGTAAATTTTTGTTACATCACTACCATCATCATATAACCATGTAATTGTCTTAAGATTGATATTATCTTTATTCCAGTAAGATTCGTTTGCTTTAAATACAATTGTATTCTTTTCTGTTGCATTTGTAACCAGATAAGGACCACAATATGCAATACAATCTGTAGACTTTCCATATAAATAATCAGCTGCAGACGGATCATATTCAGAACCAAACTTTCCACCCTGTGAAGTATAATAACTTCTGCTCATTGGAGCAAAAATACTATAGCCAAGCATCGTAAGGAAGTAGCTATGTGGTGATTCCAGTGTGTATTCAACTGTATACTCATCTACTGCTTTCACACCTACCTCAGAAAAATCTGTAACTTCACCGGAAATATATTCAGATGCATTTTTGATGACACCTTCAATCAAATATTCAAGACCACCCTGTGCATCCATCATGTGCTGCATACCGGCAACAAAATCATCTGCGCACACACCGGCAACTTCTCTCCCCTGTGAATCAACCCATACGGCACCTTCACGAATCTTAAATGTATAGGTAAGACCATCCTCAGATACGGTGTAACTTTCTGCTAATGCCGGTTGTAATATACCTTCAATATCATATTCCATCAAACCATCAAAAGTATTAACTGCGCCTTCGCTATCAATTGCAAGTGAGCTTGAAAGGCAGTCCCATGTAGTCGGATCTGAAGAATAAGCTAAAGTGTAACTATCCTTTAAGGTATATCCTTTCTCTACGAGGAATTTTTTTGCCCATTCCTCATAAGTACCGGTGCCTTTTAACTCTCCCCATTTCTCCTTCATCTCAGCTCGGTCCGCTTCTTTTATCAGTTCTGTACAAACAAGTGCCTGATGATATCTGTAATTATCCGTTCCCCATAATACATGGTCTGTAGTGTATGGTGCAACACGGGAAATAGCAAATCTGCCACCTATTGTATTAAGCGGAACCATAACCGCAGTCTCCATGAGTTTTGCTTCTGCAACTGCCATCAAAGCATAGCGCTTTGATACATTTTCCTCTGTTTCTGCTGCCTGATATGCAGCATAAAATTCACCAAGTGACGCATCATAGATACGAGCAGATTCTTCATCATAGCTTAACTCTTCTGTCTCTGTAGCAGTTGTAGCAGCCTCTGTTGCGGCTGTATCCACGCCTTCATCCTTTCCCTGACATGCGCAAAAGCTCACTGTAGTAGTCAGAGCCAGCAACAAGCACAAAAATCTTTTCTTCATATTTGTGTTTCTCCCCTCAGATAAGCTATTTTCTACGCGCACATTTTATTGCGTTGAATATTTATTATTTCAACGCAATAAAGTTATAGGTTTACAAAAAAGATGCTTTGAGCCCCTTGCTCATTGCATCTTTTATTCATGATATAACTAACTTTTCATGTGTTACGTTCAAATATGTTTTTATTATACCCATTGATTTCATCTTGTCAATATTATCCTATATAACATTTTTTCATGTATATCATACTTTTTTAATATACAAAATAAATAGTCTAAGAAATCTTGCACTTTATAAAATAAATGATATAATACTAATTATGCAGATATGGTTCATTGGTAGAACGCCAGCTTCCCAAGCTGGAAAGGCGGGTTCGATTCCCGTTATCTGCTTTTTTATTATCAAAAAAAGTGCCGATTACTCGACACTTTTTAGCAGGGGATGAGAGAATCGAACTCCCACCAAAGGTTTTGGAGACCCCTATCATACCATTTGACCAATCCCCTTTATTCTATAAAAATGACGTATAAAATACGTCATCTATTATCTTACACACTATCTCCACAAAAATCAATAGTACTTTTGCTTTATTATACCTTCAAAACTTCATACAGATTTCCGAGTTTCTTTCTTGGTCAAGCCTTCGACCGATTAGTAACAGTCAGCTCCAT
>CALZGM010000022.1 GCA_945787015.1 uncultured Roseburia sp.
AGGATTCTGCGTAAATACTGCGGCTCCTCGCATTTTGACTGTCAAAGATGGGATTGTATTTTTTTCAGTAATGGTTTCTTTTTTTCGCTTTTAGTGTACTTATTTTAGAACATATGGAAATCCGCTTTTAGGTGCTGTATAAACAAAGTAGAAAATAGGTGGAGGTTTTTAAGATGAAGAAGAAAATCATAACGTTTGTGCTGGCAGGCATGCTATTACTGGGCGCCTGCACCAATGCAGCACCAGCGGTACAGAATACCACAGAGCAGACTTTAAAAACCGGTGAAGTGGATAAGTCGGTGTACATGGATGCCACGCAGGATGTGGAAACTCGCATAGAGGCATTGCTGGCACAGATGACCTTAGAGGAAAAAATTGGTCAGATGCTTCAGCCGGAACAGGCATATATTACTGCAGCAGAAGTAAAGGAATATGGAGTAGGTTCCGTGCTTAGCGGAGGAGGTTCTGCACCAACTTCTGGAAACACAGTTATTGACTGGGCATACAGAATCAACGAGTTAAAGAAAGCTGCATTGGAAACAAGGCTAGGCATTCCGCTTTTATATGGTGTAGATGCGGTACATGGGAATAACAATGTATATGGCGCGACCATTTTCCCGCATAATATCGGACTGGGTGCGACAGGCGACGTGGAATTAGTGGAGAAAATCGGGGTGGCAACTGCAGCAGAAGTCCGGGCAATCGGCGCACAATGGACCTTTGCTCCGACATTGGGCAATCCGCAGAATGTGCGCTGGGGAAGAAGCTATGAATGCTTTAGCGAGGATGCACCTGAGGTGGCAGAATTTGGCACAGCTTACATCCGCGGTTTCCAGGGAGAAAAAGAAAGTGACACATATTTAGATGAAACCCATGTACTTGCCTGTGCAAAGCATTTTATCGGGGAAGGCTACACTACAGACGGCGTGAACCAGGGAAATGTAGAGATGACAGACGAGGAGTTTGATGTGCTTTTAGAAAGTGGAGTACTTGACCCATATACGATGGCTATCAATGAAGGCGTCAGAACCGTAATGGTTTCTTATAATAGTGTAAACGGAGTGAAGTGCCATGAAAACAGGCATTTAATTCGTGAAGTGTTAAAGGGCGAGTTAGGCTTTACGGGTCTGGTAGTCAGTGATTACAATGCAGTGCAGCAGTTGTCAGGGATTACCTATAAGGAGCAGATTCGTCAGGCAATTGATGCAGGTGTGGATTTATTTATGGAAGTATCCACTTGGAAGGACGTCCTAAAAAATATAAAAGAACTGGTAGAAGAAGGCAGTGTGCCAATGGAACAGATTGATGAGGCAGTGTGCCGCATTCTTCGCGTAAAGTTCGAAGCAGGTTTATTTGAAGAAGAAATTGGCGGAGAAAAAGAACTGGCTTTACGGGACGAAGTAGGCAGTGAGGAACACAGAGAAATTGCGAGAGAAGCAGTGCGTAAGTCCCTTGTTTTATTAAAGAATGACAAGGTAGGAGAACAGACTGCGTTGGAAGCTTTAAAAGAAGCAGACAACATCCGGTTATGCGGACAGAAAGCCTATGATTTAGGAAATCAGTGTGGAGGATGGACCATCAGCTGGCAGGGACTTACCGGAAAGACAACGATAGGAACCACAATTATTGATGGGATTGCAGCGGCTGTGATGCCGGAAAAGACCTTATCCCATGATATAAAGGGAGAGGTACTGGCAGAAAACGAAGCAATTATTATAGTGGTAGGAGAAGGCCCTTATGCAGAAACCGATGGAGACCGCAGTGAAAATGGAGTTACAATCAGCGCGACGGACAAAGAGATGCTTGCAAATTTAAGACAGTCCCTATCAAATCAGGGAAAAGAGGATATGCCTGTGGTTGCCATTTTAATTGGGGGAAGACCGCTCGATATCACAGAGTATATGGATTTGTTTGACGGCATCATCATGGCATGGCTTCCGGGAACGGAGGGTGAAGGAATCGCGGACGTGCTGTTTGGGGAGTATGATTTTACAGGAAAACTGACCTATACCTGGAGAGAACATCCGGGTGATACACAGTCACCGGTGCTCTTTGAGAAAGGATTCGGACTTACAAAGGCGCAGTAGAGCCGACGTAGTATTGTGAGAAATAGCCAATAAATAAAATTAAAAATTGTGCACATTTTTTCTTCTCTCATCACAAAATGAGGTGCATTTTACCGTTTGTGTCAGAAAAAGTGCAATTGGTGCAAGGGTGGTCTCCACCCTTGTTTTTTGTGATAACATAGATTGCAAAGAGGGGGCAAGACCCATTATCGGGAAAAAGGAGAAAAAACAGATGGACGTAAATGCATATATTGAAAAAATGTCACTGGAAGAAAAAGCTGCAATGCTACAGGGATGGTCAGAGTGGACCAGTTTTGAGAATCCCCGCTTAAAGATTCCGGCAATGTTTATGTCAGACGGACCGCATGGTTTGCGCAAACAGGCAGGAGAAGGAGACCATCTGGGACTGAATGCTTCCTTACCGGCTACCTGTTTCCCAACAGCAGCAGGAATGGCAAATACCTGGGACGAGGAACTGGGTGAAGAATTGGGCAGAGCTTTAGGCGAAGAAGCAGCAGCAAATGAGGTAAACGTGGTTTTAGGACCCGGGTTAAATATAAAAAGAAGTCCCTTGTGCGGCAGAAATTTTGAGTATTTTTCCGAAGATCCGTATCTGGCAGGAAAGATGGCAGCGGCATACATCCGTGGTATTCAGGCAAACGGTGTGGCAGCCTGCCCAAAACATTTTGCGGCAAACTCACAGGAAATGCGCCGTATGGCCATGGATTCTGTGGTGGATGAGCGCACCTTCCGTGAAATTTATCTGACCGGATTTGAAATTGCGGTAAAAGAAGGCAAGGCAAAAGCCATCATGTCTTCTTACAATATGATTAACGGAACCTATGCCAATGAAAACAAACACCTTTTGACGGATATTTTAAGAAAGGAATGGGGTTTTGAAGGCTATGTCGTAACCGACTGGGGTGGAGATAATGACCATGTGGAAGGTGTAAAAGCAGGTTCTAATCTCGTTATGCCAACACCGGGACCGGATTGTGCCATCTCTTTGGTAAACGCAGTAAAAGAAGGAAAAATCGAAGAAAGCGTGTTGGATGATCGCATCCGGGAAATTCTTCATGTGATTTTATCAACAAATGAAGCAATCAAAGCAGCGGCGAAAAAATATGATGTAGAAGCACATCATGCATTGGCGAAAAAATGTGCGGAAGCTTCCATCGTATTATTGGAAAATGACGGTATCCTTCCATTAAAGAAAGAAACCAAGGTTGCCATCATTGGTGATTTTGCAAAAGTGCCTCGCTATCAGGGGGCAGGCTCTTCCGTTGTAAATCCTACAAAACTGGACAATTTGTATGACTGTGCAAAGGAAGCAGGCATGAATATTACATCTTATGCGGCTGGCTACGACCGTACCAATCCACTGCCAAAGGCAGAGTTAATCACAGAAGCAGTAGAGGCAGTAAAGGATGCAGAGGCAGTTTTATTATGCATCGGTTTGGAAGAAATCTTAGAATCAGAGGGTATGGATCGTTTACATATGTCCCTTTCCAAAGCTCAGCAAGAACTGATTCAGGCAATCGGTAAGGCACATGAAAATGTGATTTTAGTCATTTCAGGCGGATCATCCTTTGAGATGCCATCCAAGGAACTGTATCGTGCAGCTATCCATGGTTACTTGGGTGGTCAGGCCGGAGCAGGAGCAATGGTAGATGCACTTTTGGGAAACACTTGTCCTTCCGGAAAGTTAAATGAGACCTGGTGGAATACCTTGGCAGACAATCCGTCATATCCATATTTTCCGAGCAAGGAACGTACCTCAGAATATAGAGAAGGCCTTTATGTGGGATACCGCTACAGTGATACCGCAGGTAAGCAGGTGAGATACCCGTTTGGTTATGGTTTAAGCTATACAAGCTTTGCTTATTCAGATCTTACAGCAGATAAAAATAGCGTTTCTTTTACCTTGACAAATACCGGAAATTATGACGGAGCGGAAATCGCACAGGTATATGTTTCTTGTAAGAATGGAAAAGTTTTCAGACCGAAGAAGGAATTAAAAGGATTTAAGAAGGTTTTCTTAAAAGCAGGTGAGAGTAAACAGGTAACCATTCCTTTGGATGATAAAGCTTTCCGCTACTTTAACGTAAAGACAAATCAGTGGGAAGTGGAAACCGCTGATTATGAAATCTGTGTGGCTGCGAATGTTTCGGATGTGAAACTAACCGCAACCATACATGTGGAAGGCAGCAATGCACCTCTTCCATATGAGGATATGGCATGCTATGAAAGCGGAAGAATTGAATCTGTTACGGACAAAGAATTTGAGGCATTGCTTGGCCATGCAATCCCGGATGGAAGCTGGAGCGGACAGTTACAGCGCAATGATGCAATCTGTCAGCTATATTATGCAAAATTATGGCTTGCCCGTGTGGTATGTAAGATTCTGACGAACATGAAAAATAAGGCGGAAGCAAAGGGCAAACCGGATTTAAATATCATGTTCATTTACAATATGCCATTTCGCGCGCTTGGAAAAATGACTGGCGGAATGTTAAGCCAGAAGATGGTAGATGATATCGTGTTCTTAGTAAACGGACATTTCTTCAGAGGCGTCGGCAGACTGATTGCGGACTTCGTTCGAAATAATAAAAACAACAAACAATTTGTAAAGCTTTTACAGGAAAAAACAGCAGTGGAGGAAAACTAAAATGGAAGCAATTAAAAATATTTGGAGTCAATTTGTAGAGAAACATCCCAAGGCAGCAAAGTGGGTAAGAGAAGGTGGTCTATTTGTAATCTTCAGTAACCTGGTAACTGTCGTTCAGTATATTATTTATGCATTCCTTCCGAATTTACTTGGCTTAGAACTTGCGGGGACCGCATGGAGCTGGCCGGCAATTCCGGTGAGCCTGTTTGGTATTGACTTTACCTGGAATGCACTTGGCTATGATGTGCTGTATGATGCAGCTGGAAACGTTATGATTGGCGGCGGATTAGGCTACTTAATCGCTATGCTGGTAGGTTCTTTTCTGGCGCAGGTGATTAACTTCCCGCTTCAGAGAAATATCACCTTCCGCAGTAAGGGGAATCCTTGGTATCAGGCAATGTGGTATTTCATTGCATGGGTATTGATTACTTTTATCGTAAACTCTATCAACTGTGTATGGGTTGCAGTAGCAAGCGTACTCCTTCCGAACTGGTTGTACAACATCGGAACGACCGTTATGATGGGTGGTATTTCCATGGTAATCTTCTTCTTTGTATTTAAGATTATTTTCCCGGAGGGAGAAGCGAAGAAATAAATATGGTAAAAAATCCCGGCTTGGTCAGCTTCATACTGACTTTGCCGGGATTTTTTGTCTTCACAAGTAACTTAAAAAATATGATGCATAAAATTCAAAATAGGAGATAAACATAGACAAAGCGGCGGTGAAACTTATAGTGCGGATTGGTTGACGAATCGGTTATTTTAGTGTATGATTAGTACAAATGTACTACCTTTGGATGGGCTATGGGGAGTGTATAAAAATTTTACAAAAGGAGAAGCGTTTGTTTGAAAAATTGGAAAAAATGAGAGTTCAGCAAAGGCTGACAAGAAGTTCCCTGATTACTGTAATGATTGCCGGTGTGGCAGCAGTGATAGCCGCAATTTTTCTATTCATTATCGGTAACAGATACAACTATGTATTGACCTATTATGCATTTCCGCAGGGGGATACGGGACTTGCAATGCAGGAACTGGCAGATGTCAGAAGTGCAACCCGTGGAGCAATCGGCTATGATGAGGCTAATCGCATTGAACAAATTGTAGCAACACATGATGAGGCAGTAACTGCTTTGTGGGAAAAACTGGCGGTAATTGAGGAAACGCTTGTCTCAAAGGAGGACAGACAAGCCTATAATGAAGCGGTATCTGCATTAGAAGAGTACCTTGAGGTGGATACAAGAGTATTAAAGATGGGGGCTACTACAGACGAGGCACTTTCGAAACAGGCTCAGAATTTAGCATTTGAAGAACTGGCACCGGCTTATACGAAGGTCCATGCAGCATTTGAGCATCTTATGGAAACTAATATTGCCAAGGGTGACCAGATGCAGGGATACCTTAAGTGGTTACAAATCTTTTTGATTATCGGAATTGTAGTAATTTTGGCGATTGCATATGTTGTAGCAACGAAAATCGGTACAAAAATTGCAATGGGAATAGCAAAACCATTACATGAATTAAGTGAGCGTCTTGAGACTTTTGCACAGGGTGACCTTACTTCTCCGTTTCCGGAGTATCAGAACGACGATGAAGTAGGCGACATGTTAAAAGCGGTAAATGATACAACAGGAAAACTTTCCCTGATTTTTGCCGACCTTGAAAAACTGCTGGGCGACATGGCAGACGGTAATTTTAATATTCGTACATCCTGCGAGGAAGAATATGTGGGCGATTATGAACCGCTCTTACTTGCGATTAGAAAGATGAATCGCCAGATGGATGAGACCTTAAAGGAAGTAAGAGCTGCTTCTGAAATGGTATCAGCAGGAGCTTCAAATTTAGCAGAAGCATCTCAGGCATTGGCAGAAGGCGCAACCGATCAGGCAGCCTCTGTAGAAGAAATGCAGGCTACTATTGATGAGATTACATCCGGATTGGAAAGAACGGTGGAAGAGGTAAACGAAGCTTATGAAGAAGCAGAGCGTGTAGCGGCTGCAGCAGAAACAAGCCGTACCGAAATGGGAGTTATGACTGATGCAATGGAAAGAATCAGCGAAACTTCATTAAAGATAGGATCGGTTATTACGGAAATTGAAGATATTGCAAGCCAGACAAACTTATTGTCATTAAATGCTTCTATCGAGGCGGCAAGAGCTGGTGAGGCAGGTCGTGGCTTTGCGGTAGTTGCAGACCAGATTCGTACACTGGCAGAACAGAGTGCGAAAGCAGCAGTAAACACACGTGAATTGATTGAAGGCTCTATCCGTGAAATTGAAATCGGAAATGAAGCAGCAGAGAGAACCGCAGATGTTTTGGCAAAGGTTGTCGAGGCAATCCATGCCATTGCACAGACTTCTAAGAGCTTAAGCGAGAATTCGACGCAGCAGGCAGAGTCAATGGAGCAGGCAGATGCTGGTATTTCGAGAATTTCCGAAGTGGTTCAGTCTAACTCTGCAACTGCCCAGGAAGCATCTGCAACAAGCGAAGAACTATCTGCTCAGGCAACCAGTATGGATGAATTGGTAGGACAGTTTAGACTGAGAGAATAGAATATTTCATGATAGCGTGCCTTGACGATTGTAGGCTGTTATGATAATATAAAAAAAATTAGGTGCAGATGATATGATTCGAAACCTGAAATCACGATATTAATAGAATGGAGATAAAGATTATGGAAAGAATTAAAACATTAGAAACTCGTAACTTATGCGAAAGTGCTAAAAATGGTGGATGCGGCGAGTGCCAGACATCTTGTCAGTCAGCTTGCAAAACAAGCTGTGGCGTTGCAAATCAGTCTTGCGAAAACAATAAATAAGAATTGCCTTAAAGCATATGAAAATGCCGTCTGTTATGGCGGCATTTTTTTACGTGCGCTTTGTGGCGCATGTTTCTAATGGAAAACCTTATTTCCAACAGAGAAAAACTCTGCAAGGATGCCAATGAGGGAGGATACAATTTTGGTACATCAGTATAAATTAAACGGATATAATATCGTTTTAGATACATGTTCGGGTGGAATTCATGTAGTAGATGATGTGGCTTACGACATGATTGAGCTTTACCCAAAGAAAAATAAGAAAGAAATCATCACAGAGATGATGGGAAAATATGGTGGCCGGGAGGATGTTACTGAGGAAGAATTAAAGATTTGCATGCAGGATATTGAGGATTTGGTTGCTGCAAAGAAACTATATACGGAAGATACTTTTGAGCCGATGGCAGGTACTTTTAAGGAACGCTCCGGAAACGTAGTAAAGGCATTGTGCTTACATGTGGCTCACACTTGTAATCTGAACTGCTCTTACTGTTTTGCCAGTCAGGGAAAGTATCATGGAGAACGTGCACTCATGAGTTTTGAAGTGGGTAAGCGTGCGCTGGATTTCCTGGTTGAACATTCAGGAGGCAGAAGAAACTTAGAAGTGGACTTTTTTGGCGGCGAACCATTGATGAACTGGGATGTTGTGAAAGAGTTGGTAAAATATGCCCGTTCTATCGAAAAAGAGCATAACAAGAATTTCCGCTTTACACTGACTACAAATGGTATGTTAATTGATGATGATGTCATCGATTTTGCTAATAAAGAAATGAGCAACGTGGTATTAAGTCTTGACGGGCGAAAAGAAATTCATGATGCAACTCGCGTGGATTATGCAGGAAACGGAAGCTATGACAAAATTGTGCCAAAATTCCAGAAACTGGTAGAATCCCGTGGCGGACAGGGCTATTACATGCGCGGTACTTTTACACATGCGAATCCGGATTTTACAAAGGATGTATTCCATATGGCAGATTTAGGCTTCACTGAGCTTAGTATGGAGCCTGTGGTATCCGCAGCAGATGATCCAGCTGCACTGACTCCGGAGGACATCGAGATTGTAAAAGAGCAGTATGAGATTCTTGCAAAAGAAATGATAAAACGTGAGAAAGAAGGCCGCGGCTTTACTTTCTATCACTATATGTTAGACCTTACAGAAGGTCCTTGTATTTATAAACGTATTTCCGGCTGCGGTTCCGGCACAGAGTATATGGCAGTCACACCTTGGGGTGACTTATACCCATGCCACCAGTTTGTAGGTGATGAAGCATATAAGCTTGGTGATATCTACAATGGTGTGACGAATGAAAACTTACGGGAAGAGTTTCGTAGCTGTAATGCGTATGCGAGACCGGAATGTGCTGACTGTTGGGCAAAACTATATTGCTCCGGTGGATGTGCAGCAAATGCTTATCATGCATCCGGAAGCATTCGCGGTATTTATGAACCGGGATGCGAGCTTTTTAGAAAACGTATTGAATGTGCAATCATGATGAAGGTTGCAGAACAAGAGGAGAAATAACATGCGGACACCGATTGCAGATTTTGTAAAAGAATATGCAAACAATAGTGGCTGCCGCTTCCACATGCCTGGCCATAAAGGTCAGGCATTTCTTGGATGCGAAGCTTTTGACATTACTGAGATTAAAGGAGCAGATGCACTCTATGAGGCAGAGGGCATCATTGCGGAAAGCGAAAAAAATGCGACAGCACTTTTTGGGACAGCACGTACGCTCTTTTCCACCGAGGGATCTAGTCAGTGTATCCGGGCGATGCTGCAATTGGCAGTGGGATACGAGCGGAAAAAGACCGGCAATACGGTACGCCCATACGTTATTGCTTCCAGAAACGTACATAAGGCTTTTTTATATGCTGCAGCTTTAGTGGACTTTGATGTGGTGTGGCTGTATCCAAAGGAGATGCACTCTCTATGCAGTTGCTTCATAGCAGAAGAGCAGTTGGAAGCAGAATTGTGCCAGCAGAGACAACTACATCATGGCAGGACACCTGCAGCAGTTTATGTGACCAGCCCGGATTATTTGGGAGGGCAACTGGATATTGCCGCTTTAGCCAAAGTCTGCCATCGCCACGATACGATTCTGGCGGTTGATAACGCGCATGGTGCCTATCTGCATTTTCTAGAAAAGCCGAAACATCCGATGGATTTAGGCGCAGATATCTGCTGTGATTCCGCACATAAGACTTTGCCGGCTTTAACCGGAGGAGCGTATTTACAGATTAGCAAAAATGCACCGGCCTATTTTGCCAAGCACGCAAAACAGGCAATGGTGTTATTTGGTTCCACCAGTCCCTCTTACTTAACTATGGCTTCGTTGGATTTGTGTAATGCGTATCTGGCAGATGGATATGAAAAGCGCTTGACAGAAACAGTACAAAAACTGTCTGAGGTTCGAAAAACATTGCGTGAAATCGGTTGGAACGTGGAAGAAACAGATCCGCTAAAACTGACGATAAAGGTAACTGATGGTTTGACAGGAACCGCTTTGGCAGGGATGCTTAGAACTGCTCAGATTGAGTGTGAGTATGCAGATGAAGAATACCTTGTGTGCATGATAACGCCTGAAAATACGGCAGGAGATTTTGAAAGATTGTTGTTAGCGTTGCAGAAGGCGTGGAGCTTACTTGACGTGGACTTAAAAGAGGCTATAGCATGTGATGGGAAAACGGAGCGAATCAGGCAGCCTCAGTTGAAACCGGTAAAATGCGAGCAGAAGGGAACCATCAGAGAAACTATTTTTGCCGGACAGGAAATGGTGAAAGCATCCGACGCTTTAGGAAGAGTCTGTGGTGCACCAACCGTTAGCTGTCCGCCTGCAATTCCGATTGTGGTACCGGGTGAAGTGATAAATGAAGAAGCAATCAAGCTTTTTACATATTATGGGATAGAACAAGTGGCGGTTTTGTGAAGTGCAAAGGAAAGAAGATCTTTAAACAAAAATGATTAATATTTTAGCCCATTCTTGATAAAATCAAAAGAATGGGCTAAAATATTAGTATGATTAACTTATATCAAAAAACATGGGAAGAAATTAATACAGAGATTGCAAATCGAATGGTACAGCTTCGGAAGAGAAAGAAAATCTCGCAGAAGGCACTTGCGGCAAAATCAGGGGTGAGCCTTGGTTCATTAAAGCGATTTGAGCAGACTGGTGAGATCTCACTTCAGTCTTTCACAAAGCTTGCAATAGCTCTTGAAGTGGAGGGAGAGTTAGAGTCTTTGTTTAGCGAAGTGCCTTTTGATTCCATTGAGGAGATAATAAATGGACAGAGTAAATAAGCTGGATGTTTTTTATCATGATAGGCTAGTGGGAACGATGGCCCTATACCAGGAAAGGCTGGCGGCATTTGAATATAGTAGTGACTGGCTAAAGAATGGGTTTTCAATTAGTCCATTTTCATTACCACTTAAAAAAAAGGTTTTTATGCCCAAAATAGATCCTTTCGAAGGCCTTTTTGGCGTATTTTCAGATAGCCTTCCGGATGGATGGGGACGTCTTTTGGTAGACAGATTGATGAGAAGAAATGGGATTAATCTTCAGATGGTGGGTAATCTGGAGCGGCTGGCAATTGTAGGAAGTTCCGGTATGGGGGCGTTGACTTATCGCCCGGTCATTTCAATGGAGAATGCTCATAATGAAATGACTTTGGATGAAATTGCAAGGGAATGTGAACGTATTTTAAATACAGAATCCACCGACAACCTGGATTATCTGTTTGCAAAGGGTGGATCTTCCGGTGGAGCAAGACCAAAAATTCTTACTCGTGTAGATGGGGAGGATTGGATTATTAAATTCCCTTCTACAGACGATAACAAGAATATTGGAAAACTGGAATATGATTACGCTCTTTGTGCCAAGGAGTGTGGCCTTAATATGGAAGAAGTAAGGCTATTTTCATCAACAAATACAAGTGGATATTTTGGAACACGCCGTTTTGACAGAATAGGAGAAGGGGAAACAGGAAAGCTTCACATGGTATCTGCAGCAGGACTTTTGGAGACCTCACATAGAATACCAAACCTTGATTATGACATTCTTATGAAGCTGACACTCCAGCTTACAAAATCCATGGAAGAATGTGAAAAACTTTATCGTCTGATGTGTTTTAATGTATTTGCACATAACAGGGATGATCACTCTAAGAATTTCACATATATCTATATGGAAGGGGAATCCAGATGGATTTTATCACCCGCTTATGACCTTACCTATGCAAATTCCATTGGTGGAGAACATGCTACAACAGTCAATGGAAATGGTATAGACCCGGGAATGGGTGACATTCTTGCGGTCGCGAAGCGGATAGGACTGAATACAACAAAAGCCAGGAAGACAGCGGAGCAGATGAAGGAGTGCGTTTTTGAAATGCTGAAGGACTATGTCAAGGAAACACATTGACAAGCATCTATGTATATGATAATCTACACATAGATGTCAATCTATTTGATGGGGAGGGCTTTATGACCAGAGAAGAAGTTGCAATGATTTGTAAGGCAATGTCAGATACGAATCGACTTAGAATTATTGAGATGCTCACACAGGGAGAAAAATGTGGATGCAATCTCTTGGAAGAACTAAAGGTAACGCAGCCAACCTTATCGCATCATATGAAGGTATTGTCAGATTGCAATCTGGTCAGTTCCTACAAGGATGGAAAGTGGCAGCATTATTCTATTAACTGTGAAACATTTAAAGAATATAAGGATTACATTGCAGGCATTACCTGTTGTGAAACAAAGAAAGGAGCATTGTTATGATGAATGTAAAAGTATTAGGCGGTGGCTGTAGTAAGTGTGAGACACTTCTTGCAAATACAAAGGAAGCAGTTGCAAAGGTAGGTGTAGAGGCAGAAGTAGAATATATTACAGATTTTGCAGTAATTGCCGGCTATGGAATTATGAGTACCCCTGCATTAATTGTTGATGAAAAAATAGTATCAATGGGTAAAGTACTAAAGAGTAGTGAAATTGAAAAATTTTTGCAATAAAAAAAGAATGCTGGTGCAGCTTGCACCAGTAAAAAAATAATAGATATATAGATAACTGTCTATATAAAAGGGGATATAGGTATGTGGATATTTATACAGGATCAGATACTTGGCATGAAATGGCTAAATGTAATGATTGGAAATCTATTAACAACTTTAGGAATAGACACAACAGGAAGAATTGGTGGTTCTATTCAGTTTTTTATCTATGATGTCATAAAGATTGTAGTGTTACTTTGTACCCTGATATTTATGATAAGCTATATTCAAAGTCACTTTCCACCGGAGAGAACAAAGAAGATTTTGGGAAGGTTTCATGGAATCGGAGCTAATATCCTGGCAGCACTACTAGGAACGGTTACCCCATTTTGCTCCTGTTCCTCCATCCCGCTTTTTATAGGGTTTACCAGTGCGGGACTGCCGCTTGGAGTAACCTTTTCCTTCTTAATTTCATCACCGATGGTTGATTTGGGGTCGCTGGTTCTTCTGATGAGTATATTCGGTGCAAAAGTGGCAATTGTATATGTGGTTCTTGGACTTGTGATTGCAGTTTTGGGAGGAACGCTCATTGAAAAGCTTCATATGGAAAATCAGGTAGAGGAATTTATTCGAAATGCAAGACAAATTGATCTTCCACAGGAAGAATTGACAGTGAAAGACCGTATGAAGTATGCAGCGGAGCAGGTTGTTGAAACCTTTAAAAAGGTATTTCGATATATTATCATTGGTGTTGGTATTGGAGCCTTTATTCATAATTGGATTCCGGAAGAATGGATTGTGCAATTCCTTGGTACTGGCAATCCGTTTGGCGTTATCATTGCAACAATCGCAGGTGTACCAATGTATGCAGATATTTTCGGCTGCATTCCGATTGCAGAAGCTTTGCTTGCAAAGGGGGCAAAACTTGGAGTGGTACTTTCTTTCATGATGGGGGTTACCACATTAAGTCTTCCATCTATGGTGATGTTAAAAAAAGCCGTCAAACCCAAATTGCTGGGTATATTTATCGCAATCTGTACAGTAGGAATTATCATTGTCGGATATTTTTTCAATGCGATACAGTTTCTGCTTGTCTAAGGCAGAGCATAGGTAGTGGAAAAGGACGCATTGGATTGAAACAAAAGAAACAGGAGGAGCGTTTTAGGAATGGAAAAGAAAAAAATAGCCTTTATCTGCGTGCACAATTCTTGCAGAAGTCAGATAGCAGAAGCGCTGGGGAAGCATTTGGCAGGCGATGTGTTTGAAAGTTATTCAGCCGGAACAGAGACGAAGCCACAGATCAATCAGGATGCAGTCCGCCTGATGAAGGAAATCTATGGAATTGATATGGAGAGAAATGGACAGCATAGCAAATTGGTTTCTGAAATCCCCGAGGTTGATTTTGCGATATCCATGGGATGTAACGTGGGATGCCCATTTATCGGGAGAGCCTTTGATGATAACTGGGGACTAAAAGACCCGACCGGAAAAACGGATGAGGACTTTAAATTTGTGATTTGCGAGATAGAAAAGAGAATATTAGAATTAAAGAAGATGCTTTCTTGAAAGAGTTCCGGGTGATAAAATATTGCCTGGGACTTTTTTGATACACAAAAGGTCTAATAGTTAAAAGAAAAAGAAAATGCGCATTTTTTCCTGAAAGGAGGCTTACTTTTGAACAAGAAAAAGACAGAACAATGCATTGAAGATATATTACTGGAAAAATATGATCATTATTATCGTTTGGCATACAGCTATACCCATAATGAGGCAGATTCACAGGACATTGTGCAGAATGGTGCATATAAGGCGATTTTAAACAGTGACAGCTTAAAGAATATTGAGTTTGCCGAAACTTGGGTTTATCGTATTACTTGGCGAAGACTATATGAATATTGTAAATGCTGATATCCAGGCGCAGATTGAGCAGAGAACGAATGCCGGAGAGACATTTTTTGCATCGGAAGAGGGCGGATTTACAGGAATATCTGAGGATGTAAAGTTTTATATGAACGAAGCCGGTAATCCGGTGGTTGTTTTTGATAAATATGAAATTGCACCGGGTAGTGCAGGAAAAGTAGAATTTGAAATAGAGAGATAAGGTGGAACGATGAAGAAAAAAATACTTGCAGTTTTAATGGTAGGAATTATAGGAATGAGTCTGGTAGCTTGTGGTAAGGAGAATACCACGGATGCGCCGGTGGCAGGCAGTGAGCATGAAAGTGTTCAGGACACCCAGAAAGAAGAGCCACAGCAGGAAGAGACACAAAAAGCGGAGCAGCCTAAGGACGAAGCCGCAGAAAAAGAGGATACAAAAGAATATGTAGATAATTTCGCGGTAGATAGCGAGGCTGCCGCAGCTTTTGCCAAGAAGATTAAGGAAGCAGTAGCAAATCAGGATCTTGAAGCACTTGCTGATTTAGCATCTTATCCTTTATATGTTGGTTTTACGGATGGCTCAGCTTTCACGAAGGCAAGCGAAGAACTTGTTGATTTGGGAGCAGAGAAAATTTTCACATCTGAGATGATGGAATCCATAAAAAATGCTGACGAAAACAGTCTTTCTCCTAGTATGGCTGGATTTGCATTATATTCAGATGGAGGACCTGGCATGGTATTTGGCGTAGTCGATGGAAAGCTTGCCATTCAAGGAATAAATTACTAAAATATAGTAGATGATTAAAATAGAAAGCGGACGAGAAAGTTTATGAATTTTCTCGTCCGTAAATTTTAAACTATTCAATAAGTTGAAACTCTTTATATAACTTTTTGCGATACTGCATATCTGTTGTCGCTCGGTTAATATCATCCATTCTCTTGGCAGTCAGCAAATGCTGAATTAAAGTAGAAAGCATATCTTCGCCTTTTTTAATTCCGACCTGCTCGCCCTTTTTAATTCCGACCTGCTCGCCTTTCTTCAAACCGATTTGTTCACCCTTTATTATGCCTGCTCGCTCGCCTTCTTCGTATGATATTTCTTTTTCATTCTTTATGTGCACCTGTTCGTCATATTCTGTTAATAACATAGAACGCACCTCCTCGCGGTCTTCTCGCAAAATGTCCTCAAGAATCCCATGTTTAATACACGCATCTATCGCCAGGTCAACTGCTTCTTCGATATTTCCCGTTTCTTCTAGGTGTTCCCGAATTTTGGCTATAAACTGTGCATATTCTTTAAGTTTCTTGCACTTTTCCATTACTTCTTTATTATAGCCCAAATTAATATTCAAAACAACCGCCCGGCATTGTAAAGCCACATTTTCTTTGTTATACTCCTTCGGGAAAGCTGCATTTAGCTCCAATACCTGACGCTCCGGTTCTTCTTTTGTACCATTATAGAAAACCACAAACTGTGGATAGGGCAGCTCAATGAGTTTTTCACTATATAAATCTTTTCTTGGCCCTATTATTTTTTGATACAGTTTTGCAAAATACAGTAATCCTCTTAATGGTAAATTCGGATTAAATGTGCTTTGATGTTCATACAGGTTCAGAACTTCTGTAAATAAAAACGAAACGTCATTTTTCATTCCCATATAGATTACGTCTTCTAGTGTATTTACTTCTATTTCTTCCGGATTACTGTAATTAGTGTCATTTATTGCATTGTAAAGTTCCAGCAAATCCTTTTTATCGCGAAAAATCCGCTTAAACAGTCTATCCTTATATTGTCTGTTTATCATTAGTTATTCCTCCTAAGTATTCTAAAAAATTGAAATTTGAACGATTCGTTCAAGGTAGCAGCAGACTCCTCGTATCTCCTGCATAAAGATAATTCTTGCACTTACGCAATAATCAAAAATGAAAAAGATGGTGCTAACAGTATAACCCCTGCTATATATTTTTACAAATAAAAAATAATATGTTATAATGAGTTAGAAAAACCTAACTAGAAGGAGCAGACGTTATGAATACATATACGATTTTAGGTATTATGATACCGTTTCTTGGAACAACATTTGGCGCAGCATGTGTGCTTTTTATGAAAAATAATTTACACATACAGGTGCAGCGTGCACTTACAGGTTTTGCAGCCGGAGTGATGGTTGCGGCATCTATTTGGAGTCTGATTATTCCTGCGATGGACCAGTCAGCGCACATGGGTAAATTATCCTTTTTGCCTTCTGTCATCGGATTCTGGCTGGGGATTCTATTTTTACTTGGTTTGGATCATCTGATTCCGCATTTGCACTTAAATAGCAATGAGGTAGAGGGACCAAAATCAAAATTGCAAAGAACGACGATGTTGGTTTTGGCAGTAGCGTTACATAACATTCCGGAGGGGATGGCAGTCGGCGTTGTATATGCCGGTTTGATGGAAAAAAATACTTCCCTGACTCTTATGGGGGCATTTGCATTATCCATAGGGATTGCAATCCAGAATTTCCCCGAAGGTGCAATTATCTCTATGCCATTAAGAGCGGAGGGGAAAAGTAAAGCAAAAGCATTTGGACTGGGAGTATTATCCGGAATTGTAGAACCGATTGGTGCAATCTTTACCATTATGGCAGCCCGCATTGTTGTACCTATTTTGCCATATTTGCTTAGTTTTGCAGCTGGCGCAATGATTTATGTAGTGGTGGAGGAGTTAATTCCGGAGATATCAGAAGGAAATCATTCCAATATAGGAGTTCTTTCTTTCGCAGTAGGATTTACATTAATGATGGCGCTTGATGTTGCATTGGGATAATATATGATTCTTTTGATTATGCAACTTAAAGTTGCGTGATAATTGCTGGCAGCAACCTACCTTACTTTGTTATACTGTGATTACAGATTACAAAATGAAGGCGGAGAAAATAATCTATGACCTTGACGCTATTTATAACTTTAATATTAATCGCAATCCGAATTTTGACCTTTGGAATACTTATTCATATTGTTGTATTATTAATTAAAGCGCTTCGCAAGTATATAAGGACTTCCGAGGTAAGAAAAGAAAAATCAACCACTAAGAAATCATTGGGAGAAGCAATTAAAGAGAACAGAATGAGATGTAGGATGACACAAGAATTTGTTGCAGAAAGCATCGGAGTAAGCAGGCAGGCTGTTTCAAAGTGGGAAAGTGGTACATCTGATCCGAGTACTTCAAATCTGTTGGCACTGGCAAAACTTTTTGGAATTTCTGCGGAAGAACTCTTACACAATAGTAACTAGTGATGAAATGAAGGTTTCTTTTTGCATTACGGAATGGTATAATTCATATGTGATTTTCTTTCAGGGAGAGTAGAAAGGAATTACGGATGAATATTAACGAAGTACAGGCTCTGTGTGCAGAAGGAAAAATTGTTTGGACAGAGCATGTAGAGAAACGAATGGTACAACGTAAAATTAGCCGAGATGATATAAAACGTTGTATCATGAATGGTGAAATTATTGAGGAGTATCTTGATGATTATCCATACCCATCGTGTCTGATATTTGGATATGCAGAAGATGAAAGGGTTTTACATGTTGTAGTTAGCATAAGTGACGGAGTTCCTAGAATTTTAAATGTCATAACAACGTATTGTCCCGATGAGAGTAGATTTCAAGCAGACATGAAGACAAGGAGGGAAAAATGATGTGTGCATTTTGTAAAGGAAAAGAAACAAAAAATATTTTAGATAAATATTTGGTTACATTGGATGGTACGGTATTGATTGTAAATGATGTTCCAACAATGGAATGTGTACAGTGCGGTGAGAAATTCTACACGGATGATGTTTCAGAGAAATTAGAGAAAATCGTAAATAAGGCACGGACAATTCCGGCAGAGATTTTAATGACGGATTATAGTGAGTGTAATGCGATTGAAGTAGTACGATAAGAAAGTTTAGGAGCAATGCGAATGTTTTGCATTGCTCCTTTTATATAGTGTGTCCAGCGAAGCTGGAGCACACTTGCATGCAACCGCACTGTTACTTAAATTCTCGCATTTCGAGAGAAATTCTCACATCCAATGGTGGTATTTTTCCTGACAAAATGAGAGAATGTCAATGTAAAAGATGAACTGGCAGGTACCGCCGACAGCAGGGAGGAACAGCGATGGAAAAGAAAACCATTGGAAAATTTATAGCAGCATTAAGACGTGCAAATGGAATGACACAGAAGGAGCTTGGAGATAGGCTGTATGTATCAGACAAGACGGTGAGCCGCTGGGAATGTGAGGAATGTACACCGGAGCTTTCACTCATTCCGGCTATTGCAGAGATATTTGGAATTACGACAGATGAATAGCTGCGTGGAGAACGAAATAATAAGACTGAAGCAGAAGATGAAACGACATCCGCAAAGCAGAAAGTAAAAAGTGAGAAACAGTTGAAAGCCATGCTTCATGGCAGACTTGTTAAGTATCAAAACTTGAGCTTTGTATCGATAGGAATTGCACTTGGAGGCTTGATTGCAGCAATCATTTGTAATCTTGGTTTTACCAGGGGAATTTTAGGATTTTGTATGGGAAGTATCTTTCTGCTAATCAGCGTTATTTTTCAAATGTGTGCGTTGAGAAGCAAGCTTTTACCAATGTTAGAAGAGGATGAGAATCAAAGGCTCCTTATGAAAAAAGCAAATACAAAAATGCAAAGGTTGGCAGTTGGGGTAATAGCAGTTAATTTAAGCCTTTTTGCATTCTTTTTGCCACTAGCGATATTTAGTCAGGGTGGATATACAGGACTGAGCTTTGGAACTTGGCTTGGCTATGGCCTTTTATTTGCAGGGATTACATTGGTAATTGTGTATGCAATCTACGCTTTCTGCATTCGGGAAAGATTTGCAAAAAAGGAAACGCTCTATATGGAAGAAGCATATTGGGTATGGATGAAAGAGGACAAGAAATTATTAAAGAAAGCTTTAAAGACGGCGCTGGCTATTGCGATTGTTCTAGGGATAATCAGCGGCGTGATTTATAATCTGGCCCCGGCTATTATTGTAAAACCGATTGTATTTGAGACAGTAGAAGAGTTCCAACTTTATATGGAAGAAAATACGGACAACTATTATGCAGATGGCTGGGATGTCACTATCGTACCGGTCAGAGAGGAAACAGAGCAGGAAGAGGCGGAGGAGCCTTTGGCACAGGCTTTAGGAAAAGACGGAGAAGTACTATTTGAATATGCTGAGGGAAATTTTTATCATTATATTCGCTATGATGCCAAGGAAGGTATGCCGATAGAGCTCTACTTAAAGGAAGACTGGAACAGGGTGCTTTTTATACGCGACAGGATTAGTATGGCTTTGGGAATACTAATTGTGATTGAACTCGTAGGCTTTACTGCCTTATATTTAAGGAAAACCACTAGAAATTTACCCAATTTTTCTTGAAAAACGCCGTGATTTTTGGTACCTTCGTCATTGATTTTCACATATATTAGTCGTAAGATATAGCTTGCGCTTAAAGGCAAGGTTGTCTGGCGCACTTTATTTTGAGGAAAAGAGTGTGAAATGTTATGAATATTTTATTATCTGTATCAGTAGCCCTTTTAGCAGGGTTACTTATGACAAGAGTATTTAAGCCATTTAAACTGCCATCTGTAACCGCATATCTGATTGCTGGTGTGTTGATTGGACCATACTGCATTGGTGCCTTACATATTGAGGGACTTGGCTTCACAACGATGGATGAAGTAAGTGTGCTCTCTTTAGTATCACAGGTAGCACTTGGCTTTATTGCATTTTCCATTGGTAATGAATTCCGTTTGAGTGATTTGAAAAAAATCGGAAAGCAGGCATTTGTCATCGGTATCTTCCAGGCATTGGTTGCAACCTTATTTGTTGATTTGGCATTGCTTGCAGTACATCTGATGATGCCGGAAAAACTGACTCTGGCGCAGACTTTGACATTAGGCGCGATTGCTACAGCAACAGCACCGGCTGCAACCCTTATGGTTGTAAGACAGTATAAAGCAAAGGGACCTCTTACCAGTTTGCTTCTTCCAATCGTAGCATTGGATGACGCAGTGGGCTTAGTGGTATTTGCAGTTTCCTTTGGTATTGCAAAGACCTTAGTCAGTGGAACGGTTGATTTGATTTCTATTCTCGTAAATCCATTGGTGGAAATTGTTTGTTCCCTTTTACTGGGAGCGTTCATGGGCTGGCTTTTGACACAGCTGGAAAAAATGTTTAACTCCAATACAAATCGTTTGAATATGACAATTGCTTTCGTATTTATGACCGTTGCATTGTCTATGATGTCTTTTAACATTGGACCTGTACACGTTGGATTTTCTTCCTTACTTGTATGCATGATGTTAGGAACGGTATTCTGTAATATCTGTCCGTTGTCGCATGATTTAATGGGGGCTGCCGATAAGTGGACTTCTCCGCTATTTGCATTATTCTTCGTTATCAGCGGTGCAGAATTGGAACTTAGTGTATTTACAGATATCGCAATCGTAGGAATTGGTGTTATCTACATTATTTTCCGTTGTTTAGGAAAATACACCGGTACATTTGCAAGTGCGAAGGCAACCAAATGTGAACCACAGATTTGCAAGTATTTAGGAATTACACTTTTCCCACAGGCAGGTGTTGCTCTTGGAATGTGTACCACAGCGATGCAGCTTGGAACAGAGGGAAATCTGATTCGAAACATTACTTTATTTGCCGTATTAGTTTATGAAATCGTAGGACCACTTCTTACCAAGATGGCATTGACAGCAGCAGGAGATATTAAACCGATGTCAGAGGAAGTAAAGAATCGTCGTCAGACAAAACTGGAACAGGCCAAGGCAGGAAAATAATACAGATTAATATTGCTTTGAATGAGAAAGAGGAGATTTTGGGAAAACCGAAATCTCCTTTTGTATTATGCAAAAAAATAGATTATAATGTTATTAATATGGGAAAGGGAGATTTTTATATGAGCATCAAAAACGAACCAAAGATAAAGAATCCGTTAATCGTAGCCATTCGTGAGCAGTTAGCATCGTGCACTTTGGATGTGAACTGGAGCTTCCCTCTACGATTGCACGCGGCGATGATATCTGTCAGATTCGTTTTGTAAGAAAAAAGAAAAACTAAGGAAGGCAACATGGTACATTTACTTTTATTTATCATATATTTATCATTTATCAGTCTGGGATTGCCGGATGGCTTGCTTGGAGCGGCATGGCCGACCATGTATTTAGAATTTGGTGTACCGGTATCCTATGCAGGACTGGTATCCATGATTATTTCGGTGGGCACCATTGTTTCCAGCCTGCAGAGTGATCGGATGACAAGGCGGTTCGGAACGGGAATTGTGACGACAGTAAGCGTTATGATGACAGCTGTTGCACTATTTGGATTTTCCATGAGCCATTCATTTTTTGCATTATGTTTATGGTCAATTCCCTATGGACTTGGTGCGGGTGGTGTAGATGCCTCTATCAATAATTATGTAGCGTTGCATTATGCCAGCCGGCATATGAGCTGGCTACATTGCATGTGGGGAATTGGGGCTGCAACAGGACCGCATATCATGGGCTATGTGCTGACCGGTGGGGCAAGCTGGAATGCTGGTTACCGCTATGTGGGCATGATTCAGATGATACTTACCGCAATTCTGTTTCTTAGCCTTCCGATTTGGAAAAAACGGAACGCAGGAGAAACAGAGAATGGAGAGCCGGTATCCGATAAACCGCTTACGCTAAAAGAAATATTCCATATTCCCGGCGCAAAGGAAGTTATGGTAATGTTTTTTGGCTATTGCGCACTGGAACAGACCGCAGGGCTTTGGGCAGCAAGTTATCTGGTACTCCATCATGGAGTAACTGTAGAAATGGCTGCACAGATGGCTACGCTTTTCTATACAGGAATTACGATCGGCAGGGCGGTTAGCGGATTTATGACAATGAAGTTTTCTGATGCTCAGATGATTCGGATTGGCGAAGCTATTATTTTATTGGGGGCGGCAGCAATTTTACTCCCGCTGGGAGTGACGGTAGCCTTTGTGGGACTGGTTCTTGTCGGACTTGGGTGTGCACCGATTTATCCATGCGTGATTCACTCTACACCGGAGCACTTCGGCGCGGATAAATCTCAGGCAATTATCGGTGTGCAGATGGCATGTGCTTATGTAGGAACCTGTCTCATGCCACCATTTTTTGGATTAATTGCAAATCACATCAGTATTGCATTATTCCCGGTATTTTTACTGGTGATTTTAGTGCTTATGGCTGTAATGCATGAGCGTTTAGAAAAAATAGCTTAATAAGGGGGAGATACGATGAAGCCTATGGTAAGTATTATCGTTCCAATTTACAATGCGAGTAAAACACTTGCCCGCTGCGTGGACAGTATTTTAAATCAAGAGTACACCGATTTTGAACTTCTTTTAATGGATGACGGAAGTAAAGATGAATCTCCAATTATCTGTGATGAATATGCTGCAAAAGATACCAGAGTACGTGTCATCCATAAAGAAAACAGCGGTGTATCTGCGACCAGAAATATGGCGCTTGATTTGGCAGAAGGAAAATATTTGCAGTTTTTAGATAGTGATGACTGGATTACGCCGAATGCAACGAAGCTTTTGGTAGAGGCGGCAGAACAGCATGACTGCGATATGGTAATTGCAGACTTTTATCGCGTGGTTGGAGAACGTGTTTCTCATAAAGGTGCGATTGAAGGTGAGGGAGTTTTAAGCCGGGAAGCTTTTGCAGAGGAAATGATGGAGAATCCTGCTGACTTTTACTATGGCGTATTGTGGAACAAGCTTTTCCGCAGAGATATCATAGAGAAGAATAAGCTGCGGATGGATGAAAAACTGAGCTGGTGTGAGGATTTTCTGTTTAATCTGGAGTATATCCGCTATTGCGAGAAGCTGTTTGTGCTTCAGGTGCCAATCTATTATTATGTGCGGACAAAGGGTTCACTTGCCAGTCAGGGTATGAGTATTACCAAAACGGTGAAAATGAAGCTGATGCTGTTTGAATATTATACAGATTTTTATAAACAGGTGCTCACCGAAGAAGAGTACCAGAAAAAGCGGCTGCAGGTTTATCGTTTTCTGGTGGATTCTGCATCGGATGGTACCGTACTTCCAACGGTTATGCCGGGGACGAAGAAGCTGGGAGAGGAACGTATCCAAACCAGTCAGGCTGCAATTGATGCGGATGGTGTTTTAATGGATGCATACCGTGACCGAAAATTGCTGGATTATTATATGGAACCGGCAGCAATCCGCTATGAATTAAGCATCAATGAAATGCGGATATTGCTATGTCTCTGTGCAAATGTCGCATGCAAGGATAGAAGAGAACTGGCAGAAATTTCGGGCGTCTCATACAGTAATGTGACGATTGCATTGCAGCATCTGGCACAACGAGGTTTCGTACGTGTGACAAAAAAACGTGGCAAGGAAGTCCTTACTGCAAAGTTTTATCCGGAAGCAAAACCGATATTAGAGGAATTAAAGCTAATTCAGACTGAATTAAAAACAGCAAAACTGGCCGGCCTTTCCGAGGAAGAAGTGCAGCAGTATCTGCATCTGTCAGAAAAAATCAAACAGAATATGCAGAAGATTTTGTAGTGAGTGCAGAACTTCTAATTCTTTTTTTCTTTCAGCAGAGCCTGGCGTTTTCTGGTAGCCTCCTTTAAAAGAGAATAGGCGGCAGAAAATACAGGTACACCAAAAAACATACCAAGAATGCCACAAAGCCTTCCACCAATGGTAATGGCAATAAGTACCCAGATGGGAGGCAGGTTAATTCTTGTTCCGATAACTTTTGGGTAAATCCAGTCGCCCTCTAATTGTTGGAGAACGAATAAAAAAATAAGAAATAGCAGTGCTTTATAGGGTGATATGGTATACAGCACAAATGCACCTGCAATGGCACCGATGTAGGCACCAATAATGGGCAATAGTGCTGTGATACCCACAAGAGCGCCAATCATTGCGGCATAAGGAAGCCTCAAAAGAAACATACCAATCATGCAGAGGACTCCCAAAATGAACGCTTCTATTGCCTGCGCAGCAATAAAATGTTGAAAGGTAGAGGCAAAAACAGCAGAAATGTGGATAAGATTCTGACCGACACGTTCCGGCAGCCAAACATGAATCAGATGTTTGGTCTGCCGTTTTAATTTTTCTTTATGATATAGGAGATATATAGAAATTGCCAGCCCAACAAAAAAGTCAGTAACAACATTGACAAGAGATACAAGTGTTGATATGGCGATATCTACCGACTGGTCCCGAAAGGCTCCGGTCCGCTGCCTGATTTGCAGATTCAAATCTTCCCAGTTAATACTATAATTTTCCATCCAGCTGCAGAAGGGCAGGCGAGAGAAAATGATATTTCCATCTGCATCCAGAAGCTGTTTGAAAAGTAGCATGAGATTGTTTCCGACAATGATAACTGCCTCGATAAAGGCGGGAATTACTAAAAATGCCAAACCAATGAACAAGCCAAAAACAAACAGAAAAGAGAGTACAATTGCAAGCGGTCTTCTAAGAAACCGCATTTTTTTGCTTTTCGGGAAAAGTTTTTTCTCGATTGACCGCATAGGTACATTAAAAATAAGGGCAAGTGCAAGAGCCCAGATAATCGGAAGAAAGAGGTTTAATAGCCATGCAAAAGCAGCCGCAACGACATCAATGTGGCGCACGCTAAGGTAAATCAGAATACAGGAGGCAAAAATGCCAATCAGCCATTTTGCAAGAACTTTTAGTTGCTGTTTGTTTTCGATAAGCATGGGAAACCTCCTTTCGAGGTTAGTTTCCCAGAAATAAAAAAGAAATATTCTTGAATCATAAATATAACTATGCCTTCAATAGGAATGAAAGAGAAAAAGAAAAGACCTGTTCAACTTGAGCAGGCCTTTAAACAATCTGTTTTATAGCTTTCTAGCAGTCTCATATCCGGTTGAAATAGCATCCTTAAGATTGCCTACAGTACCGGCATCGCCAACCATATGATAGGTAACTCCGGCAGTTTTTAGCATCTCTTCCATAGCCGGGTCAATCTTGTAGCCGGCTGCAAACACAAGGGTATCGGCATCATCAATCACATAAGAATTGCCACCTTGTGTATAGTGGATTGCAGATTCCTCTACACTGTCTACCGTTGCCTTTGTAATAATATGAATGCCTTTTTTCATCATTCTAAGAACCAGATTAGAACGAACCGCACCGGCTTCTTTTAACATGATTTCATCCGCCATCTCAATGACTGTAATGTCACGGTTGCGCGGGAATCTGTCATTTACAATAGGAGCCAGGTAATCCGCTGTTTCGCAGCCAACAGAACCGCCGCCGATGATAACCACCTTACGTCCCGGGAAAGCACGTCCGGCCAAAATGTCGTCTGCCGTCATCCACTGCTTAAAGCCGGTAAATGGTTTTATTACAATCGGAGCTGCTCCGGTGGAAGCAACCACTTCATAGCCTGCAAATTCATTTTGTAACATCTCGTCAGTTACTTCTGTATTCAGACGGATTTCAACGTCCACTTCTTCCAATCTGCGACGCATGAATTTAATCACTCTGGCTAAATCCTGTTTCCCGATTGGAACTGCCGCAAGGCGTAAAAGACCGCCAAGTTCACTCTGTTTTTCACACAGAACAACATGATGCCCGCGTTTCTTCGCAATGTAGGCAGCTTCCATGCCGGCAGGACCACCACCGATAACAAGGATATTTTTCTTTTCTTCTGCGAGTGGAACGTTATCTTCATTTTCCAATTCAAAAGAAGGATTCATGGTGCAGGATACCCGCTTGCCAAACATAATTCCGTTTAAGCAGCGCAGACAGCCGATGCATGGACGAATATCTTCGTCGCGGCCTTCCATCGCTTTATTTACAAACTCCGGATCACAAAGATTTGCACGTCCAATCATGCAGGCATCTGCCTTTCCATTTGCAATCATCTCTTCTGCAAACCAAGGTTCTAGGATACGTCCTACACTTGTCACCGGAATATGTACATATTTTTTGATTTCTTCTGAAAGTGCAGAATGTGTACCAAGCTTGGTGCCCGGAGCAGGAATGGAGCTTCCACGGGCGATTGTAGTTCCACCGGAAACGTGGAGCATGTCCACCCCGGCTTTTTCCAACTGCTTGGAAACATAAATCATATCATTGATGTTAAGACCACCATCGCTGTATTCATCACCTGAGATTCGCACATCAATAATGAAATCCTCTCCGCAGACTTTTCGCACTTCTTCAATCACTTCTAAGGTGAGGCGCAGACGTCCGTTGATATCTCCGCCATATTCATCTGTACGTTTATTATACTGTGGAGAAAGAAAGCCGCCCAGAAGACCATGCGCATGAGCCGCATGGATTTCGACACCGTCGCCACCTGCCTGTTTTACACGACCTGCTGCTTCGCCAAACTGACGAATGATGGTTTTTAGCTCTTCCTTGGTCACCGGGCGTGGCGCTTCCTTTGCATAGTGTGGTCCCACATTGGAAGGAGCAATTAACTGTGGTGTACCCGGAATCGGAAATGCCATGTATGCAGGGTGGAAAAGCTGTGGCAGAATTTTTGCATCATATTCATGCACTGCATCTACTAATTTCTTCCATCCCGGAATAAAAGAATCGTCATGGATGGACATGTCACCCGGCAGGTAAACATAAGTCGGCTCAACCGTAACAACTTCGGTTACAAATAAGCCGACACCGCCTTTGGCGCGGGCACGATAGTGTGCCACCAGCTCATCGGTTACATAGCCCTTGTTTCCAAGATTCGTGGAAAGCGGCGGCATGAAAATACGGTTCTTTACGGTAGTGTTACCGATTTTAATTGGTGAAAATAAATGTGGATATTTGTTCATTAGTAAAACCCCTCCTTCGTAAAAATGAACTTTATATAAGAGTATTATAACATGAAACTTACAATGCGGAGTAGGTTTTATGGTGAGTTCATTGAAAAAACAGGGAAAGTCCTTTATAGTGGAAGTACATGTAACCCGGCAGCCTCTTTTGCCGTCTAAATAGGTAGAGGCGAAAAAGGAGGGACGTTATGAAGGATGAAGAAATCATTGGCTTATACTGGGATAGAAATCAGAAAGCGATTCCGGCAACCGATGCAAAATACGGAAAACTTTTAAACCAGATTGCATACCGTATTTTGTATAATTCACAGGATGCCGAGGAGTGTGTGAATGACACCTATCTCAATACGTGGAACTGTATTCCGCCACAGAAACCTACCTATTTTCAGGCTTTTTTGGGTGCGATTACCAGAAATCTCTCGATTGACCGCTATAAGGAGCAGCATGCAAAAAAACGGATTCCATCCGAACTGACGCTGCTTTTATCGGAATTGGAAGAGGTACTTCCGGCGCAAAGTGATGTGCACCGGGAAATTGAAGAAAAAGAAATTGCAGCTCATATCAGCACTTTTTTACGAAACCTGGATTTGGAAAAAAGAATGATTTTTATCCGCAGATACTGGTACTGCGAGGAAATCAAACAGATAGCCGAGGAGTTTGGCTATAGTGAAAGTAAAATAAAAACCTCACTTTTTCGCATCAGGGCAAAACTGAAAGCTTATTTGGAAAAGGAGGGCGTCTGGATATGAGGAAGGAAATATTATTTCGTGCAATCGGACAGATTGATGGAGATTTGATAGAGGAGGCAGGGCAGAAGAAATCTGTGAAAAAAAGAGGATGGATAAGGTATGCAGCACTTGCCGCCAGCTTGGTACTGTTAGTTGGTATTGCACGGTTGACAGATCAAAAGCTTACACCTGATAGGGCGAAAGGCCCTTCGGATGTGCAACCGGGTGGAATGCAGGATGACGAAATACGGGCGGGTGAAACGCAGGTGGAGGAAACACAAATTGCCGAAACGGAAAGCCAAAATCAGATAGAAAAGCGACCGGTGCTTGATTTTACGATGCTTTTTGATGGAATGGGATTTCAGGGAATCATGGCTTATGAGATGCCGGAGCTTGGTAATCCATGGAATGAGACGGATGAGATAGAGACTTTGCCGGTCATTGAAAATCATTCTATATATGCAGTAAGTGACTCACGGAATATTAGAATTGAGAAGGAACGATACGATGAAATGCTGTCTTGGACGTCAGAAGTGGCAACATTTTTCGGTATGGAGGATATAAAACCGGAAGAAAAAAGAGAATATGTTAGTATCAGTAATGGAGAAATCGAAATTCGAGTGGACGGTGATATGCAAATGCGCATTCACTTTCTGAATGAAGTCAGTTTTCCAAAAGAGTATCATGCAACAAATAGTGCTACAAGGGAAGAAACCTATGAACTGGCAGAATATTTGATCGGAGAATACAAAGAATTATTCCAGATGAAGAATCCACAAATTGCGATTGCGGATGGTGATTATTCATTTGATGCGGTACGTAATTGTAACGAAATTCGCATTTACGATAAAGGCGATACGGCAGTAGAAACCTTGTTGAATTATCATTTCGAATATGTAAAATTTTGGATAAGCAATGAGGGTGAAATGAGCTATATGGATATTAACCGTAGAGACAGAACGCCGGTTCTTGGTGAATATGAGATTATTTCCGTAGAAGAGGCAACGAAACTCCTGGCTGATGGAAGGTTTGATACAACCTATCATGAAAGTGAATTTCCGGGCTTAGAGTATGTTCGGGATGTGGAGCTGGTATATTATATGAGCTTTATCGATGATTACAAGCCGTATTATCGCTTCTGGGTAGAAGTTCCGGCCAAAAAGCGGGAAAACGATTTGAATACCTACGTGGCATATTATGTGCCGGCAGTTGAAACAGCATATTTGGAAATAACATTTAATTAATTGGGCAACGCCAATCGTCGGAAAAATATTTCGCCAATCGTCGGAATTCCACGATGCGTAGACACTAATTCTACTGGGAAAAAGTTGTACAGTAAAAAGAAGTTTGCTAAGGTAAAACTAAAGAAGGGAGTGGATAGTATGAAGCAAGAAAAAATTGGCAAATTTCTTTGCGAGGCAAGAAAAGAACAGGGGATAACACAGCAACAATTAGCAGATGCGATAGGGGTGAGTAACAAGACGGTGTCAAAGTGGGAATGTGGAAAAGGAATGCCGGAAATTTCTCTCATTTCGCCACTATGTCAGGCTTTACAGATTAATATCAATGAATTTATTACCGGTGAGCGCCTGTCTGAGGAGACTTACTCCCAAAAGGCGGAGGAAAATATGATGAAGTTTATCAAGGAGACGGAGGAACATAAGAAGCGTAATTCAATATGGATGCTCTTGATTATAGGAGCGGCTGTAAGCTTTGGACTTTGGTATACAATCCTATCAAATATGGGAATGAGTATGAATTGGATATTATTAGATAAAACCGCATTATTTGCAATGGTGGTGGTTATGGCGTTGTTTTTGACAGGAACAAAGTTTGCAGGTGATTTCGGAACGGCATTCGTTCTTGCGGTAGGAAAAAAATGTATCAGAAGAGGAGATGCTACGTGCAAAAGCAGCGGTAAAACTGGTAAGTAAGACATGGCTAGTAATGGGACTGTTAGTAAGCTGCGTAAGATTTATGGCAATGATATATGTGAGGGAAAGTGTTTCTCTTTTTCTGGAGGCGTTAAGCATAACGATGCCAATGGCTTTCATTGGTGTGATATATGGATTGACAGGATACCTTTTGCTGCTTCCGGTTGAAATGAAATTGGAAAGTATGTATTAGTCTGTTATTATTAAATATTTCTTAACTCATATCCTAATTCATTGAAAAAGGAGACAAGGTCGGGTATAGTAATACAATAAACAAACGTAACTGCTCAGTACCTTCACAGTCACGATGAAAAAATCCATGAAAATCGTCTTCGACGATGGGATTTTTTCACTCCTGAATCATGTTCTTACGGTCTCAGCAGCAAGTGCTTCGACCTGTTCTGAACAGTTACAAACAAACATATTAAAGAAGTAAAAGAATGAGTAAGACAGGAAAAATGATTTTGAAAATTTTAATCATAGTACTAGTGCTGGCATTTGCTGGATGGATTGCGTGGGACAATTCACGGATTGTGCTAACGACAATAACAGTAAAAAGTGAACGCCTTCCGGGAGCCTTTGACGGATACAGGATCGCTCAGGTATCAGATTTGCATAATGACGAATTTGGAGAAAACAATGAGAAGTTGATTACACTGCTTGTAGAGGCAGCGCCGGATATGATTGCAATCACAGGAGACTTACTGGATTCCAGAAGAACCAGCGTGGAAAAAGTACTAAATTTTGTGCAGCAGGCAGTGCAGATTGTACCATGCTATTATGTGACCGGAAATCATGAATCCAGATTAAAAGAATATGCACAGTTAGAAGAGGAAATGCGAAAAGCAGGTGTCCTTGTGCTGAGGGATGAAAAAGTAACACTAGAAAAAGACGGTACAGAAATGATTGTACTTGGCATCGATGACCCGCGTTTTAAACTGTCAACGGATAAACAACACAAAATGGAATCTGTCATAGGCGAGGTGCTGACAGGACTTTTGAAGGATACAGAGCGGGAGACATTTACCATGCTTTTGTCCCACCGCCCGGAACTTTTTGATTTGTATTGTGAGCATGACATAGATGTGGTATTATCGGGACATGTTCATGGAGGTCAGTTCCGCCTGCCAGTCATCGGAGGAATCTTTGGTCCGTCGCAGGGAATCATCCCGGAATACGATGCAGGCTTATATACTAAAAATACTACAAACATGGTAGTCAGCCGCGGCCTTGGACAGAGCATTATCCCGTTTCGCGTGAATAATCCACCGGAACTGGTTTTAATAGAACTAAAATCTGAATGATATGAGGGAGGAATTGATATGTTAATTAGTATTGTATTGACAGTGCTCGTAGGATTGATTTATTTTTATCTGCAGCTACCTGCAATCAACCTGCATTCTGCAGAGTTTTACAGCTTTATCTTTATTCTTTGCGTGGTATATTGCGGTGCGAACCTGGTGGTTACAGGATTTCGTGCAACGAATGTGAAGGATTATTTTAAGCATTTGATAAAAAAATGTACCATTCCGGTGGCCGCAGTTGTACTGCTGATTGCCATTGCAATTGTCGGAAGCCTGGCAGGAAGTGTTTTCTTCCGTGCAAAATCATATGCAAAACTGCTTCCGTTTGAGACGGGAGATTTTTCGGCAGAAGTGCAGGAAGTAACATGGGAACAGATTCCGATGCTAGACAGCCATTCAGCAAATACACTGGCAAATAAAAAAATGGGTGAGCTGTCAGACCTGGTGTCTCAGTTTGAGGTAGATACCAATTCTGCACAGATTAATTATCAGGACAGACCGGTACGTGCCACATACTTAAATTATGGAGATGTAATAAAGTGGTTTAAGAACCGGAAGGAAGGTATTCCGGCGTATCTGTTGATTGACATGGTAACACAGGAAGTAACGGTTTGCAGAACGGAAACCGGAATGAAATATTCTCCGTCAGAGATTTTTAACCGGAATATTTACCGATATTTGCGTTTTTGCTATCCGACAAAAATGTTTTATGATGTAAACTTTGAAGTGGATGAAGACGGCACACCATACTGGTGCGCGAGCGTTGTAAATAAGACGATTGGCTTGTTTGGCGGAACGGACGTAGTCGGTGCAGTACTTGTAAATGCACTGACAGGTGAACACGAATATTATGACATGGAAGAGGTGCCGACCTGGGTTGACCGTGTCTGCAGTGCAAGCCTGATTATGGAACAGTATGATTACTACGGCTTGTATCAGGGCGGATTCTGGAACTCTATGCTTGGACAGAGCGGTTGTACCGAAACAACTTCCGGCTATAACTACATTGCGATGGATGACGATGTATGGGTATATACCGGTGTGACCTCGGTAGGAGGCGATGAAAGTAACCTTGGTTTTATGCTGGTAAATCAGCGTACGAAGGAAGCTCGTTACTATCCGTGTGCAGGAGCAAACGAGGAAGCCGGCATGCGTTCGGCACAGGGTGCAGTGCAGCAGTTCAGCTATACAGCAACCTTCCCAATCCTTTTGAATTTAGGTGGGGAGCCGACCTACTTTATGGCTTTAAAGGATGCTTCCCAGCTGGTAAAAATGTATGCTATGGTAAATGTCAGCCAGTATCAGATTGTTGCGACAGGTACAACAGTTGAAGAATGTCAGGATAATTATGCGGAACTGATGATTAAGAATGGTATTACACAAGTGGCTCCGGAACCGGAAATTGAGACGGCTGAAGTCAGAGGTAATGTGGCTGAAATTCGTTCTTCGGTAATGGATGGCGATACCTGGTATTTTATCCGTCTGGAAAATCAGGCGGTATATTATCTGATTAACGGACGTGAATATCCGCTTGCGACAATCTTAAATGTGGGTGATAGAGTGGTAATTACTTATGAAAAAGGAACCGGAGAAATGTTAAATGCTATTTCGCTGGAGCGATAAAAGTTGCAGAAATGTTCCTTTTCGCATAATTCGCATATTCAATGCTTTAGAAAATAAGGAGAGTCCCTTTTTAGAAAAGAAGTTTGTGCACTTTGAAGAAAAGTATAGAAATTCTCTTCTCTTTCGCTGCAATGTCATTTTATGTACACTAATGGCTTTGACAAAAATAAAAAAATGTCTGACATAGCACGAACATTCCGTTACACCTTCCTAAGAACATCTAAAAGGCCCGCTTTGACAAAATCGATATAAAATCCGGCTCCCGAAAAGAAGGGTCGTCCGCCGGATTACGTTTTATCAAAGTGGGGCTTTAAGATGTTCTAAGAAAGCTGTAAGAGGAAATGTCCGTGTCTATGCAGACATTTTTTTATTTTTGTCAAACCTTTAGCGAACATAAATCATCGTATTTTGCAGCGAAAGAGAAGTAGTATTTCTTGCTTTTCTTCATGTGCAAAAATTCTTTCTGAAAAGTGACTCTGCTTATTTTAAAACTTCGGAAATGCAAATTATGTAAGAAGAAACATTTCTACAACTTTTATCGCACCGCATAATTTGAAAACTTTCTGAATACCTCTAAGGAAAAGCCGAAATCAGCCGATAAATAACGTGAAAGCTATAATAATTTAATGTGGAAGGAGATGCCTAATATGCGTATAGATGCTTACAATCAAATCGCACAGATTTACAAAACGAATAAGACCGGTAAGGTGACAAGTGCGGCAAGTGCCTCTTCTGCCCGTGATGAAGTACAGATTTCATCTTTTGGACGCGATTTCCAAATCGCAAAGCAGGCAGTACAGGAATCTTCCGATATCAGAACTGACAAAGTAGCAGGCTTAAAAGCAAAAGTAGATGCTGGTAATTATCATGTTGATAACGGAGATTTTGCAAGCAAATTATTGGAAAAATACAATGCATTAGGAATGTAAAAGTGAGGAAGAACTTTGGCTAGTTTAATGGAAGACCTTTTGGATGTTTTAGAAAAAGAAGAAGCACAATATCAGGGACTGATAGAGCTTGGAAAGCAGAAAAGAGAAGCAGTGATTAAGGCTGACATTGCGACTTTGGAACAGATTACGGAAAAAGAAGGCGATGTTGCAAGTGTATTGCAGAACCTTGCAAAACGCAGAACCAGAGTCTTAAATGATATGGCCACTGTTTTGGGAAAGGAACCGGGCGAAATCACAATTACGAAAATGATTGGTTATCTGGAAGGACAGAAGGAAGAACAGGAAAAGCTGATACAGATAAAAGAACGTCTGCTTACTACCGGAACAAAGATGAGGACCATGAATGAACAGAATGAAGTTCTTCTCAAACAGGCATTAGAGATGGTGGAGTTTGACCTGACGCTGCTTAAAAGCATGCGGCAGGCACCTGAGACCGCCAATTATAACAAGAATGCCTATAATACAGGTGACTTGTTGGGCGGGGGCGGATTTGACGCCAAACAGTAGTGGCATCGGAGGTAATTTACCATGGCTAATGGATTTGGAAGTTTATATGTAGGTGCGTCTGGGTTGCTGAGCGCACAAAATTCATTAAATACAACATCAAACAACCTTGCAAACGTAAATACCAAGGGGTATGTACGTCAGCAGGTAGTACATACAGACCGCAATTATAATATTTTTGATACAAGTGCATCCATTAGTTATCAGCAGGCAGGACTTGGCGTGAAAATCGGTGATGTCGTACATGCGAGGGATATCTTTTTGGATAAGGCGTATCGGACCGAGAGCGGACGACAGGCATTTTACGCGGCTACGGCAGAAGCAGTAAATGAAGTATACACTTATTATCAGGAATTAGAGGGGGAAGCTTTTCAGAATTCCCTAAAGGATTTATGGACATCTTTTCAGGAACTTGCAAAGACACCGGATGATTCGGTTGCACAGAATCTGGTGATTCAAAAGGCAAGTCTTTTTGTTTCCAGAGCAAATGCGGTATATACCGGATTAAAAGATTACCAGTCCAACATTAATCAACAGATTTCGGATGATATTGACCGTATCAACGAGCTTGGACAAAGAATCTATGAATTGAATTTAGAAATAAAGACAGTGGAAGCAAGTCACGTAGAGACTGCAATGACGTTACGGGATGAACGTGATAACTGTCTGGATGAGTTGGGAAGCTATGTTGATATTTCATATAAAGAAGATGTAGACGGCATTGTAAAGGTAAGCGTGGAAGGCATGGAGTTTGTAAACGAGGCGAGATGCTATAAGATGGGCAAATTGGCAGATGAGCTTACCGGATTCATTACACCCTACTGGCCACAGTCTTCAGAGCCTGAAAAAGGAATTTATGATGAAGTATTTTCTTATACGACAGAAATCTCTTCTGAGATGAATACGGATATTGGAGAATTAAAGGCACTTATTCTGGCTCGTGGTGACAGAGTGGCAAACTATACGGACATTGTAGGATTGAGTGCAGATGCATACAATAAATCTACAGCTGACCGGATTGCAACCGGAATGTCAGTTATGTTGGATGCAGAAGCACAGCTTGACCAGCTGGTGCATGGAATTATTACGGCAATTAATGATGCCCTTTGTCCGAATACGGAAGCGGAAAATATTTTTAATTTTAATGGTGCAGACGAAATCACAATAGACGGCGTAACTATTAAAAAAGGAGAACTCTTTTTGGATGCCGAGAACTGCCCGGTGGGCGTGGACAAAACTCTTCCACCGACGGAATTGTTTCAGCGTATCGGAACAGAACGGTATACAGAAATTGAGATAGATGGAAAGACCTATTACAAATTTGTTCCGGAAGACGAGACAGATACTACGATGCAGTATACGATGGCAAGTGTATCTGTAAATCATACTTTACTGGAACAGGAGACAAAGTTTCCGCATCTTGCGCAGAATGGAGAAGTGGACTACGCAATGGCACAGAAACTGGTGGAATTGTGGGAGAAAGAAGATTTGATTTTAAATCCGAATGATACCAATTGCGTCAGCTTTATGGATTATTATTCCAATATGATTGGAGCATTCGGAACCCTGGGCTCTGTTTATGAGTCTACCTCCAGCAGTTTATCAGGTACGGTAACTGCAGTGGACAACCAACGGGCACAAGTGATAGGGGTATCTTCAGATGAAGAACTTACCAAAATGATTAAATACCAGAATGCATACAATGCATCCAGCCGTTTTATTAACGTAATAAATGAAATGATAGAACACATTATTACACAGCTTGGCTGAAAATCGTAGGGGGTAGTTGAAATGCCATCACAGTTTTTTGGATTAACGATAGCGTCTTCGGGACTAAGTGCTTATCAGGCGGCGTTAAATACAACTGCAAATAATATATCAAATGTAAAAACAGAGGGCTATACCAGACAAGCGGCAAATATGAGCGCCTCTAGCGCACTTCGCGTTTATGCAAAATATGGTAGTGCCGGCACCGGTGTGCAGGTTGATTCTATCAAACAGCTGCGAAATGCGTACTACGATACCAAATATTGGGAAAATCAAAGCTCGCTGGGGTTATACCAGACAAAGCTGAATTATAATTTGCAGATAGAGAATTACTTTATTGATGATGATACAGAAAAAGGATTTTCTACCATCTTAAATAATATGTTCAATGCATTGGATGCGTTGAAAACCGGTGCCGGTGATTTGAATAAGCGTCAGCAGTTTATTTCACAGGCGCAGAACTTTACTACTTACTTTAATAGTGTGGCAATCGGTCTTGGCGAAATTCAGGATAGTGTAAATGAAGAAGTTAAGTCTACGGTGGCAAATATTAATTCCATTGCAGAGAAGATTTCTATTTTAAATAAACAGATTAACACCATAGAACTTCAGGGCGGGTATGCGAATGAACTTCGTGACCAGAGAGCCTTACTGGTAGATGAGTTGTCTTCGATTGTGCCGACAGAGGTGACAGAGGTTCCGATAACCAATTCTCACTTCCCGGACATGCAGCTTGGTTCCAACTACTATACAGTAAAGATCAATGGACAGACTTTAGTAGACAGCTATGAATATAATAAACTTGTCTGCGTGGCGCGTGATAAAAAAGTGAATCAATCCGATATGGAAGGCATGTATGATATATACTGGGCAGATACCGGAAGCAGATTTCATGCAGGTTCCAATTACAGTGCGGGTTCTTTAAAAGGACTGCTTGATATTCGTGATGGCAATAATGCAGAAAACTTTAAGGGAAATGTAACGGGTGTAACCTCAAATACCATTACCATGTTAAAAGGACTTTCCATTACAAGTGTTGAAGCAATGACAATGCCGGAGAGCGGTGTATTGACGATTGATGGAAGAGACTATGAGTATGATGGTTTTTCCTTCACGACAGATGGCAATGGAAAAGTAGTCTCTTATACCTTTAACCTAAAGGAAACGCTGACAAGTGATGAAAGAGCAAAAATAGAAAACAAACAGGCGACCATTGGCGAGAGCATTGACGCTAAGGGTGTTCCATACTATCTGGCACAGATGAATGAGTTTTTACGCAGCTTTGCCCAGCAGTTTAATGATATTATGAAGGGCGGCGAAAACTTAAATGGTGATAAGGTAGATTTTTCGTTTATTACTGCAAAGAATACCGTTAGTGGCGAAGACATCGATTTTATTACAGTCGAACCGAACAATGTATATCACACATGGGCTGACAACGGTTATTTTAAAATGACATGCCGATACGTTTCAATTGATAGTGAAAGCGTGAAGGATCCTTCCCTGATTGCGACCAAAAAAAATAGTAATAAGAATGACGTGGATCAATACGATATTGTAGAAAAACTGCTTTTATTAAAGAAAGACACAGTGATGTATCGTGGTGGCGGTGCAGACGATTTCTTACAGTGCATGATATCGGATATCTCTGTTGACACGGAGGAAGCAAAGATTTTTTCAACAAACTATGAAAATGTATCAAATGCAATTGATAATCAGAGAATGTCCATTTCAGGTGTAGATGAAGATGAAGAAGCACTGAATTTAGTAAAATTTCAGAATGCGTATAATCTTTCTTCCAAGATGATTTCCGTTCTGACGGAAATCTACGACCGGCTTATTTTAGAGACCGGAGTATAGGAGGCTGTATGAGAATTACAAATAATATGATGCTACGAACGACTGCATCCAATATTAATACGAATAAGCTAAATGTAAACACTCTGAATAATCAGATGTCTTCCCAGAAAAAGATTTCCAGACCATCGGAAGACCCGGTAGTTGCAATTCGCGCACTTCGTCTTCGCAGTAATTTAAGCGAGATTAACCAATATTATGAAAAAAATATTCCGGATGCAGAAGCCTGGCTGGAGGTAACAGAAACAGCTTTAAATAACATGGAAAGCATTTTGTCTGATATCCGTACCCAGTGTAATTATGGTGCAACCGGCACTTTGAAAACGGATGACAGAAAAGCGATTTTGACAGGATTGACCAAATTAAGGGAGCAGCTGTATGCAGAGGGAAATGCAGACAATGCCGGACGTACGGTCTTTACCGGTTATCGTACAAACAGTAAGCTTACTTTTATGACAGAGGAAGATGCGACTTATGAGATTGAACAAGTGTTTTCCGCAGATGATATAGAGAAAGAGCATCGTTATTTTAAAGGGGAAGCGGTTGTTCCTGCTGATGCTAACGTTGCGAATACAACTGCGATAGGTGAATTGGAGCGTATGGCCTGTGACCGAATTCGCATGGCTTATGACGACACAGATTTTACGGCAGATGATATTACGGTAACGGATGGAAGTAAAGATGCGGGCGGAAACCTAATTTATACAGCACTGACTGATTTAGTGGTAAGCAGTGATGCAAGCGGCGATATAAAGGCGTCTGTAAAGACTTTTGATACAGTAGAAGATTGGAAAGCTTCTTATACAAATGCGGGTGATTTCGCAAAGGGCATTGGTGAGAATGAAGTCATTGTTATTAAAGAAACAGGAGAGGTACTGTTAGGGAAAAATGTCTCCAATACTCTAAAATCAAATGACCTTGGCTTAAAAGTTGCATATACCAAGAGCGGTTTTGCAAAAGGAGAGGTTCGACCGGAATATTATTTTAACTGTAAAGATGTAACAGATGCTGCCAATCCGATTGTATATACCAAATATGACGGAGCCGGAAAAGAAATATCGCAGGATATCGAGTATACAATTGCTGCAAATCAGACACTCACCATCAACACGAATGCATCGGATGTATTTAATGCAGATGCCGGTCGTGATGTGGATGAAATGGTTGATGCCGTACAGTATGCAATTGACGCACATGATAAAGTGGATCAGATTGAAGCAATGATGGCATTGGAAGAATACGCGGGGGAAGAGGACCAAAAGAACCTGCAGAAGTGGCTGGATGCTGCGAAAAAAGAAGCTGATTATGCAGATGACAATTTAAAGAAGCTATATAACACTTATATTGGCAATTTTGACAGCTATCTGACAGATGTTCGGCTTGCAATTACTACGGTAGGAAGCAAGGGAGATCAGCTTGAACTGACAGAAACACGAATGTCAAACCAGCAACTGACAGTGGAAGAGTTAAAATCTTCCAATGAAGACAGAGAATTATCGGATATTATTATTGATTATACTTCTGCTTTTACGGCTTATCAGGGGGCCTTACAGGCTGCTAGTAAAATCAATCAGAACACGTTATTAAATTATATTTAAAAGAATGTCTGTATGGCATAAAATATAGACTGCCGGAGGCAGCTAAAAAACCAGGAGGAAAAGACAATGAAAGCAAATACGAGAATGTTTGGCGCAATTGAGATTCCGGATGAAAAAATTATCGTTTTGGAAAGTGGTATGATAGGATTTCCGGATATGCAGCATTTCGCATTGATTTATGATGCGGAAAAAGAAAACGGTGGAAAAATCAAATGGCTGCAGTCCATGGATGAACCGGAGGCAGCATTTCCGGTAATGGACCCTACTGTTATTAAAGAAGACTATAATCCAACGATTAACGATGAAATTTTAAAACCATTAGGAGAATTGACACCGGAAAATACGTTTGTTTTAACAACAGTTACTGTTCCAAAAGATTTGGAAAAAATGTCTATCAATTTAAAGGCACCGATTGTAATCAATTCTGATACCATGAAAGGTGCCCAGATTATCGTAGAAGATGATTTGCCTGTGAAATATATGATTTATGAGCTGTTAAAGCTCAGAAAAGAAAAGGCAGGTGAATAGGCATGCTGGCATTGACAAGAAAAAAAGGGGAATCCTTAGTAATTAATAATAATATTGAGATTACCGTATTGGAAATTCGCGGAGACCAGATTAAAATCGGTATTCAGGCGCCAAAGGATGTGCCTATTTATCGAAAAGAAGTGTATATGCAGATACAGAAGGAAAATGCAGAAGCGATTAGCGTTGATAGCTTAGAGGCATTGAATAATCTGCTTGATTAAATAAGGTTAAGGAAGAAAACAGATGGCAGAAAATTATTTGCTCATTATGATTCAGAGTTTAAAAAAGAAAATACAGGTGTTGGACTGTATTATCGATGCGAATGACAGACAAAAAAGCGGATTGGAAGATCCAAACCTTGATCCGGATGATTTTGATATCATCGTAGAAGAAAAGGCAAAGTATATTGAACAGCTGGATTTGCTGGATAGCGGCTTTGATAAGCTCTTTACAAGAGTCAGAGAAGAACTGAATACAAACCGCGCTGCATACGCAGAGGAAATAAAGGAGATGCAGACCCTGATTCAGAAGGTTACAGAAAAGAGCAACCGGATTCAGGTGCAGGAAGCGAGAAACAAAGATTTGATGACGCAGAAGTTCTCCAAGATTCATAAGCAGGTGAGAGATGTGCGTATGAGCCAGCAGGCAGTCAATCAGTATTATCAGAACATGAAGAAAATTAATTTTATTGATCCGCAATTTATGGATAATAAACAGTAGAAATTATGCGTATATTAATGTATCGTTGGAAGGCTTACAATTATCGCGACATTGAAGAAACCTTTCTTCTGATGGGGCATATGGTTGATAACCTGACGCAAAAGCTGGGCAATTATGACATTGATCCGGAGTTTGAGATTGTTTTGAGAAAACAGATGGAAAAGGTCCCTTATGACATGGTTTTTACCGTAAACTACTTTGCGGTGATTTCAAACATTTGTCAGGAACTGGGAGTGAAATATGTCTCCTGGACCTGCGACAATCCATTGATAAGCATGTATCATGAATCCGTGTTCCATAGCTGCAATTATATTTTCACCTTTGATAAAACCAATTATCTGGAATTTAAAGGGATGGGAGTGGAACACATCTGGTATCTGCCACTGGCGGTGGATACGAATCGGATGGATGCAGTTATCGATGGAAGAATCAACCCGTCAGGAATTGATAAAAAAGTGTATGCCGGGGATGTAGCCTTTGTCGGAAGCCTCTATGAGCGAAACTCTTATGACAAACTAAAGCATACGCTACCACCGTATCTGCAGGGCTATTTTGATGCGGTGATGGAAGCACAGATGAATATCAGCGGTGCCAATATCATTGAACCGATGCTAACCATGGATATCTTAGAGCAGCTGGAACAATATTTCAAACTGGAAAAATCCGAAGGCTCTTTCTCCGATATTGGTTTGATTTTTCAGACAACGGTACTGGGATTTAAGATTGCGGAACTGGAACGAAGAAGAGCATTGATTGAATTGTCAAAACAGTTTCAGGTGTATGTATACAGTAATAGTGACGTGAGTGATTTGGTACGGGTACGTTACATGGGCTCTGTGGATTACTGGAGTGAAATGCCCAAAGTATTCCGGGAATCCAAAATAAATCTGAATTTTACCATTCCAAATATAAAAAGCGGTATTCCGCTTCGCATATGGGATGTACTGGGAGCTAAGGGATTCCTTTTAACCAACTATCAGGCAGAGATTCCTCTTTATTTTAAGGAAGGAGAAGATTTGGTCTGCTTTGACGGAATGGAAGATTTGAAGGAGAAGACAGCATATTACCTGTCGCATGAAAAAGAGCGCAGAGCAATTGCAGAGAATGGATATCAGAAGGTAAAGAAACATCATACTTATGTAAATCGTATCGAAGAAATTTTAAAGACAGTAGAAAAGGCAGGATGAGACAACAGCATCACTTGCCTCAAATTATAAAAAGGACTGCCCATTTTTATGGGCGGTCCTTTTTGGTTAACAATAACGGTCTAACATCATTCCAGAATAAATGGAAGTGATATAAGGGGATGCAAAATTGTGCCCCGGATTCTTATAGGCAACAACAATTTTATTCACATAATTCATTGGATCAATGTATGCATTTGAGGTCTTTTCACAAAGTGCATTTTTAAATTGATTTAGTACGTCAAAAGATTCTTTGGAATCTTCGGCTGTAACCGCGTCTGCTAAAAGGCTGCGATCGATGGAAATATGAGAATCAGCATCCAGATTTACGCCGATGGATTCCAACTCATTATGATAACTGCGGACGACACTGCTGATATCACGAACCAGTTTGTTGGAATTTGAAGTGTCATCATGTGTATGCGCGATATCAATCATATGGTTATAAGCATCTGCTAATTTTTGAAGGTTGTCGGCTACTGCATCCACATTGGCTTTAAAACCGATTTCAGCAGCTTCTCCATCTTTGCTGACCGCGTGAAGGGTGATATCGAACTTATTATCTACCGTAAAGGTATTTGAGTAAGAAGAATGTTCTTTCCCATTTAATAGAAAACGCGAGTTCCTGGCTTCTGTATGAACGTCTCCGATACCAAGAGTCTGCAAAGCAGTTCTGGAAGCAGAATCACCGGATGGAAGAATCTCAAAAAGATAAGACTCGGTTTCACTAATGCCGGTCTGCTTAGAGGCAACTCGCAGAGAAATCTGTCCGTCTTCATTTGTATCAATAGAGGCAGAAATACCAATGCCTGCCGAATGAATCAACTTTGTAAGCTTCCGCAATACGGAAAGGTTATTATCCGAATCTGCTACGGTATACTGGAACTCGTAGGAGTTGGAATTGGTATTCAGGTCAAAGCTATAGGCTCCCGGATGAATATCCAGACGTTCGGGATTCAGATATTTGCCACAGTTTACCTGATTGCTGGCTAATTGTTCAACCTGAATTTCAAAACCGTTTGCGGTCTCGGTATCATCGCCGATGTATTCCGCAGTAACGATATCTTCATCAGATGATTGGGCAATACGTTTTGAAAAAACATCCTCAATGCCGCCATTTACATCCGATAAAGAGGAAATGACGTTCTGCAACTGTCTGGCAGATTCTTTGATGTCGATTGCATACTTGGTGACATCCTTTGTATTTTTAATCTTATACAGAGGGGAATCTTTATTAATTTTTACAATCTGATTATAAATGTCACGCAGCTGGCTTTTCTTGTGCGTGTCATAACGAGATACAGTAGAGTTCGCATAAGTACTTAAATAGTACTGATAAGCACTGTCAACTACTGCCATAACAGTCCCCTCCTTTCTTCCGTGAATATCATATATGATATGAGGGCATAAAAATCCATTTATATAAGAACATACTAGCACAAAGTACAAGTTTTGTCACTACTTTCAAGGATTTTAGGAAAAAAGACTTGCGAAGTACAAGATGTAGTGTTAGAATATTTTTTGTTGACTAAATAAAAAAATTAGTTGACGCTTAATATTGATTGTGATATATTAGACTAGCGATGGAAGTAGGTCTTTTTTTTATGCCTTTTTTTAGGGAGGTCGCAAAATACCCTGGGCATAAAGAGAAAACAAAGAATTAATATGGAGGTGGAAGTTGTGCGCACAAAGATAACACTGGCATGTACAGAGTGCAAGAATCGTAATTACAACACGACAAAAGACAAGAAAGCTCATCCAGACAGAATGGAAACTAAAAAGTATTGTAGATTCTGCAGAACACATACAATGCACAAGGAAACAAAATAGTCTAAGATAGCGAAGGAGACAAAAATGGGCGAAACCGAGAAATTAGAAAAAGCTCCAAAGACGAGCTGGTTTACAGGCCTCAAGGCTGAATTCAAAAAAATCATTTGGCCTAGCAAACAATCGCTTGCAAGACAGACAGCAGCAGTTATTGCTGTATCAGTAGCATTAGGTCTTATAATCGCGCTTATGGATTATATTATCCAGTATGGCGTTGATTTCCTTGTAGGTTTAAGTTTTTAATGGAGGCAAAGTGACTTATGGCAGAGGCACGCTGGTATGTAGTTCATACCTACTCAGGTTATGAGAATAAGGTAAAAGCGAACATTGACAAGACAATTGAAAACAGACATTTGGAAGATCAGATTTTAGAAGTCAGAGTTCCGATGCAGGATGTTGTTGAGATGAAAAATGGCGCAAATAAAACCGTATCAAAGAAGATGTTTCCGGGATACGTGCTTATCAATATGGTTATGAATGACGACACTTGGTATGTTGTCAGAAATACCCGTGGTGTCACCGGATTTGTTGGTCCGGGAAGTAAGCCGGTACCACTTACCGATATGGAAATGAAACCATTAGGAATCAAGACAACAGCAGACGTTGAAGTAGATTTCGCAGAGGGCGATATGGTTACTGTTACAGGAGGCGTATGGAAGGATACCGTTGGTGTCATCCGTTCTATGAATCCAAGTAAGCAGATTGTTACAATCAACGTTGAGTTATTCGGTCGCGAAACACCGGTAGAAATAAGTTTCGCAGATGTAAAGCTTACACAGTAAGTAAAACATGAAAAAACATGTTAGAACTAATTAAGGAGGAAATTTCCAATGGCAAAGAAAGTAGAAGGATATATCAAATTGCAGATTCCTGCTGGCAAGGCTACACCTGCTCCACCAGTTGGTCCTGCACTTGGTCAGCATGGCGTTAACATTGTAGAATTTACAAAACAGTTCAACGCAAGAACAGCTGAAATGGGAGATACAATTATCCCTGTAGTTATTACAGTATATGCAGACAGAAGCTTCAGCTTCATCACAAAGACACCACCAGCTCCAGTATTAATTAAGAAGGCTTGCGGTATTAAGTCTGGTTCTGGTACACCGAACAAGACAAAGGTTGCAGTTCTTCCTAAGGCAAAATTACAGGAAATCGCAGAGTTAAAGATGAAGGACTTAAATGCAGCATCCTTAGAAGCAGCTATGAGCATGATTGAAGGTACTGCTAAGAGTATGGGTGTTACAATCGGAGAATAATCTGATTTGTACTATTAATTAAGAAACAAGTTAACCATTATGTGGGAGGGACCTCTCCCGATAATACCACCAGGAGGTTTTTTTAGAATGAAAAGAGGAAAGAAATATCAGGACGCTGTAAAATCTTTTGACAAGTTAGCTCAGTACGATGTTGCAGAAGCTATCGGTTTAGTAAAGAAGAACGCTACAGCAAAATTTGATGAGACAATCGAACTTCATGTTAGAACAGGTTGTGATGGTCGTCATGCAGAACAGCAGATTCGTGGTGCGGTAGTATTACCACACGGTACAGGTAAAACAGTTAAAGTTTTAGTATTCGCTAAGGGTACTAAGTTAGATGAAGCACAGGCAGCAGGAGCTGACTACGTTGGTGGAGAGGAATTAATTCCAAAGATCCAGAACGAAGGATGGTTTGACTTCGACGTTGTTGTTGCTACACCTGATATGATGGGTGTTGTTGGTCGTTTGGGTCGTGTACTTGGACCAAAGGGCTTAATGCCAAACCCAAAAGCAGGAACTGTTACTATGGACGTTACAAAGGCTGTTAACGACATCAAAGCTGGTAAGATTGAATACAGATTGGACAAAACAAACATTATCCACGTGCCAGTTGGAAAAGCTTCTTTCACAGAAGAACAGTTAAGCGACAACTTCCAGACCATTATGGGAGCTATCAATAAAGCAAAACCAGCAAGCTTAAAGGGTCAGTACATTAAGAGTGCAGTAATCACATCTACAATGGGACCTGGTGTGAAATTAAACGTTTCTAAACTTGGAAACTAATCAGGACTGAAAGATTTTAAGATTGTTGGGAAGTTTTAGTTGACAAGCCCAATATACAATGCTATAATGCATAAGCATATTGCCGAAGACAGTAGGTGCCGTAAGGCATAAAGGTAAAACACCTACCGAGGAGATTATAATCATTCAAGATGATTTCTGCCTCTCTGTCTGCGGACAGAGAGGTTTTTAATATTTCGATAAGAATTATAACCTCTAAAGTCTTTTATGCATGAATAATAAAAGGAGGTAAACAATCGTGGCAAAAGTAGAACTTAAACAGCCAATCGTTCAGGAGATTTCTGATAACATCAAAGATGCACAGTCATTAGTAGTAGTAGACTACCGTGGACTTACTGTTGCACAGGATACAGAACTTCGTAAAGCATTAAGAGAAGCTGGTATTACTTATAAGGTTTATAAGAATACTTTAGTAAAACGTGCTATTGCAGGTACTGAATTCGAAAGTTTAGCAGATTCCCTTGAAGGACCAAACGCATTCGCTATGTCTGCAACAGATGCAACAGCACCTGCAAGAGTATTAGCAGAGTTCGCGAAGAAAGCACCGAAGCTTGAAATCAAAGCCGGTGTAGTAGAAGGCACATTCTATGATGAGAATGGCATGAAAGCAATCTCAGCTATCCCATCAAGAGACGTACTTCTTGGAAGATTATTTGGCAGCATGCAGTCACCAATCACAAATCTTGCTCGCGTTCTTAATCAGATCGCAGAAAAAGGTGGCGCAGGCGCAGCTGTAGAAGCAGCACCGGCTGAAGAAGCACCGGTAGCTGAGGCTCCGGCAGAAGAAGCAGCTGAAACAACAGCTGAATAATTCATACGAATTAGGAAACAGGAAACGGCGAAAGCCAATATATTAAATTTTAATGGAGGAAATTAAAATGGCAAAATTAACAACAGCAGAATTTATTGAAGCTATCAAAGAGTTAAGCGTATTAGAATTAAACGAGTTAGTAAAAGCTTGTGAAGAAGAATTTGGTGTATCTGCAGCAGCAGGTGTTGTAGTAGCAGCAGCTGGCCCAGCAGTAGAAGCAGAAGAGAAGACAGAGTTCGACGTTGAGTTAACAGAAGTTGGACCAAACAAGGTTAAGGTTATCAAAGTTGTTCGTGAAGAGACTGGTTTAGGCTTAAAAGAAGCTAAAGACGTAGTTGATGGCGCACCAAAGATCGTTAAAGAAGCAGCTGACAAAGCAACAGCTGAAGCAATCAAAGCTAAATTAGAAGCTGAAGGTGCTAAAGTTACTCTTAAGTAAGAATCACGTAAGCTACGAGCAGAGTGAAAGCGGAAAAGACCCCACTCCCGGAAATTTATTTCCAGGGGTGAGGTCTTTTTTGATTTCATTCGGCGACAGCCGTGTGCGGACAGACTTTGTCTGGCGGCTACTCTGCTCGTAGTTTACATGGATGCTGCTCTCCAAAAACGAGAGCCATTTCTACGTAAAGAACCTTGCACTCTACAGACGAATGCGATACTTTAAAAGTATCAAGTGCATGCACTGTTACAAAAGGAGAGATAAAAATGGATCAGGAAAAAATGGGCAAGTTTATGTTAGAAATGCGAAAACAAAAAGGACTGACGCAGAAAGAACTGGCAGAGCAGATAGGAATCAGCGATAAAACCATTTCAAAGTGGGAATGCGGAAACAGCATCCCGGATATCAGCTATCTGGAACCATTGTGTCATTCTTTAGAAATTAGCGTGAATGAACTTTTGTCCGGTGAACACTTGACTGAAGAGAGCTATTCCGAAAAAGCGGAGGAAAATATTATGGCACTCATGAAGGAAAATGAAAAGAATAAAAAGACAGGTTTCTGGCGGAAAGTTTTCGGAATCCTGGCAGCCTGCGTAGGAATGGCAATTCTCATTTTTAGCAGAAATCAGGAAGTCAGAGTGCTACAGTATTATATTAATTATTTTACATTGCTGGTTTTTGGACTGCTTTGTGTCGCAGGTGTTCTGTTATCCGGAAAGAAAACTAAAATGGAAATACTGTCAGTACTGCAAAAAATTGTTGTGCCAAATGGCGTGCTGATTGCACTCATTCAAGTTGTGAATATGTTAAGGGATTTAGATGAACCGAGCGCAATTGGGCCAATTGTATCGGCGTGCATATTGTCGATACTGTATGGCGTTAGTTCTTATCTGGTAGTAACCATACTAAAATTGCTGGGAGAAAAGGAAGAAAAATAAAGATTAATAAAGTATACCCATCTACTCTGCTAAAATAGATGGGTATATTTCGCCTATGCAATTATGATTCCTTGTGTATCTCATGAATACCTTCTGCTATTTTGGCAAACATATCCGAAGCATTGACATGTTTCTCAAAATTGCCCTGAAATGCACCGATATGAACGTGCACCGGGAATTCCTTATCACCACACTTGATGGTCTGTTCATTTTGGAGTGATACCTTCTTTACAATCTCATTAGCATGTTCCATATCTTTGCTATTAGTGAATACAACAAATTCATCTCCGCCAATTCTCAAAAAAACATCTTCATCGTCGCATGCCTTTTCCACACGGCGCATTAACTCCAGCAGTGCAGCATCCCCAGCGTCTCTTCCAAGATTATTATTAATCCACATTAACCGACACAAGTCTGCACATACATATGCATTATTTTTTCTTTCCTGTATAACATCATATAATTCTGTAAGATCATATTTCACTCTACTCATTGCATCACCCTCCGAATTTAAATACATTCCTTGAACGGAGAATTTTGGTGTATGACCTGAAAAATGCCGGGTTTTTCGGTATTCACTGGGAGTGATTCCCCATATCTTACGAAAGCCTCTGGTAAAACTCTCTGCATTGGAATAACCGAATTTTAATGCAATATCAAGAATACTATCGTTGGTTTGCAAGATGTCTCTGGCAGCACAAGAAAAACGTCTTCTTAGAATGTACTCTTTGACTGATATATGAAATGCGTACTTAAATGTCTTCTGAAGACTTGATACCGACACATAACAATAATCTGCCAGTTCTTGCAGCATAATCTCTCCTGCAATATGTTCCTCAATATAATCCAAAGCATTAATTAGTACCTCTGCATTATTCACCATTTTCCAACCTTCCGTTCATTTATTTCATCGATCGATAAGAATATGATATATGATTGCCTGGCGTATTTCTTGACCTTTTACGTAAAAATGCTTTCTATTTTTCTATTGACAAATCTTCCCGTCTACAATTGCTTTCTGAACCCAAAGCTGTAGCGAGTCTACTGCTAAAGATATCTGGGAAAGCTGATTCTGAATCCTTTCAAAATCCTCCTTTTCGTCTTCTGAAATGATACCGTCTACAGTTATTTCGATGAGCCGGGTCTTTTCCTTTTCAAGAGAATTTAAGGATGCCAGCATTTCCAAGGTAATCTGCGACAAATCCTTAAGCTTTACTTCCGGAACATATTCCTGACCGATTGGACATTCATGCGAACAATAATAATTACATAAAGAAGGATTCTTATAGCAATCAGCCATAGCAAGAATTTCATCGGGATGAGGAAGGGACTTCTCACTTTCTATTTTTTCAATTCTGTCAGATGACATATATTCAAGTAATTCAGCGGCACCTTCTCTGGTGAGACCTGCAGCTTCACGGCTGGTCTGATAGATATTTTTGTTTTCTTTGGTAGATTTTCTTCCCATAAATAAACTCCCTGTTTTTCTATTTTGCAGTTTAAACTGAAATAAAACTTATTAATTCGGACTTTTGAGGGTGTTTTCCGACATAGATATATTATATACTGTATTCAAACAAGTGAAAACCATTAATTTAAAACCCCAGGAAGCATGCGTAAGGGAGGCTTTAAAATGAGCATTGAACAAAGAGTCCTAACCTGCAGAGTGTTAGAAAAGATGAAAGAACAAAAGGGATATAGTAAAAAATTAGGGTTGGAAAATGCATCTACAATTCATGGGCAGAAAATGAATGGTGATGTTAAAACTATAATAGAGAAAGGAACGTGAAGAATATGTTAGGTTTTATTATTTGTATGGGCTTGCTGTCTTTTATGCTGTGGATTGGATTTAAATTAACCGGTGCAATCTTTTCGGCTTGCTTCTGGCTTTTCATTGAAGTACCTTTGGCGGTGGCTGCCGGAGGAATTGGTTTGATTTGTTGTTGCACGATTATTTTAATACCGGTTGGCATATGGTTTTTTAAAACAGGTTTCAAATTATTAATACCGGGTATATAAAAAGGAGGCAAAATCCTCTCCTCGTCATAGGACAAATTTTACTTCGTAAAATGGGATTTTGCTTCGTAAAACAAGGAGGATATTATGATTACAACTACAACACCTTCCGTAGAAGGAAAAAGAATTGTTGAGTACAAAGGAATTGTATTTGGAGAGGTTGTCTCCGGCGTGAATTTTGTGAGAGATATCGCAGCTTCGTTTAGTAACTTTTTTGGAGGAAGATCCGGAAGCTACGAAGAAGAACTAATTCAGGCAAGACAAAACGCAATCAAAGAAATGGAACAAAAAGCAGCTTCGCTGGGAGCAAACGCGGTAGTAGGCGTTGATATTGATTATGAGGTACTTGGCGCAGACAACGGAATGCTGATGGTTACAGCCAGCGGAACAGCAGTTACGGTTCAGTAACGGTTAAAAAGGGATTTTTTGATGAAAGCGTTTAGAGGGGGATGTCTTTTGATGTTCCCCTCTAAATGTTTTGTGATGTAATTACCTTTGGAACATTGATATAGCGGTTTGTGATAGGAAATCTCAGAAGAGGGTGGTTGATTTTTCAACCACCCTAGTGTATAATTTACTCGAAGGTAATCGGATATGACTCCGATTTGCCCTCAGTGAAATATAAGTTTAAAAGATTAGCACCCATCACTTTGGCGGTAAGGGGTGCTATTTCTTTTTGTTAAATTACGCAAAAATTTGTAAATTTCTTCTTGACTTCTCATTTGCAATTGTGCTATCATATACGGTGCACTATTGTGGTGCTTTGTGCTCATTGTGCAATTTTTTCTAGTGGGCACGGGTTTATCCCTATACATTATCTTGTGGTCGGGGTAGATTTTAGGACGGAATAAGGAAGCTTCGTATTCCGTTTGAGACAATAGAGACTGCGTCTTTTGTATTTTCTATTGTGATGAATAAAAAACGAGAGGTGAAACGTCAATGGAGAAAAACAGAATACGTCCGGTCAAAGCCGGAAGAAGCATGCGTATGAGTTACTCAAGACAGAAAGAGGTATTGGAAATGCCTAACCTGATCGAGGTCCAGAAGGATTCTTATCAGTGGTTCTTAAAAGAGGGCTTGAAAGAAGTATTAGATGATATCTCTCCAATCGCTGATTACAGCGGTCACTTGAGTCTGGAATTCGTTGATTTTACATTATGCGAGGACGATGTAAAATACACAATTCCTGAATGCAAAGAAAGAGATGCTACTTACGCAGCACCTTTAAAAGTGAAGGTAAGACTTCATAACAAAGAGACAGATGAAATCAATGAACATGAAATCTTCATGGGTGATCTTCCTTTGATGACAGAGACCGGTACCTTCGTAATTAACGGTGCAGAGCGAGTTATCGTCAGCCAGTTAGTACGTTCTCCTGGTATCTACTATGGTATTGCACACGATAAAGTGGGTAAGACCTTATATTCCTGTACCGTAATACCAAACCGTGGTGCTTGGTTAGAATACGAGACAGACTCCAATGACGTATTCTATGTTCGTGTAGATAGAACCAGAAAAGTGCCGATTACCGTATTGATTCGTGCGCTTGGTGTTGGCAGCAACCAGGAAATCATCGATATGTTCGGTGAAGAACCAAAGATTATCGCAAGCTTTGGTAAGGACGTTGCAACAAATTATGAAGAAGGTCTTCTTGAATTATATAAGAAAATCAGACCAGGGGAGCCGCTTTCGGTTGAAAGTGCGGAGTCCCTTATTTCCATGATGTTTTTTGACCCTAGAAGATATGATTTGGCAAAGGTTGGACGTTACAAATTCAACAAGAAATTGGCACTTAAAAACCGTATTAACGGACAGGTTCTTGCCGAAGATGTTGTTGATGTAACAACTGGTGAAATTATTGCAACAGCAGGTACAGAAGTGACTCGCGAACTTGCTGATGATATTCAGAATGCCGCTGTTCCATATGTGTGGATTCAGGGCGAAACAAGAAATATCAAAGTTCTTTCTTCTATGATGGTAGATCTGACTCACTTTGTGGACTGCAATCCGAGAGAACTTGGAATTACAGAATTAGTATATTATCCGGTTCTTGCACAGTTGATGGAAGAATATCCGGATGTGGAAGAGTTAAAGGCTGCAATCAAACGTAATGTGCATGATTTGATTCCAAAACACATTACAAAGGATGATATTTTTGCATCCATTAACTATAACATGCATTTAGAGTATGGTCTTGGTCATGATGATGATATCGACCACTTAGGAAACAGACGTATCCGTGCGGTTGGTGAATTATTACAGAACCAGTATCGTATTGGTCTTTCCCGTATGGAAAGAGTGGTTCGTGAGAGAATGACTACTCTTGATTTAGAGGGTATTTCTCCACAGAGCTTAATTAATATCAAACCTGTAACAGCAGCTGTAAAAGAATTCTTCGGTTCTTCACAGTTGTCACAGTTTATGGATCAGAATAACCCACTTGGTGAGCTGACTCATAAGAGACGTTTGTCTGCATTGGGTCCTGGTGGTCTTTCCAGAGACCGTGCCGGATTCGAGGTTCGAGACGTTCATTATTCTCACTATGGAAGAATGTGTCCGATCGAGACACCTGAAGGTCCAAACATCGGTTTGATTAACTCCCTTGCAAGCTATGCAAGAATTAATGAATATGGTTTCATTGAAGCACCATATCGTAAAATTGATAAATCAGATCCTAAGAATCCGCGAGTTACAGACGAAGTTATTTATATGACCGCAGACGAAGAGGATAATTATCATGTAGCTCAGGCGAACGAGGCGTTAGATGCAGAAGGACACTTTATCCGTAACTCTGTATCTGGTCGTTACCTGGATGAGACACAGGAATATGAAAAGACAATGTTCGATTATATGGATGTCTCTCCTAAGATGGTATTCTCCGTAGCTACAGCGTTGATTCCGTTCTTGCAGAACGACGATGCGAACCGTGCCCTTATGGGTTCCAACATGCAGCGTCAGGCCGTTCCGCTTCTTACAACAGAAGCTCCTGTGGTAGGTACCGGTATGGAAACAAAAGCAGCTGTTGACTCCGGTGTCTGTGTAGTTGCTAAGAACGCCGGTGTGGTTGAAAGCGCAGAGTCAAACCAGATTGTAATTAAGAATACAGACGGCGGCAGAGATGTTTACAAGCTGACCAAGTTCTCAAGAAGTAACCAGTCCAACTGCTACAATCAGAGACCGGTTGTATTTAAGGGCGACCGTGTAGAAGCAGGCGAAGTTATCGCAGATGGTCCTTCTACCTCAAACGGAGAATTAGCTCTTGGTAAGAACCCGTTGATTGGTTTCATGACATGGGAAGGTTATAACTACGAGGATGCTGTATTATTAAGTGAAAGATTAGTACAGGATGATGTTTATACATCCATCCATATTGAAGAATATGAAGCAGAAGCACGTGACACCAAGTTAGGACCGGAAGAAATTACCCGTGACGTTCCGGGTGTCGGTGACGAAGCATTAAAGGATTTGGACGAAAGAGGTATCATCCGCATTGGTGCCGAGGTTCGTGCCGGTGATATCCTTGTTGGTAAGGTTACACCAAAGGGAGAAACAGAGCTGACAGCAGAAGAAAGACTTCTTCGTGCAATCTTTGGTGAGAAAGCCAGAGAAGTTCGTGATACTTCCTTGAAAGTGCCACATGGTGAATATGGTATTGTTGTAGATGCAAAGGTATTTACAAGAGAAAATGGTGATGAATTGTCTCCGGGTGTAAATCAGGCAGTCCGTATTTACATCGCACAGAAGAGAAAAATCTCTGTCGGTGATAAGATGGCCGGACGTCATGGTAACAAGGGTGTCGTTTCCCGTGTACTTCCGGTAGAAGATATGCCATTCCTTCCAAATGGTCGCCCGCTTGATATCGTATTGAACCCATTAGGCGTACCTTCCCGTATGAACATTGGTCAGGTCCTTGAGATTCATTTAAGTCTTGCAGCTAAGGCGTTAGGATTCAACATTGAAACTCCGGTATTCGATGGTGCAAAGGAAATTGATATCCAGGATACCTTAGAGCTTGCAAATGACTATGTAAATATGGAGTGGGAAGACTTCGAAGCAAAATATAAAGATACATTGAATGAAGATGTGATGAAATATTTGTGGGATAATCGTGACCACAGATCATTGTGGAAGGGTGTTCCGATTTCCCGTGATGGTAAAGTTCAGCTGCGTGACGGACGTACAGGAGAACCATTCGATTCACCGGTAACAATCGGACACATGCATTACCTGAAACTCCATCACTTGGTTGATGATAAGATTCATGCCCGTTCAACAGGTCCTTACTCTTTAGTAACCCAGCAGCCTCTCGGCGGTAAAGCACAGTTCGGTGGACAGCGTTTCGGTGAAATGGAAGTTTGGGCACTGGAAGCTTACGGTGCTGCTTACACATTGCAGGAAATCCTGACCGTGAAGTCTGATGACGTTGTAGGACGTGTGAAGACTTACGAGGCAATTATTAAGGGTGATAACATCCCTGAACCGGGTATTCCGGAATCATTCAAGGTATTGTTAAAAGAACTTCAGTCATTAGGCTTGGATGTAAAAGTTCTTGATGATACCGGCGCTGAAGTAGAATTAATGGAAACCAGCGAGTATGGTAATACTGATTTGAATTCTATCATTTCAGGTGATAAAGACTTTGCTTTCGAAGATAGTGAATCCTTTGCAAAAGCAGGATTTACAAAGCAGGAATTTGACGTCGAAAACGAAGAACTTGTCAACGTAGATGAGGATGACATGGATGATTCTGATTACTATGACGACATGGCAGACGAAGGTTTCGATGAAGACTAAATAGGAAGGGAGTGCCATAAATGCCAGAAATAATGAATAAAGATGCGATGAATCAGTCTGTATCTTTTGATGCAATCCGTATTGGTTTAGCATCTCCGGAGAAAATCAGAGAATGGTCAAAGGGCGAAGTTAAGAAGCCGGAAACCATTAACTACAGAACCTTAAAACCGGAAAAAGATGGTTTGTTCTGTGAAAAGATTTTTGGACCAAGCAAAGACTGGGAATGTCATTGTGGAAAATACAAAAAAATCCGTTACAAAGGTGTCGTTTGTGACCGCTGTGGCGTTGAAATTACAAAAGCCAGCGTTCGTAGAGAGCGTATGGGACATATTGAGCTGGCAGCTCCTGTTTCCCATATCTGGTATTTCAAGGGTATCCCATCCCGTATGGGCTTAATCCTTGATTTGTCTCCTAGAACATTGGAAAAAGTACTGTACTTTGCTTCCTATATCGTACTGGACGGCGGAAATACTGCTTTACAGTACAAACAGGTACTTACTGAAAGTGAATATCAGGATGCAAGAGAACAGTATGGAAATGCATTCCGTGTAGGAATGGGTGCGGAAGCAATTCAGGAATTGTTACAGGCAATTGATCTTGAAAAGGATTCCGCAGAATTAAAGGCAGAACTTGAGGATGCAACAGGTCAGAAACGTGCCCGCATCATCAAGAGACTTGAAGTTGTAGAAGCATTCCGAGAGTCAGGAAATAAACCGGAATGGATGATTATGACTGTTATTCCGGTTATCCCACCGGATTTACGTCCAATGGTTCAGTTAGACGGTGGCCGTTTTGCCACATCTGACTTGAATGACTTGTACAGAAGAATTATTAATAGAAATAACCGTTTAAGAAGACTTCTTGATTTAGGAGCACCTGACATCATCGTTCGTAATGAAAAACGTATGTTACAGGAAGCGGTTGACGCATTAATCGATAATGGACGTCGTGGACGTCCGGTTACTGGACCTGGTAACAGAGCACTGAAGTCATTATCTGACATGTTGAAAGGTAAGTCAGGACGTTTCCGTCAGAACTTACTTGGTAAGCGAGTTGACTACTCAGGACGTTCCGTTATCTGTGTTGAGCCAAAATTAAAGATTTATCAGTGTGGTCTTCCAAAAGAAATGGCAATCGAATTATTCAAACCATTCGTTATGAAAGAACTCGTTGCAAACGGAACTGCACATAACATTAAGAGTGCCAAGAAGATGGTAGAAAGACTCCAGACAGAAGTTTGGGATGTTTTAGAGGATGTTATCAAAGAACATCCGGTTATGTTAAACCGTGCTCCTACACTTCACCGTCTTGGTATTCAGGCATTCGAGCCAATCTTAGTAGAAGGTAAAGCAATCAAATTGCATCCATTGGTATGTACCGCATTCAATGCCGACTTCGATGGTGACCAGATGGCTGTACACCTTCCATTGTCCGTTGAGGCACAGGCAGAATGTAGATTTATGCTTTTGTCACCAAACAACCTGTTGAAACCTTCTGATGGTGGTTTGGTAGCTGTTCCTTCACAGGATATGGTCCTGGGTATCTACTATTTGACACAGGAGAGACCGGGTGCCAAGGGAGAAGGCAAATTCTTCAAGGGTGTAAACGAGGCAATCCTTGCTTACGAAAATGGTGCAATCACACTTCATGCGCGTATCAAAGTACGTGTAACAAAGAAGATGGCTGATGGTACAGAAATGACAGGCATTGTAGAATCAACCTTAGGACGTTTCATTTTCAATGAAATCATTCCACAGGATTTGGGATTTGTAGACAGATCCATTCCTGGAAATGAACTGAAGTTGGAAGTAGATTTCCTTGTTGCTAAGAAACAGAATAAGCAGATTCTGGAAAAAGTTATTAATATTCATGGCGCAACAAAGACAGCAGAAGTATTGGATGCTGTTAAGGCTATGGGTTATAAGTTCTCAACAAGAGCTGCAATGACGGTATCCATTTCCGATATGACAGTACCGCCTCAGAAACCGGAATTAATCAAAGCTGCCGAAGATACGGTTGATAAGATTACAAAACAGTACAAACGTGGTTTGATTACTGAGGAAGAGCGATATAAAGAAGTAGTAGAAACATGGAAAGAAACTGACGATGAATTAACAAGAGCACTTCTTTCCGGATTAGATAAATACAACAATATCTTCATGATGGCTGACTCCGGAGCCCGTGGTTCTGATAAGCAGATTAAGCAGTTAGCCGGTATGCGTGGTTTGATGGCAGATACAACCGGTAGAACCATCGAGTTGCCAATCAAGTCAAACTTCCGTGAGGGTCTTGACGTATTGGAGTACTTCATGTCAGCACATGGTGCTCGTAAAGGTCTTTCCGATACAGCGTTACGTACAGCCGACTCCGGTTACTTAACAAGACGTCTGGTTGACGTTTCACAGCATATGATTGTACGTGAATCAGACTGCTGTGAAGGAAAAGACAGAGAAATCCCTGGAATGTGGGTAACTGCATTTATGGATGGAAAAGAAGAAATTGAAAGTCTTCAGGAACGTATTACAGGAAGATTCTCTTGCAATACAATCTGTGATAAAGATGGCAATGTGCTTGTAAAAGCAAACCACATGATTACACCAAAGCGTGCAGCAGCAGTGATGAGCAAGGGTGTAGACGAAAACGGCGAACCGATTACGAAAGTAAAAATCCGTACCGTATTATCCTGCCGCTCTCATATGGGTGTTTGTGCAAAATGTTATGGCGCAAACATGGCTACCGGTCAGGCAGTACAGGTTGGTGAAGCAGTTGGTATTATTGCAGCGCAGTCAATCGGTGAACCTGGTACACAGCTTACCATGCGTACCTTCCACACCGGTGGTGTTGCCGGAAACGATATCACACAAGGTCTTCCTCGTGTCGAAGAAATTTTTGAAGCAAGAAAGCCAAAGGGACTTGCAATTATCACAGAATTTGGCGGCGTAGCTACCATTAAGGATACAAAGAAAAAACGTGAAATCGTTGTTACCAATAATGAAACCGGTGAGACAAAGGCATACCTTATCCCATACGGTTCCAGAATTAAGATTACAGACGGTGCGGTACTTGAAGCAGGCGACGAGTTGACAGAAGGTTCTGTAAATCCACACGACATCTTAAAGATTAAGGGTGTTCGTGCCGTTCAGGATTATATGCTTCGTGAAGTTCAGCGAGTATACCGTCTCCAAGGTGTAGAAATTAATGATAAGCACATTGAATTAATTGTACGCCAGATGTTACAGAAGATTCGTGTTGAGTCAAATGGAGATTCTGATATGCTTCCGGGCGTATTGGTAGACACACTTGATTTTGAGGATACCAATGAAATCCTCGAAAAAGAAGGCAAAGTAAAAGCAGAAGGCAAGCAGGTATTGCTTGGTATCACAAAAGCTTCTCTTGCTACAAACTCCTTCTTATCAGCAGCATCCTTCCAGGAAACCACAAAGGTACTTACTGAGGCTGCAATTAAGGGTAAGGTCGATCCGTTGATTGGTATGAAAGAAAACGTAATTATCGGTAAACTTATCCCGGCTGGTACAGGTATGAAGAGATACCGCAACATTAAGCTTGACACAGACGGATCTGAATTCGACGAAATGATTTATGATGATTTTGATGATTATGAAGAGTTTACAGATGAGTCTTACGAGCAGGATGATGCGATGGGTGATGAGTCCGATGAAGATTTCGTAGAAGAGTAAAATAGCAGTTAAAAGAGCCAGTTTTTTACAAAACTGGTTCTTTTTTGTATAAAATTCTTCCAAAGATGTAAAAATATTGGGGAAAGTGCTTGACAAAGAAAAAACTGGTTTGTATAATAATTTAGCGTGCATTAGTAGCGCGTTTTATTTTGTGCAAAAAATTATGAAACACAGGAGGTGAAAATAATGCCAACATTCAACCAGTTAGTAAGAAAAGGACGTCAGACTGCAGTTAAGAAGTCTACAGCACCTGCACTTCAGAAGGGTTACAACTCTTTACAGAAGAGAGCAACAGATGCTTCTTCACCACAGAAGAGAGGTGTATGTACAGCTGTTAAGACAGCTACTCCTAAAAAACCTAACTCAGCTCTTAGAAAGATTGCCAGAGTTCGTCTTTCAAACGGAATCGAAGTAACAAGCTACATTCCGGGTGAAGGTCACAACTTACAGGAGCATAGCGTTGTTTTGATCCGTGGTGGTCGTGTTAAGGACTTACCAGGTACAAGATACCACATTATCCGTGGTACACTTGATACAGCAGGTGTCGCTAACAGAAAACAGGCTCGTTCAAAATACGGCGCTAAGAGACCAAAAGCAGGTAAATAATTAATTTACCAAACCAATAGTATCACATAACAGAACTAGAGGTTAGTGTTGGGATTATTATCACGTTAGATAGATTTCCGCACGAACACTATGTGAGTACCGTTGAATTAATCGAATGAAGTTCGCTGTCATAGTAGCCCAGACAGGTTTATGACTACTACGAGTACCGGGCAACCGGTCACGGCAAATGCAGGCAGTAAGGCCTGTATAGTAAATAATGATTAAGGAGGGAAGAACCGTGCCACGTAAAGGACATACTCAGAAAAGAGACGTATTAGCAGATCCAATGTACAATAACAAAGTGGTTACAAAGCTTATCAATAACGTTATGTTAGATGGTAAGAAAGGTGTAGCTCAGAAGATTGTATATGGAGCTTTTGCAAGAGTAGAGGCTAAGACAGAAAAGCCAGCTCTTGAAGTATTTGAAGAAGCAATGAACAACGTTATGCCGGCACTTGAAGTAAAGGCTAGACGTATTGGTGGAGCAACCTACCAGGTGCCAATCGAAGTTAGAGCAGACCGTCGTCAGACATTAGCACTTCGTTGGATTACAATGTTCTCTCGTAAGAGAGGCGAGAAGACCATGGAAGAAAAGCTCGCTAACGAAATTATTGATGCATACAACAATACCGGTGCATCTGTAAAGAGAAAAGAAGAAATGCACAGAATGGCAGAAGCAAACAAGGCGTTCGCTCACTACCGTTTCTAATTTCTATCAGGTTATAGTAAATAGAGGAGGAAAAACCTTTGGCTGGAAGAGAATATCCATTAGAGAGAACCAGAAACATTGGTATTATGGCGCATATTGATGCTGGTAAGACTACCACAACAGAGCGTATCTTATACTATACCGGTGTTAACTATAAGATTGGTGATACTCATGACGGTACTGCTACCATGGACTGGATGGAACAGGAGCAGGAAAGAGGTATCACAATTACTTCAGCAGCTACAACATGTCACTGGACATTGCAGGATCACTGTAAACCAAAGGCTGGTGCTTTGGAGCATCGTATTAATATCATTGATACTCCGGGACACGTTGACTTTACAGTAGAAGTAGAGCGTTCACTCCGTGTACTTGACGGCGCTGTTGGTGTTTTCTGTGCAAAGGGTGGTGTTGAACCACAGTCAGAAAACGTGTGGAGACAGGCTGACACATATAACGTACCACGTATGGCATTTATTAATAAAATGGACATCTTGGGTGCGAACTTCTACGGATGTGTTGACCAGATTCGCAACAGATTAGGTAAAAACGCTATTTGTCTTCAGTTGCCAATCGGTAAAGAAGATGAATTCAAGGGAATTATTGACTTATTTGAGATGCAGGCTTACATCTACAATGATGATAAGGGCGATGATATCTCAATCGTTGATATCCCAGCTGATATGGCTGATGAAGCTGAATTATATCATACAGAATTAGTAGAGAAAATCTGCGAATTAGATGATGATTTAATGATGATGTATTTAGAGGGTGAAGAACCTTCTGTTGATGAGTTAAAGAAAGTTTTAAGAAAGGCTACATGTGAATGTCAGGCGATTCCTGTATGCTGTGGTACCGCATATCGTAACAAAGGTGTACAGAAATTATTGGATGCAATTATCGAATTTATGCCATCACCAATCGACATCCCTTCAATTAAGGGTACTGATATGGATGGTAATGAAATCGAAAGACATTCTTCTGATGAAGAACCATTCTCAGCATTAGCATTCAAGATTATGACTGACCCATTCGTAGGTAAGCTTGCTTACTTCCGTGTGTACTCAGGTACCGTTAACTCAGGTTCTTATGTATTAAATGCTACAAAGAACAAAAAGGAACGTGTAGGACGTATCCTTCAGATGCATGCTAACAAACGTCAGGAGTTAGACAAGGTTTACTCTGGTGATATCGCTGCTGCTGTAGGTTTCAAATTTACAACAACAGGTGATACCATTTGTGACGAGCAGCATCCGGTAATCTTAGAGTCTATGGAATTCCCGGAACCGGTTATCGAGTTGGCTATTGAGCCAAAGACAAAAGCCGGACAGGGTAAGATGGGTGAAGCTCTTGCAAAACTTGCAGAAGAAGATCCGACATTCCGTGCTCACACAGATCAGGAAACTGGTCAGACAATCATCGCTGGTATGGGTGAGTTACACTTGGAAATCATCGTTGACCGTCTCCTTCGTGAATTCAAGGTAGAGGCTAACGTAGGTGCTCCTCAGGTAGCTTACAAAGAAACATTTACCAAACCGGTTGATGTTGAATACAAATATGCAAAGCAGTCCGGTGGTCGTGGTCAGTACGGTCACTGTAAAGTTAAATTCGAGCCAATGGATGCAAACGCTGAAGAAACCTTCAAGTTTGAATCTACCGTTGTTGGTGGTGCGATTCCGAAGGAATACATCCCGGCAGTTGGTGAAGGTATCGAAGAAGCTGCTAAGGCAGGTATCCTTGGTGGATTCCCTGTACTTGGTGTTCATGCAAACGTATACGATGGTTCTTACCATGAAGTTGACTCTTCTGAAATGGCATTCAAGATCGCAGGTTCTATGTGTTTCAAAGAAGCTATGCAGAAGGCAGGCTGTGTATTACTTGAGCCTATCATGAAGGTAGAAGTTACAATGCCTGAAGAATACATGGGCGATGTAATCGGTGATATCAACTCTCGTCGTGGCCGTATCGAAGGTATGGATGACCTTGGTGGTGGTAAAATCGTTCGTGGTTATGTACCACTTGCTGAAATGTTTGGTTACTCAACCGACTTACGTTCTAAGACACAGGGACGTGGTAACTACTCAATGTTCTTTGAGAAGTATGAGCCGGTACCAAAATCTGTTCAGGAAAAAGTTCTTGCAGAGAAGGCAAAATAAGATTTTGCAATAAGACATTATGTCAAAATAAACAGAATTCCCTAAAAATAGGGGATTCTGTTATAAAAATAACTTGAAAATACTAGAATTATTTAATATAATCATAGATAGCCGAGTTATTTTATAATAAAAAGCATATAGCCCAATAGAGGCAGTAATTTAAGGAGGATATTCAAAATGGCAAAAGCTAAGTTTGAAAGAACAAAACCACATTGTAATATCGGTACCATCGGACACGTTGACCATGGTAAAACAACTTTAACAGCAGCTATCACAAAAGTATTAGCTGAAAGAGTAGCTGGTAACGAAAAAGTTGATTTCGAAAATATTGATAAAGCTCCAGAAGAAAGAGAACGTGGTATCACAATTTCTACAGCTCACGTAG
>CALZGM010000023.1 GCA_945787015.1 uncultured Roseburia sp.
CGAATAGAAAAAAGTCAGTCTCTTTCTCTCTTCCTCAATATACGAAACTATAAATCCAAATTTTGTACTAAATATCTATTACAGTGCATTCGCAACATCATAAGCACTCTCAACTGCATGATTGATGTTGCTTGGGCGCTCGCCTGCGCAATCGCCAACATAGTGAACCGGTACGGTTACACCTTCTAATTCCGGAAGGTTCTTCTTCGCACCAACTGCCATAACGACAAAGTCAGCAGGGATAGTAGAAGTCTTTGACTCTTCACCCTCGGTTGTAGTAACAGTAATGCTGTCTGCAGTAATTTCATCCAGTTTTGTATTCACAAGACGAACTACCTTATGTGCATCTAATTCTTTGGTTAAGGTCGGCATTACAGTAACACTTTCCTCTTTTGCAATGGCATCTAACATCTCAATGATGGTTACTTCGCAGCCCTGTCCTGCCAAATATTCAGCTGTTTCAACACCTACAAGACCACCGCCGATGACTGCAACCTTTCCGAATACAAGTTCCTTCTTGTCCAAAACATCCCAAGAGCTTACTACCTGCGGCAGGTCGCTTCCTTTGATTGGAGGCATTGCATTTACTGCACCTGTTGCAACGATTACTTCATCATACTGATTTGCCTCTTCTGCCGTTAAAGTTGTTCCGAAACGGAAGGTAACAGGAAGCTCTGCTAATACAGCATAGAAGTAATTTAAAGCACGCATCATCTCTTCTTTTCTTGGTGGAACACTTGCGATGTGAAGCTGTCCGCCCGCACGAAGGGATTTTTCAAATACGGTTACTTTATGTCCCTTTAAGGCTGCGACTCTGGCTGCTTCTAAACCGGCAATACCGGCACCGATAATTGCGATGTTCTTTTCTTTTTCTGCCGGAGTAATCACACGTTTATATTCATATCCGTTTTCTGCATTTAAGACACAGCTTAAAAATGCGCGGTTCTGGATGTTATCGGTACAGCCCTTATTACACATAATACAGGTACGTACACATCCTGCTTTTCCTTCTTCGCATCTCTTTACAAAATCAGGATCAGCCAATAAGGAACGTCCTAAGCCTACCATATCTGCTTTGCCGGTCGCAACAACTGCTTCTGCCGCCTGTGGAGTTACAATACGTCCAACGCAGGAAACCGGAACATCTACTACCTTTTTCACTTCTTCTGAACAGTATACGGTAAAGCCATATGGCTGTGTTCCCATTGGAGGGATTGTATCTGCCATATTTCCGGTATGATTTGCCTGTGCAACATGAAGGGTATCAACACCTGCTTCTACCAAAAGCTTTGCAAGTTCGATTGCTTCGTCTAATTCCAAACCACCTTTTCCGCGAAGACCGCCTTCTGCCAATGGTGTAATTACCGGCAATTTATAATCAATTACCATATTAGGAACTGCTTCTTTTAATGCCTTTACTAAAGTAAGGGCAAAACGGGTACGGTTTTCAAAACTTCCGCCATAGTTGTCGGTACGTTTATTCAAAATTTTAGAGCAAAGAGAACCAACCAGACGGTCGCCATGCACTTCGATACAATCAACACCTGCCTGCTCTGCTAATTTTGCGCAAGCTATCATGTGACCGATAATTTCATTTAAGCCTTCTTCTGATACTTCGTTGATATAATGCTGCATATCATAATGAAGCTGTGCTCTTGCTTCCTGCATCTTGCCCTGTGCAAATAAGGCTGCAAGTGCAGCTACATTATATTCCGGATGGAATAACTGAAGTCCAAGCTTAGCACCATATTCATGGCATGCATCCGCCAGTTTTTTATAGGTAGGAATCTGCTCTTCCTTAAATAACTTTGGAGTCGGTGAAAAAGTAGCAAGTGGAGCCACATCACCGATTACGATATATCCAACGCCGCCTTCAGCCAGTCTTTTGTAGAAGTTAAAACTCTGTTCTCCAATGGAGCCGTCTTTCTCTTCATAGCCGGTTGTTAAAGGTGGAAACATGATACGATTCTTAAATGTTACATTTCCTATTTTAATTGGTTCTAAAATCTTCATCTTATTTTGTACCTCCTAAAACAAAGTCTAATATTGCTTTTTCGCAAGCTCTTCTGGCAGGAATACTTGAGAAATTGTGATTGCCACCCTCTATTGCAACAAAGGTGCAATTCTCACCATATACTTCCATATATTTCTTGCAATCTGCTTCACTTACCAGATTATCTTCGGTTCCTCGAATCAAAAGAACCGGTCCCTGATATTCGGCAGCTGTAGAAAATGGTTCATATGGATGCATCGTTTTATTAAAGGTAGTGGAAAAGCTTAATCCCTCCACGTCTGCGGAAAAGATACCTTTTTCCTCCATCGCCTGTACACGTTCCAATGCGCCATACCACATTGCTGCGCCCGGACACTGCAGAACCAACTTTGCAGGCTGAATCCTCGGAGCAATGCTGGAAGCCACATAACCTCCCATGCTCTGACCCGATAAAATAATCTGTGAGGTATCTGCCCACTCCTGCTCTTTTATCCAGTTGAAAATATCTTCAGCATCTTCCAGCAATGAAGTAAAGGTCATATTTTCAAATTCTCCATCGCTTTCGCCATTTCCGTAAAGGTCAAAACGTACGCATGCAATCCCATTCTCTTCCAGCTTTCTCGCTTGTTGTACATGCAAGTTCTTATATCCGCTCTTATTTCCCCCAAAACCATGCAGATTCATAAATACCGGTGCCTTGCCTCCGTTCAGGCAGGCATCCGGCAGGTTTAAAATTCCGCGCAGGGTGTGGCCTGAACGGTTCACCATTGAAATTTGCTTAGTCATTTTCTATCTTATGCCTCATTTTTCTCAGCACGTCTCTTTGCTAAGGTATCAATCATTTCCTGTGTTTTTTCTTTTGTTAACGGATAAACAAATTTCATTACAAGAACTGCTGCAAGATAACCTACTACGTAAAGAGTTGTATAACCGCTCCAAATGCTCTTTGTAACTTCTGCTGTCTGAGTTGTTGCAGTATAGTCATATCCAATCCAAACAAGGGCAAAGTTTGCCAAACTTGCAGAAACTGCATTTGCTAATTTACGAACAAAGGAATATGCGGAGTATACAATACCTTCGTTTCTCTTACCATGAATTAATTCGTGGTAATCAATAGAGTCATTTACAAGTGCCCAGATAAGTACCTGGAATCCACATACACCAAGGTAGCAGATACCATTTACAATGATAAATGTCATACCATCTGTAATAGGGAAGAAATGAAGGATTGCATATACAATCACAGAGAAAGTAGCACTATACATAATCCATTCTTTCTTACCAAACTTCTTAGCAACGAATTTGATACCAATGAATGCAATTAAAGACCAAAGTACACTTAACATACCTGACATTGCAGATAACTTAACGTTTCCGAAATAGTCCTTATATAAGTAGGTATTTAAGCCATTCACAACACTGGCACCTACCATACCGATAAAGCTTGCAAGCATACATCCGATAAGCGCTCTGTTTTTACCAATTTCCTTGATTACTTCAAGATAATTAATCTTCTGCTTTTCTTCTTTTACAATCGGCTCTGCAACGATACGCTCCTTACACCAGAAGCTTGTAAGCATTAAGCATACAAAACCTACTGCTGCAAATGCTGCGGATAAAATAACGAATCTTTCCGGTACCGGCTGGTTATCCTTGTACAAGAATAAAGGTCCGATGATAACAGCAACTGTCATGAAAATGGTACCACCCAAGCTTCTGTAACGGGAAAGGTCTGTTCTCTGGTTAACATCATCTGTCATTACACTTGATAAGCTTCCGTATGGAACGTTTACACAGGTGTAAAGGATTTCATATACCACATAAGTAACAAACATGTAGATTAATTTGGCACCATACGCCCAGTCTCTGATATTCGCAAAACCAAGCACACAGGTCACCGCCATCGGAAGTGCAAAAGCACGAATCCAAGGAATAAATTTTCCTTTTCCGGTATCCTTCCTACTATCTACCAAAGCACCGATGATTGGGTCATTAATTGCGTCCCAGATTTTTGTGATTAAGAACAAAATGGCAGAATGTGCCGGGTTTACCTGTAATACTAAGGTGTAGAATACAGACAGGTATGCAGAACGGAACTGTTCTGTACAGCAGCATCCCATGTCACCAAGGGTGTAACCGATTTTGTCCAGCATTGAAAATTTTCTTACTTCTTTTTTCATTACTAAACTTCTCCTTTCGTGTAGTGAAACGTTTTTTGATATCTTGATTATAAACTTTGTTAAAAATAAAACATATCCATTTCTTGCACTAGAACTTTCACAAATTGATGTATTGTAATATTTGTGCAAAAGTGCTATTCTATGACTATAGTTATGTGCATTTTAACGAAAGGTTTAGGTGCTTATGGGGAAAAAAAGCTATTCCGCTTCCAGTTACACGTTTACTGAGGCAGCAGCCCGACAATTTGCCTCCGGAAAATATTATATGATTTTATATATTTCAAAGGGAACCTGTCACTTTGAAGTGGAGAACGATTTGCAGTTCTGTTCCACAGAAGATATGATTATTTTAAAGCCGAACGCAAAAACCTCCATGCGTTTTCGTGGCGGACGTCATCAGTTGGATATTCTGGAATTACGTGTACTTCCAGAATATCTGGCAACACTTTCTGACAAAGAGACCGACCTTTTGGCAGCTTTTCAATTTGTACCATTTCAAATTAGAATCCTTAGGGCAGGAAGTAATCTTTCTATGTTAATCAAGAATATTACGCTAAATCTAGTCGCGCTCTCTCCTGACAATGCTGAATTTGGCTATGCCCTCTATGAGCAGAGTCTGGTGACCATAGCTTTAGTTCTAACCATGCGGGCTTGCATTGATGCCGACAAAGTGCACCGCGGTCGAAAGCGTAAGCATCTTCTGATGGACGATATCTTTCGCTATATTCATGTCCACCTGTCCGAGGACTTAACCCTTGAACAGTTAGAGCAGGAATTTTTTGTAAGCCGCTACCATATCTGCCGCGAATTCAAAAAAATGACTGGGCAGACTCCTCATGCCTATATTGTAAAAGCGCGTTTAGACCTCTGCTGCAAATACATTGAGCAGGGTAAGCCAATCCGCGAAGTATATGAGCTTGGCGGTTTTGGCGGATATAATCATTTTTTCCGGGCATTCAAAAAAGAATACCGGATGACACCGATGGAATATTATAAGAGTTTAAAGACAGACGAAGCACCCGGTCTTCCTCCGATAGAATCATAAATAATAGAAAGTACGCTCTGCGAACTTTCTATTATCATAGATAAAAAAAGGATGATAACCCATCGTTACCATCCATCCCAGTCGGCGTGACAAGATTCGAACTTGCGACCTCTACGTCCCGAACGTAGCGCTCTACCAAACTGAGCCACACGCCGTTATTCATTTTTTACTTTGCAAATCATGCTAATATATGTTAGCATAATTTTATAAAACTGTCTAGTACTTTTTTAAAAAAGAGAGGAATTTTTATGAAGCAAACGGTACTTATTACCGGTGCCTCCCGTGGAATCGGGCGCGCCATAGCGGAAGCTTTTGCAAAAAATGGTGATCAGTTGGTGATAACCTGTTCAAAATCAGCATCAGATTTACAGGAGCTTGCCATAAGGTTGCAGGCACTTTATGCGATAGACGTGCTGACAAGTGTCGGTGATATCTCAGATTATCGTTATGTAACTCAGCTATTTAAAGAGGTTCAAAATCGTTTTGGCGGTATTGATATTCTGATTAATAATGCCGGTATTTCCTATGTCGGCCTTCTTACTGACATGAACATTGATGATTGGAATCGGATTGTCGGCACCAACTTCACCTCCGTATTTTCCACCAGCAAGCTGGCGATTCCATATATGCTTCATAAAAAAGCCGGTAAAATAATTAATATTTCTTCTGTATGGGGAAATGTGGGCGCCTCCTGTGAAGTAGCCTACTCAGCCTGCAAGGGTGGTATCAATTCCTTTACCAAAGCACTGGCAAAAGAGCTGGCTCCGAGTAACATTCAGGTAAATGCCATTGCCTGCGGTTGCATTGATACGCAAATGAATGCCTGTTTTTCTGAGGAAGAACGTGCTGCTTTGGCAGAAGAAATTCCCACCGGAAGATTCGGCACTCCGGAAGAAGTAGCTGAGTTAGTCCTTAAACTAACAGATTCATCCGCTTATTTAACCGGCCAAGTTATCACTTTTGACGGTGGATGGACCTGATTTATACTACTTTTGTCTCGTATTCTAAGAATTTCGAATAATTTTTTTTGCATTTCGCGTGATTTTCCGGTTTTGTCAATTTTCTTTTATAAAATGCTCTTATCTTAAAGAAAGGAGCATTTTATTTATGGATCTTGGCACACGCCTTACTGTTCTTCTGGAGGACAAAAACATGACCCAAAAAGAATTCGCAGACTGCCTGCACATTGATTACAATACTGCAAACGGATACATCACAAACCGCAGAATGCCGGACTGTGAAATGCTATGCCAAATTGCTGAGTTTTTTCATTCCAGTGCAGATTATCTGGTTGGTCGCACAAGCATAAGGCACCACAGAGACCTGGGCTGTTCCCATGATGAAGGAATTCTAATCAGCAATTACCGCGGTTTGAGTCCGGATATGAGGCAGGTCCTTGTAGCCATCTCTGAAAGCCTCTATCAGAATCAGCGTAAGAAGCGCTAACATATACTTGAAAGTATATGTTCAAAAAGGGCCTACTGTAACTTCACTGTTACAGTAAGCCCACTTTTATTTTATTAAACTCCTGTTTCTGCCAGAAGTACAATCACTGTTCTTGGTGGTACTTTTAAGGTTTTCCGATAGTAAAATTCTGTCTCAGATTCAAAATCCTTGCCATCCTCATATTCACAGTTGGTATTTACGCACACCTTCCACTGTAAACCTGCCGGAAGCTCGGGAAGCTGCATAATTAACGGTTCCCAATATGCATTCATACAATAAAATACCACATCGTCCCGGACATTTTTTTCGTCACGACCTGCATACATAATTCCAATCAGCTTACTATTGTAATCCGTTCCTCCATTCCACGGAAATCCATTATGAATGCTGATTTCCGGAAGTTTACAAAGTGCTGCCTTTGTGGTTTTTCGTAGAATGGCATGTTCCTTACGGAATGCAATCATATAGCGGAAAAAGTCATGAATTTCCTGATACTCCTCCATGCGGCTCCAGTCCAGCCACGAAATAATATTATCCTGACAATAAGCATTATTATTTCCAAACTGTGTATTACAGAATTCATCTCCGGCCAAAAACATTGCCGCGCCTCTGCTGCACATCAGCGTTGCAAAAGCATTCTTTATCATACGGCGGCGAAGCGCATCGACCTCCGCCAATTCCGTTTCTCCTTCCACGCCGCAGTTCCAACTGTGCCCGTTATTATCTCCATCTGTATTATTCCAGCCATTTTTTTCGTTATGCTTATGATTATAAGAATATAAATCATAGAGTGTAAATCCGTCATGACAAGTCAAAAAGTTAACAGACGCACTCTTGCCGCGAAGAGTTGGGTCATACAAATCATGAGAACCTGTAATTCTGGTAATTGCCGTAGCTGCCATACCACTGTCACCTTTAAGGAACTGTCTCATATCATCGCGGTATTTTCCATTCCACTCCGCCCAGCGGCTCCATGCCGGGAAGCTTCCCACCTGATAAAGTCCGCCTGCATCCCAGGCTTCTGCAATGAGCTTTACTTTTCCTAGAATGTAATCACATGCCAGTTGGCGGAGAATCGGCGGATTCTCCATTGGTGCGCCATTTTCATCACGACTTAAAATAGATGCCAGGTCAAAGCGGAATCCATCTACACGATACTCTGTTACCCAATAACGAAGGCACTCCAAAATAAACTGTGATACTACCGGATGATTACAGTTCATAACATTACCACAACCGCTGAAATTGTAGTAAAAACCTTCCGGCGTCAGCATATAATAAATATTGTTGTCGATTCCTTTAAAAGAAAAGCATGGTCCGTTTTCATTTCCTTCTGCTGTATGATTAAATACGACATCTAAAATAACCTCTATTCCATTTGCTTTCAAATCATAAATCAGACTCTTTAATTCATCGCCTTCATGATTGTGTTCTACCGCGGAGTTATAAGCCGTATTTGGAGCAAAGAAGCTGACCGTATTGTAACCCCAGTAATTATAAAGGCGCTCGCCATCTACTTCTCTGGTTCCTTCCATTTCGTCAAATTCAAAAATCGGCATCAATTCTACCGCATTGATTCCCAAATCCACCAGATATGGAATCTTTTCGCGTAATCCCTGAAAGGTTCCCCGGTGTTCAACGCCCGATGACTCATGTTTCGTAAAGCCACGCACATGGGCTTCGTAAATAATCAAATCCTCAAACGGATGCTCTAACTGCGTCAGTTTTCCCCAGTCAAAATTATTTTCTACCACTCTCGCATGGTAGACAAAATCCTTTTCGTCGCTTTCTTTTTCTCCCCACTTCCGCTGTCCGGTCACGGCTCTGGCATAAGGGTCTAAAAGCACGTTGTCCGGATTAAAAAGTAATCCCTTTTTCGGATCGTATGGTCCATCGAATTGATAAGCATATTCAAATTCTTCCATGCGAAGTCCATAAACAAAAATCGAATACGTATTACCGATATGATACGACTCCGGAAATGGAATCCTTGCATACGGTTCCTTTGCCTGCGGTTTATACAACAGCAAGGTACATTTCGTTGCCCCGCTTGAGTGAATGGTAAAGCTCACTCCCCGCTCTGTCTGTGTAGCACCATTTCTATTATAATACCCGGGTCTGATTCGATATCCCGCAATCTCATCTAACGGTTGTAAACTCTGTCCCCGAATCGGCTTATGGTCAAATCTTAACATATGATTCCTCATTCCTGCATCCTTGCAATGCGCTTTCCTTGCTATTCGCATATAATATTATATGAAATTTCTTTTCATATTTCAATAATAGAAAGCACAGTTTCCTTGATTTCTATTCCTTGAAAAGCTATAATTTATTTCAAATAAATCGTAAGGAAGATTCCCATATGAAGACTATCTACGTTTCCAATCAAAAAAATACGGCAGCAGATTTTAGAACAGTTACCGATGCCATATCAAGTATTCCTGTTTCTAACACCGAACCGGTTACGATTTCCATTGCTCCCGGTATTTATCATGAAAAGCTGACGATTGACCGTCCTTATCTGACCCTTATTGGGGGTGGCGCGGACAGCTGTGAAACTGTCTTAACCTATGATGACTATGCGCTCGAGTTGATGCCGGACGGAATGAAACGTGGAACCTTCCGCTCTTACTCAGTATTTATCGACACGCATGATGTCACTTTAAAAAACCTCACCATCGAAAACGCTTCCGGTGACTCTGCTACTCATGGACAGGCAATTGCTCTTTATGCAGACGGCGACCGCCTGTTTTTTGATCATATTCGTTTACTCGGTCATCAGGATACCTTATTTACAGGTCCGCTTCCACCGAAAGAAAAGGAACCAAACGGCTTCATTGGTCCAAAGCAGTTTGCTCCGCGCATCAATGGACGCCAGTATTATAAAGACTGCTATATCTGCGGTGATGTTGATTTCATTTTCGGCAGTGCAACTGCCTATTTTGAGCATTGTACCATCGAGTCACTTGCCCGTTTTAAAAAAGAAGACAGCCTTGGACCGGATGGCAACGCCAAAATCCAAGGATATGTGACAGCTGCTTCTACAGCCGAAGGTCAGAAATATGGATACGTATTTTCTGAATGCAGACTTATTAGTTCCGATTGTACGGATGCTTCCGTTTATCTGGGCAGACCATGGCGGGAATTTGCAAAAACCATATTCCTTCATTGCGAATTTGGTCCGCACATTCACCCGGAACGTTTCCATGACTGGAATAAAAAAGAGGCACATGACACCATTTTCTATGCTGAATACGAAAATGTGCCTGCACCTCTTACCCCAGCTTCTTTTGTAACGGAGCTTACCCCTGATTTGGAAAAGGAATATACTAAATCCGCTGTTCTCTCCGGCACAGACGGTTGGCTTTTGGATTAAACAAACTCTTCTCTCATCGGAGTAAAAATATCCAACAGGATTCCTTCCTTTAAGCACACACAGCCATGAGGAACGGAATCCTTTTTTAACATGGAATCACCCGGATTTACCACCTTTTTGATACCATCAATTTCAAACTCAAACTGTCCGGACACCACATAGGTAATCTGCGTATGTGGATGATGATGAAGTGCTCCTACCGCGCCTTTTTAAAATGGTTTTCCACACACATTAATTCATCCGTATAGCTTAATATTTTACGTTCTACACCTTCCGCACATTTTTCTGCATCAATGTTTTCATTAAAATTCCACACCTGATTCTTTTCTGTTCTCATGATTCTGACCCCCTGTTATGTTTTCTGATATACCGATATAATATGAGTACAAAAAGCAAATCTATGATTACAACAGCAACAATCGAACTCATACCATAATAGATACCTGCTGTTTCAGCAATTTTCCCGATGACTGACGGCATCAAAATAGAGCCAAAGCTTGCCAGCGTCAAAATATAGCTCCATGCCAGTGGATATTTTTCAATAATTAATCCTGAAAAAGACACCGTAGTCGGATAAATTCCTGCCATACTGAACCCAAATCCCATAATGCCAAGAATGATGAGCGGCGTGCTTCTGCTAAACAATAAGAGGAAGAAAAAGCCCACCAGACCAATTCCCATCATCACTAATAGATTTTCCTTCCGATATCTTGTAGAAAGCCATGCCGTCAACAGTCTGCCCGCCAAAATCATCACCCAAAGTACACTGGCTGTTATCTGTGACATTGATTCCGGAAGTAAATTGGTATCCTTGAAGTAAGTAATCATCCATCCGATAACTCCCTGTTCTGCACAGAGATAGAAAAACAGTGTTAGTACGCAGATATAAAACAAAGGTTCCTTAAAAAATGCCATATTCGCATTCCCACTCTGCTTCTTTTCCACTTTGTCCTGATCAATTGGATGAATAAAATAAAGAATCCAACTTAAAATACCCATCGCCAGCATAAAATATGCTGCATAAATCCAGTTCTCTGCGTTAGTATTCGTCAATACGGTAAGCAAAATTGGAAATGTAAATGCTCCTACTGAGAACATGGCATGAAGTCCGTTTATCAAACCTGCCGAGCCCGGTGCGAGTCCGTTTATCGCAGTATTACAGAAATTACTTGTAGCACCTCTTGCCAGACCAGTTAAAAAGAAAGCAAGTGCCAAAAACCACTTATTTCCGCCCATAATGATTAGTAGATAGGAAAATGCAAAGAACGCATTAAAAAATAAAATACTTTTCTTTTTCCCAATTGCAATCGGAAGCATTCCTGCCACAAAACTGGCTACCAGATTTCCCACAGAGTGAAGGCTTACAATCATTCCACAGAAAGCATAGTCTAAGCCTCTCTCATCCCGAATAAACGGCAACAGCGAGCCAATTGATAAGGCAAGCATTCCGTTCATGATAAATACGCCATAGCTGCACAAAAGTTGTTTTTTCTTTCTTGTATCCTTTAAAAAATCCATTTTTACTACTCCTCTTTATTCATGATTTTCCCACGGCAATAATTTGGTCAATAATGTCCATATATTCACCGCAGTACTTTTCATAAACGCCCATCATTGTATCCTGAAAGCGTTGCTTTTCTTCCATAGAAAGCTCCACAACTTGTACACCTTTGGCAACTGCTTCCTCTCTGGATGCTGCTTCTCTTTCCGTCCACAATTCTCGTTCATATAATGCCGATTCCTTCGCACATTCTAAAATAATCTGCCGTTGCTCTTCTGTTAGTTTTTCCCAGGTATGCGCCGAACAAAGCTGCATTTCCGGCACTCTGGTATGTTCATCGGTTGTCCAATATTTTGCCACCTCATCATGCATCATGGATACATAGGATGGCCAGTTGTTTTCTGCTCCGTCTACTGTCCCGCGTTCCAGGCTTGCATATACTTCGCCATATGTAATCTTCCATGCGCTGGCCCCTAATGCTTCCACCATATCTGCCATCACTTCCGATTCCTGCACACGAATCCGCATTCCCTTCATATCCTCCGGGCAGGTAATCGGTTTTACTGAATTATAAAAACTTCTTGCCCCCGCATCATACCATGAGAGACCTACCAGTTCATAGTCCTGCGCCAGCTCTATAAAATCATCTCCGATTTCACCGTCTAAGACACTCCACATATGGGCGGAATCCCGATATAGATAAGGCATCTGCAGTACGTTCATTTTAGGAATATATTCGGACAATTGCGACAGAGATACTCTTGCAAAATCAATTCCGCCGTATGTTAACTGTGCAATCACTTCTGCCTCCGTTCCCATTACTCCTTCTGCATTTACGATAATGCGGATTTCTCCATTGGTCCGCTCCTCCACCAGTTCTGCAAAACGTCTCGCTCCCAGCGTAGTCGGATAATTTTCCGGCTGATTTTCCGCATAGGAAAATACAAATTTCGGTTCTACCTCTTTTTGCTTTGGCATACTTGCTATCAGAATTGCCACAACAGCACAAGCCAGTATCGCCGCCACAAAAACCCTGCTCTTTTTACTCATCTTTCTTATCCCTTTTCCTGTAAGCTGTGTATCCGATACTCTGTCGGAGTTTCTCCTGCAATTCTTTTAAAAACCTTAGCAAAGTAATTCGAGTCACGATAGCCCACCTCTTGGCTGATATCCTTAATATTTATCGCCACATCGGCAAGAAGCTCTTTCGCCTTTTCCACTCGATATTCTGAAAGATACACGATAAACCCCTTTCCAAAACACTGCTTAAATATCTTACAGAAATAGGCATCTGAATAATTCATGGCTCCAGCCACATCCTGCAGGGAAATATCTTCTTTATAATGTGAATCAATGTAATGCCTGATTTTCTCCGCCACCGCACTTAAGCGAACATTCCCATTGCCTTCTTCTTCCAACAGCTGTTCACCTGTCAGTTCACGCTGCACCTTCGGAGACTTGTCCACCATCCGCATTGCCTCTTCAATGGTTGCAATCAGTTCCGACTCCGGCGTTGGTTTTAAAAGATAGTCAAGTGCACGAACGCCAATGGCTCTTCTCGCATAATCAAATTCGTCAAAAGCCGTCAGGAATATAATGCTGGCGTCAAAATCCTTACTTCGAATCTGTTCTGCCGCTTCAAGGCCGTTTACACCCGGCATTTCAATGTCAAGTAATGCAATCTGGCATTCATTTTCAAAAAACAGCTGCACCGCTTCTCTTCCATTCTCCGCCGCCACGATTTCCAGCTGGTCTCCCAAATATTTCTGAAGTGTCTTCGCCACAACGGTTCTTTCAATCGGCTCATCATCTGCTATCAGTATTCGGTACATCATTACTCTCCTTTTTTCGGCATCACAAGCTTCACTACCGTTCCGGCCTGTGCCTTGCTATATATTTCTACTTCTCCGTCCTGATACATGGTCTTCACTCGTTTATACACATTTAGCAGACCAATACCATGGAAGTTGGCGTCGTTTTCCAAAAGCTCTCTTCTCATCTTCTCCAAAGCTTCCCGTTCCATTCCCACTCCGGTATCGCCAACCGTAATAAGAAGCCTGTTTTCTTTTTCCCAGATACGAATGCGGATATGTCCCCCTTCTTCTTTCTTGGACACACCGTGGATAATCGCATTTTCTACAATTGGCTGAAAGGTAAATACCGGAACAATGGTCAGCTCCTTATCCACCTCACATCGAATGTCATAGGTGATACGTTTTCCAAAACGCATCTTCTGTAGATACATATAATCTTCTACAACCTTTAGTTCCTGCGCCAGCGGCACTTCTGCCTCTGTCGTTTTTAGGTTATAGCGGAACAGATCGCTTAGTGCACGTATCATTTTTTCCGTCACCTCTGCATCCTCTAAATTCGCCATACCGGCAATCACATTCAAAGTATTAAATAAAAAATGCGGATTAATCTGATTCTTTAACAGATCAAACTTCATATTTTCCAGTTCGTGCTCTATTGCAAGCTTTTCCAATTCCTCTTCATGAAGTAAATCTAAGGTTTTGCGATTTTCCTCAAGCGCTGTTATGTACTCACCCGTAGCAAATTTCATTTTATTAAAAGCACGAACCAGTTCCCCAAGTTCGTCCTGGTTTTCTACCTTTACATCCTCTACAAAAAAATCATTGGCAGCAATCCTTTTCGATGTATCCGCAAGTTTCATGACGGGAGCAACGATTGTCTTATGCATCAGGCTCGCCATGGCAAGTACACACCAGAATAGGATAAGTGCAATAAGCATCGCCACAATCGGGACACTTACCAGGTCAGGAAGCGTTTCCTTATAGCTCTCATTTCCGGCTTCGATGGTTTTTGTCATAAGATTGCCTGCATATTTCTGTAAATAGGTCTGCATCTCATAGACTTCATAAAGATGATTAATGTAATCTTCATCTTCTGTTCCTGTCTCTAATAACGCATCTCTTTTTCTTTCATATACCGCATAGGCATTCTGAATAGACCATGTCTGGGCATACCGCAGTTCACCAATTTGTGAATATGCAAATGGCAAATCATAAACCGCTGTTTTTGTCCGCTCCTTCGCTTCTTTAAACAAGGCTTCTTTTTCCTCATCCGGATTCTTGATATATTCCGAAAAAAGCTTGCTTTCCCCCTCAAGCGCCAGTAACAGTTCGCTGCTTTTTGCATTGTCCTCTAAGATTCCGCTAAAATCAAAGAGCGAAAACTTTGCCACCCATACATTTAAAGCAACCGATAATGTCATTGTCAGAAAAACTGCGCCTATAAAGACAAAGATTTTTCTCTTTATGGTCATGGCATACCATGTTTTTTTCAATTTTCCGCTAAATCCCTGTTCCTTCATAAGCTCCCTTTTTATACACACAAAGCCATATCTACAAAACTGTAAGTATGGCCTTTGCGTTTACTGTTATTTCATTTTCTGCTTCAAAAAGTCTAAGAACGCCTCGCGCTCACTACCCAAGGCGCGGTTCGTCAAAATATATCCGTGCCGTTCGTCTGACCGGACAATTATCATATTACGTTCCTCTGTAATATTTTTTATTTTTTTCCACGGAATTGATTCTCTCTGTTCACCGACGGTTACATGAAGACCTTTTTCATCGAAAAGCAGCTCCATGTTCCTTGGAATCCCAGCTACCTGCGCCTTTGCTCTTAAATATACAAGTATCGGCTGAATGACCGTAAACAACAAACATCCGAATAGCAGTAACACCTCCAAAAGATCATGTATCCTACCCCATAACTTAAAAGTCGCTACAGTCACCGCTCCGGTAAACACAATATTGCATACACCTACCATCGAATGATAGGTGTGTGACATAGATAGCAGCCAGAAATCGATCGGCTTTGTATCATTTTTAAATCGAAATTCCATGAAAAACCTCGCAAAACTTTCTTATCTAAACAGGTTTGGAATCAGCATACTAATACCCGGTACAAATGTAATCAACATCAATACAACAATCATACATGCATAGAACGGAAGTGTTGCCTTTACGACCCGCTCCATCTTTACCTTGCCGACAGCCGAACCAATAAATAATACCGCACCAACCGGTGGTGTTAATAAACCGATACCGCAGTTTAGAATCATCATAATACCAAACTGAATCGGATTAATACCAATGGAGGTTGCAATCGGAAGTAAAATCGGCGTCGCAATCAAAATGATTGGCGCCATATCCATGATACAACCAAGTACCAAAAGAATCAAGTTTAATAAAATAGCAATTACATAAGGATTATCGCTGATACCGATAATTGCCTTTGCCGCCAAATCCGGTACATGTAAGGTTGTTAAGCAATAACCAAAAATGCTGGATGTGGAAATCAAAATCAATACTATGGATAATGTATCCACACAGGACTCCAAGCATTTCCAAACGCCCTTCCAGTCAAGTCCTTTGTAAATGAATACGCTGACAATCAAACTGTAGATAACTGCCACAGCCGCAGACTCTGTCGCTGTAAACCAACCGCCAACAACACCTACCACTACAATAATGATTGCGGCAAGCGCCCAGAATGATATCCAAAACTGTTTCCATAAATTCTTTAAACTAAACTTATCTCCCTTTGGATAGTGTCTTCTCTTTGAAATAATGTAGGATCCAATCATTAAGGAACCTGCTAATAAGGCTCCAGGTAAATAGCCTGCCAGGAATAAGCTTCCTACGGAAATACCGCCTGCTGACATCGCATAAATGACCATATTATGACTTGGTGGCACTAACAAGCCTTCACAGGATGAAGTGATGGTTACTGCTGTCGAAAAATCATCATCATATCCCTGATCTACCATCATTGGGATTAAAATACTTCCTAAAGAAGCAGTATCTGCTGCTGCGGAACCGGAAATACCGCCAAAGAAATAGCTGGCTACAATATTCACCATAGCCATACCACCTGTCATCCAGCCTACGCAGGCGTTTGCCAAGTCAATCAGTTTTTCCGAAATACCGCCGGACCCCATGAGCACACCCATGGTGATAAAAAATGGTACCGCCATCAGGCTGAAGGAACTGATACCCTTTACCATCTGCTGGCAAACCGTAGTAAGCGGCAAGCCCTGTGACAACAGGCATAAAATAGATGATAATGCTACTGCATATGCAATCGGGAAGCGAAGAAAAATCATAACGATAAAGCTTCCAAGTAATACAAGAATCGCGAAACTCTGAGCATCCATTATTTCTCCTCCTCCTTTACAAAAAGTCCTTTGATGTGATTATAAATTGCTTCCAGTTCAAATACCAGCATTGCAATACCGGCAACAGGAATCGGGAAATACATCCAGAATCTGGATAGCTTTGGCATACTTACATAAGAGCCCTTTGCCCCGATTGTACTTGCATAGCGCCATCCTACGATAATCATAACAAATGCCAATGCCAGTACACAGATATCGGAAAGAATATCTAAAAATTTAATAAGTCCCTTTGGCAGATATCGATCCAGTGCTGTCATACGGATATGCGCATTTCTGCGAATTGCTAACGCTGCCGAAAGTACTGCCATATATGACATTAATGTCAAAACCACTTCTTCACTCCATGCCGGATCCGGAATAAATGGAATGTAGCGCCCCAACACTGCCATACTTGTAATTGCGATGTCTGCAATCAGAAGTATTTTACAGATAAACAGTACTACCTTGTACATTACATCATATACCGGCTTAAATTTATCAATTGCACGAAAAATACTTGGCATTCTAAAACATCCTCCTAAATTTTTAAAGGGCACAGAGAGCATCTCCTCTCTGTGCCCTGACATTGCACCTACACAATGGATTCTCTCAACATCTTATTTCATATCAAGAATCTTCTGGTATAAAGCTTTCTGCTCGTCTGTTGTAACGTTTGCATCGATAACATCTTTTACAGCGTTCTGCCATGGTGTAACATCTGTTACTTCTACGATATTACATCCATCTGCCTTTAACTGATCTAATACTTCCTTCTCTGCACTTTCAGAAATCTGACGGTTGTATTCAGATGCATATTTACCTGCTTCAACTAAAACGTTCTGCTGGTCTGCTGTCAATTTATCCCAAGCTTCATCTGTGATGATAACCTGGATTGCACCAAGTGTATGTCCATCAAGAATCATGTTGTTTGCAACTTCCGGGAATGCATTTGATTTATAGTTTGCGATTGGCTGTTCAGCACCATCAACTACGCCTGTGCTTAATGCAGAATATAATTCACCGAAAGATACAACTGTTGGAGAAGCACCAAGACCTTCTACCATACCGTTCATAACAGGGTCGTTTGAAACACGGAGTTTCATGCCTTTTAAGTCTTCGATACCCTTAATTTCTTTTACAGTAAAGAAATGACGGAAACCTTCTTCACCATAGAACAAACCTCTCACGCCACTTCCGTTCTCGTGTGGCTCAAGTAAGAACTCTTCTGCTAAATCAGAAGTTGCAAAGTTCCAGAAATGTTCACGGCTGACAAATGTGTATGGAAGAGATAATAACATGGATTTCTGTCCGCCATAACTTGTTAATGCGAAAGCTGAAATACGGGACATATCAATGGTTCCGCCACCACCAAGCATGGTATCAAGTACGTCATTTTCAGACCCTAATACACCACTGTGCTGAATGTCGATGATAATGCTGCCGCCGGATAATTCTTCTACTTTCTCTTTGAAAGCAACTGCTGTCTTTCCTACAATCGTATCAAGTGGGTTAACTTCTGCATATACAAGTGTAATTGCATCTGCAGGAGCCTCTGCCTTATTGTCGGCTGCCTCTGTCTGTTTCTGTGCCTCTGTTCCTGCTGCATTGCTGTCACCGCTTTCTGCAGGAGCCTTAAGGCCGCATGCTGTCATGGATACTACCATCGCTGCACATAAAAGTACGGATAAAATCTTTTTTTTCATTATGAAAAACCCTCCTTATAAAATATGTATCCCCGTCGTTTTCTTAACGACTTCATAATTTGATTATAGTTCGTCATAATCACAAATAAAACCGTACATTTTTGAGATTAACCGTACATTTTTAACATATGCATCTATTTTTACCCTATTCAGCTTGTATACATTGTATGATTTTTATAGCTTTTCTTGTTCCCGTTCTTACTTTTTTACAATAAGTTACTGTCTGTCAATGCCTTATAGTAGGTTACCATCGGCACAAACATTTGTGCAAAACGTTTTGTTCCGGTATTACCCACCAATACCGTATCTTCCACCATTCGTTTGCCACCGCCGACACCGTTTAGTGAACCTTTGACATTTACTTCAAAGGTTCGTCTGCCTGCTTTTAAATAAGTTTCATCAGCGGTCAGTTCATAGGCAATCGCCAATGCCTCTAAGACCAGTGGATTATTTCCCACCTTATTTAAACTGGGCAGTTCCTTATAATAGAAAGAACCGTTCTCCAGCATACAGTTATGAAGCATATCATCTACCGCACTTACTATCATTTCTTTTATATCCTCACGCGGAAATTCACGGTAATATCTCATTAAGCTTCCGACTGCCACGGAAATCATAAACGGCACGCGGATGACCACATTATCCAGATAAGGTGCCAACCAGCCGCCATAGCGGTCCGCCCATTCTTTAAACTGTCCTACAATCCATTCAGATTTTTTATTCCATTTTTCATCAAAGGTTTCCCGATATAGCGCAGTCAATGTACGAAGTGCCCATCCGGTCTCTCTTGCATTTAAGCCGCCTGTTTCCTGATACAGCGGCGTATCTAAAAGGCGCAGGATATTTTCTCCGATTCCAATTGCCGTATCATAAAAACGGTTATCTCCTGTCAGATGATAACAGTCCAGAATTCCTTCCACCCATTCATGGCTGCAGGCCATCTCGCCAAAGCAATGTCCGGCTGTATGTTCCCACTGTCCGCCAAGCAGCAGTTCGTCCTTACTGTAATGGCAGACATCCACATTCATCTGATGCGTTCCTGCTACCATACAGTAATCTGCAAATCTTCTGGCACCTGTTCGTACAAACTGTATCATGCAGGCATGAGGAAAATCATACTCATTATTCGTCCACACCAGCTTGCCGCCTCCGCGCCCCTGCGCTGTATAATTCGGATCCGGCGCATCGCCCCAGTTCATCATGCCATAACTTCTAATATGGTTATCTGCCGCCATCATAAGCGCACATTCCACATCATCATCTTGTTTTTCTTTTTTCACAAAGATGTCCGGATACAGACCGGAACGCTCATAAACCTCTGCCTCTAAGATCGGTCTATCCGGCATCTGATACAGGATGCTCTGATGATTGATTTCCTGTAAATCCATCTCTTTTCTGTGAAAATACAGCTGAAACTGCTGCGCTACCGCCATCCCCGACTGCATCACGATTGGCGTGCTTCCTTCCGGAATCAGTTTTATGACAATTCCTTCTATTCCTACTGCTACCGCCTTTGGGAAATTCTGATGTGCCTGATACACCGTCGCGCAAATACCGCCTGCCTCCGTGGTCCAGTCTGCAAAAAAGGTTCCGTACAGCACTTCCGCAAAATGTTCATTACTTTGATTGATCAGGGATTCTGCCGTAATCTCTTTTTCAACGGTTTCTCCGTCTTCGCTGATAAGGAAGTCCGTTTTGTAGTTTGAAGATGCCACGCAGCTGCGGACTTTTACAGGTGCCGGATTGTCTTCGTAATCCTCTGCTGCCTCGGCTTCTTTCAGCATATTTCTGAAAGCAAATTCGTAAGCAGTCAGATTTTGCTGCTCGTCTGTTGCGTTGATTAGACGCACCTCGATATCCGCATTCGCGCCGCCTGCAAAGGCAGTAATTCGCAGTTCACAAAGCATTCCTTCTTCTGGGGTTTCCGACTCCTCTGCTTTCGCCGGTATCTCAGTCGGAAGCATTCTTCCCTTGTTGGAAAGAATCGCGCAGACCGGTCCATCCTCTATCACTTCCCACTTACCATACTGCATGGTAAGCATCTGCTCCGATCCAGTCAGTTTTAGTGTCGGTCCAACAAATTGTTTTTTTGTATAATCCGCCCCGAATGCTTTTAATTCTTCAAATAAATATTCGGTATTGTTCCGTAATGTAAAACGGATTACCCCCGTTGACACCTCAAATCCATGTTTTGTTTTTTCACAGGCAAGATTTGGCACAACCGTGTTTGCAAAGACGGGATAATCTGCCTCCCCATGCAGGTCACAGGCAACTGTTGTCCCCTGATTCGCCGGAATATCCGCCAAAAAACGCAAAAACAGGTATCGGATGGAGCCATCTTGATAACGTGACAGTACCTGTGGCTGAACCAACAGCATTTTGTGTCCCTGATATAATCGTATTTTGTCTGTATCGAACAATTCCCCTTTTGGGAGCGGTATGGATACGTAAGCCGGTTGTTCCATCCGGTCTCTGTTATATAGTTTTTCAAAATGAAGTGTCAGCATGGTTTCCTCCTTGCAAGTGCAATCTTCTTATTTCCAAGGTAACACACTTAGTCTCCTTCTTTCAATTCTTTTTTACAGCACAAAAGGCACCGCCATTTTGCTGACGATGCCTTACTAAGCACATTTTATTCCCCTACAAGTTCCCCAAAAACTTTCAAGTACGCTTCTCTTTTTCCATCCTTAGTCACTACAACTGCTAAATCTTGTAAAAGTCCGCTTCCGCTCTCAAGGTGAATCCATCTATGCTCGCCAACCTGCACGCAGTTTATAGTTTGAAATACCGTCGGGTCCCAGCCAAGCTGTTTTTCTTTTTCGCCAAAGTCGTTAAAAAGTTCAATTCCTTCTATATTGTATTCCTGCTTTGTCAGCGTCGCCGTTGTAAGGTCATACACATACATTTCCTTTTCCTGCAATGGATGGAGGTAGATCGTTTTTCCTGCACCATCAACCAACACCTCGCAATAGTTATCTCCCTGCGTATAGTTACAGCCAATCAGTTCGAGCGCAACAGAGTCCAGCATCTTTTGTCCAATCCAGTCATAAATAAATAATCCCAAATAATTATGAAATACCACAATGTTCTCATCGGCATAATCTAAACTAGTCTCTGTAGCATCTATGGCTATGTCACTCTCTTCGTCATCAGCCTCGTAATAAGGAATTGCCGGATGCCCATATGAAATGGTTCTCACTTTCCGGTTCTTCCAGCTCGGGATTCCTTCCATGCTCTCTTCTATTTCAGTCCTTATATTTTCCGCAGTATATCTTTTGCTGTCATTTGCCGGCCCAACCCGTAGCACCCCATCCTGCGTGCTTAGCAAAAGCTTTGCGTCTGCAAGGTAGCTTTCCATCTTATACGCCCAAGCAAAAAACGCTTTCTCATCAAACGTTCCCGCTTCATAAGTATAGCTCATCTCGTCTGCTACAACTGCCGCGCTCTTTGGTCCTGCCAAATCTTCAAAATAATAAACCATATAACTAAGGTTTCCGAAACCTTCGCGTATTTCGAAATCCAAATCAAATAAATAGTCCTTTTCTTCACCCTCCAGCAGATAAATATTGACCCAGCCAACACGGGAGGTATGTGCCTCAATACTGTATGGTTCATTCGCATCTTTGCTTTTTACTAATACCATACCACTGTCCCCATCTCCGGTGTTCCCGGTATATACTTCCAGCACCTCATCAGTCAGCCCATTTTTATCTTCTGTGTGGTTTACATTTGCCTCATAGGAGTTCGCCAGGGTAAAATACTTATCCACACTATACGTTTCATAAAGACTATGGTCACGATACACCTTTGTTATTGATACCGCCATGTTATCTCCAAAATCCGTTTTCTCCGATTCCAAAACCGGAGCCTCCTCTGCTTCCGTTATGCTCTGTATCTGCCTGTTGATAAACTCCAATAGCTCCTCCGAATCCACAACGCGGTAAGAATAGCTCGGTTTCACGCCATCGTCATACCACACTTCTGTCGCGTCCGCATCAAAGCAGAAGCAATCTGATTCTCCAATTCGAATCATTAATTCTGACGGGCGGTCTTCGGCACGGCTTTTCGAAATCGGATTTCGCTCAACCTTTACGTTTTCGAGAAAATCAATGAAAATCTCTCCATACGCCTCAGGAAATACGACAAACTTTGTTTCCAGTCCTTCCCCATGTAAAAGCGCCACTTCTACATTCCGATTTGCCGGGAATGCCACCTGTTCCACATCCCCGCTTCCTAAAGTTGTAACTGCATAGGTTTTTCCCAAAAAACCGGCAGCTACTACAACAATCAGCACAAGTGCCAGAGCAGTTACTCCCCAGACTGCTTTTTTATACTTCAAAATATTTTGAATTCTTCCCTTGGTGTTTCCCTCGCCAAAAGCCAATGGTGCATGAAAAAGCATCCCTTTGGGCGCTGATAGCTGCAGCAAGGCATTTGCATATTCAACTTTACTTTCCATGCCAAGCCTTGCCACCGTTTCTTCATCGCAAGTCATCTCCATGTCCGTATTTAAAAACGTGAAAGCCACCCATGCAAGCGGATTAAACCAATGAATACAGGTAATTGTCAGTGCTGCCAGCTTCTTTAGTGGGTCGTGGCGTTTGATGTGCGTCGTTTCATGCGCAATCACGTAGGAAGCATGCTCTTTTTTCATATTGGACGGCAGATAAATCGCCGGCTTTATAAATCCCATTACAAATGCCGTCTCAATATCATCCGCATAATAGATATTTTCCTCCATCCATATGCTGCACAAAATCCGTTTTTTCAGCTTTCGATAAGAATAAATACTGTATCCGGTCAGCAGCAGCACTCCAAACAACCAGACCAGAAAAAGGCTTATGTACAAAAATTCAGATACCGCCATACTGTCAAGCGTTCCTGTCACGTTTTGACCAGTCATCACCTCTTCTGATATCACCTGCTGCGCCGGATTCATCATTTCCACAGAGAACTGTGTTGCTGGATCTACATGCAGTAACATTTCTGTCTGCTCTGCTACATGCGACACTCCGCTAAACACCTTATCATCGCTTCCCCAGAAGCTGAAAGGCAGGCTGATTTTCCATGGGCAAATCATGCAGATATATGGCACCATCCACAAAAGCATGACATATTTCTTAGGAACATGTAATTTTGCAAACAGGTATCGTAAAAAGAGAACCACTGCAATTACCACTGCTGCCTGAATGCTCATTGTTCCCAGACGAATCAAAAAAGCTTCCATATTCTTCTCCCTCTACCTGCTCTCATCAATAATCCGCTGTAATTCCACGATTTCTTTCCTCGTCAGCTTTCTTCCCGAAGTAAACGCAGTAATAAATCCCGGAAGGGAGCCTGCGAAATTGTCTTCTATAAACTGCTCACTCTGCTTCGCAAGGAACTCCTGTTTCGATACCAGAGAGGTGACAATTCCACCCACGTTTTGAAACAGTTCCCGGTCACATAAGCGTTTTAGAATGGTATAGGTGGTAGACTTCTTCCAACTTAATTCTTTTTCACTTAACTTTGCCAGTTCCCCTGATGCAATGGGTTCGTTCTCCCAGATGAGCGTTGCGAAACGCATTTCCACTTCTCCTAATTTATATTCAGCCATCTTTATTCCCCTCTCATTCTACTAATAGTAGACTCTATGATTTCATTCTACTATTAGTAGACCTTCCTGTCAAGAAAAAGAGCCGGATTTTTTCAATTTCCGACTCTTCTTACTGCTAAAATATCAATCATTATAAATATTTTTTAGCTTCTGTTTCTGTTAATGAGAAATTCTCCATAAGTTTTTCTACAATAAATTCTTTACTCTTACCCAACTCCTTTAATGTTTTTACAAGGACAATTTTCCCTTTTTCCATGCCTTCTTTCATGCCTTCTTTCATGCCTTCTTTCATGCCTTCTTTCATGCCTTTTTCCAATCCCTCTTTGATGGCATCTTCTATGACAATGTCACTAAGATTACACATATCTCCAATCCTCCTTTCCAATTCAACTGTCATTTTTATTCCATACTTTTCAATCAATTTTTGTTTTTTCGTAACGTGATCTTCTTTAGAAAGCAAATCCTCCAACATAGATATCAGCTTATTTTTAGACTCTTCTATGTTCTCGGCTTTTCGAATGCATATGATTACTCCTCTCATTTTATCCAAAAAAGGATATTCCTGCTTTTCTCCAAATATAGCTTTTTGTGAAAATAAAAACTCTTGAATAGAATCCTTTTTATTCGCGCCATCCATGCAGATCCATATACTATAGACCTTCTTTATATTATCATAATCGCTATTAAAAAATTCTACATCTTTCTGGGAAGAAATCATTCTGGATAAGTAATAAACAATTCTATTTTCAAGGTGATATCCTAGTTTACTTGAATTTGTACTTTTCTGTGCCTCTACATTAATAAGGATTTTTATTGTTCTTCCGCTATAATATACCGGAAAGCGAATGTCAAAATAAACCGTTCCTTCATTTAACACGGTGTCTTCTGTAACAGTACCTTTAATTTTTCCCAAATTAGTCAAACCCGGTGCCACAGGAACTTTTCCGATTTCAATTTGTTCTTTATCTATGCACAAAATAATTTCATCAATGCTTAGTTCCTTTAATTCTTCTACAGAATACTTTAAAATTCTGGCTAATATCTGTACGTCAGCCAGAACTTCTTTCACATACGCATCATATCTGATTTTATCAGGAACAATCGCATCAAGAGCTGTTGCTATATGCGTCTTTTTATTCATTTGTTTCACTCTTTCTTTGATTATAATTGTAAAAACTTCAAATGTCAAAAACCTACCTATATTTATTACCTCTTATTTTTACAAAATAAACTTGAGAAAATTATGACGAAATGTCAGATTAGTCCAAGTTGATGCCCTATCCGGGCAATAGAATTCTATTTATGATAAATCTATGGGAACTTTATTTTACAATTTGCTCTGAATAATGTCAATTACAGAATTTAAAAAGAATGTGCTGCAGCACATTCTCGCGCCAAGCGCGGTCGCATCTGCGACATTTTCCTATCGCGCGAGTGCGCATCCTCGCGGAGCGTTTTTACTCTATGGAAACGAAGTTTCCTATAGAGCAAAAAAAGCTATCCATTTTTTGGATAGCCTTTTTCCATTCTCACTATTCTATTCCGCTTCCATTGCCTTCTTTTTCCACTTTCCGCGCAAATAACAGACTGACGTAACCACTGCACCCATCAGCCATGCACATAGCAGGGAAATAAACACACATTCCTGACGCCCATTCGGAAGTTCAGGCGTTCTGGTCAGATATGCAATCCCATAAGCAATCGGCACACGCACGCCAACCGTTGTAAATAAAGAAATCCACATCGGAGTCATGGTATCACCTGCACCACGCATGACACCGGACAAACTCTGTGTCACTGCCATGGCGATATATCCCACCGCAATAATGCTCATCATATTTCTACTGAGTTCTACAAGCTCTGTTGTCTCCGTAAAGATTCCCATCAGCTGCTTTCCAAAAATTAGTATTAATCCGGTAAGCGTTGCAGAGGTTAAAACAGCAATGAGAGTCCCCTGTTTTGCGCCCTTTATGACGCGGTCCATTTTTTTCGCTCCAACGTTTTGGCCTGCATAAGTCGTCATAGCTGTACCAAACGAAAAGTTTGGAAGCATTGCAAAACCATCTACACGCATGATAATTACATTTGCAGCGATAAACTGCTCCCCAAAGCTATTGGTTAAAGATTGTACGACAACCATCGCCAATGAAAAAATTGCTTGCGTCAAGCCGGATGGTAATCCTAATGTAATCATCTTTCCGGCGAACAATCTTTTTATTTTTAGATACCGGAGTTTTAAGTCGAAGACATCGGTCATCTTCGCTAACCGGCGAAAGCAAAGTACCGCTGAAATTCCCTGGGCTAAAATCGTTGCCCATGCGACACCGCTAACCCCCATATCAAAATATGCAACAAACACGATATCTAATACAATGTTTAAAACCGTCGCAACCAGCAGATATACCAATGCAGAGAATGCATCGCCAAGTCCCCTTAAAACACCGCTTAAAATATTATAATAGGCACTACCGACAGAACCCACTAATAGGATAAGCAGATACGACGTACACCAGTCAATAATACTGTCCGGCGTTTTCAGCAATTCCAACAGTGGTCTCGAAACAACTGCTGCCACCACCATAATAATAAGAACCGCAATTGCTGTTAAAGTAATACAGTTTCCAATTGTGTAAGAAAGCTCTTCTCTTTGCTTCGCGCCAAAGTGCTGCGAAACCATAATGCTCGCTCCCATACTAATTCCCATGAACAATACCAAAAGCAAATTTAAAATTGGCGACGCACTTCCTACCGCAGCAAGTGCATTATCCCCTACATACTTTCCTACCACAACGCTGTCTACGGCACTATACAACTGCTGCGCAATATTCCCAATCAGCATCGGGAAGGTAAACATAATAATTCTCTTCCAAGGATCGCCGGTTGTCATATCCGTGGCCTGAAATAGTTTCTTTATCTTTTCCATTTTCACTTCATTCTCCTAAGTATATATCCCTATTATAAAGGCAAATAGTACCGGTTTCAACAGGTTCCACAGGTATTCTTTACAATTCGGCCAATATTTTCTATCATACTTTTGTATCCGGCATTGTCTTCCCGCAAAATCCGTATGATTTCATTCTTTGTAAATCCTTGTAAATATCTCTGTTCTTCCTGAATGCATAATAAATATTCATATATCTTATCCACGCCCTGAAGCCCGGAAAGATCTTTTTCCACAGGATAATCCAAGGTCAGTATCTCCTCCTGTGGACAAAAGTACACATCATACCACTTGAAAAACTCCGGCATCCCCTTCGCAACCGTATCATAAAGGTAGCGGTTTTCATACCACTCAAACTCCCCGATGATTTCATGATACAGCACCATCGTTTTTTTAACCTTTTCTATCACACAATTTAAACCCAATTCATATGCCTTCTGCGCCGGCAAGCGCGTTTTTGCCACAAGTGCTGTTTTGTTTTCCTTTTCCAATTCCTCAATGCAATAGAGGACTGCGCCCATCAACTGCCCCGCTTTTTTATAGGTAATTGAGGTACTTTCTTTTCCTGTATATTTCTCCGTTAACATTGCAACAACCGGAATCAATTCTTCCATTTCGTACACCATACAAACCTCCCTGCCTGATTATTCCACCAGTTCATTTAACACCTGCAAAAACAGTTCATGGTCCCAACGCGCCACTTCATCAAACTGTGCATACTCTCCATATCCTTCCGTTCTTTGGAAGCCACGATAGCCTGCCCTGATTGCCTGTGCAAAATTATTAAGACATGTCCCCTCTAAATAATCCAAGTCTCCAAAGCAAACGGTTTCAAACTGCTCTTTCATAAAATGCAGTAACTCATCATCTGTTATCTCATCCTGCATCTCATTTTTATACAAATAAAAAATATCCTGCAAGCGCGAAATCGTGTCCACATAGTTGCTCTGCTCAATGTACTCCGAATCGCAGAACTCCCGAATCAGTTTTTCCGTAATCCCACCGGAAAATTCAATCCGCCGCTGCTCCCTTAAGCTGTTCCCCCTCTCCGTCACTAACAGTCTTGCCTCTTCTTCACTTAAGCCAAGTCCGTACTTTTTTGTCTCCTTATTTGTCTCTAAAACCTTTGCTAAATCATTTTTCTCCTGCAGTAGCTGCATCCAGTTTTTCTCCATAACTTAAGTCCCCCTTTCGTATGTTGGGAACTGATTATAGCACCGCCGCCACACTACTACCAGTCTTGAAAAATTCGTCATTTTGTGGTAATATAATCATGTAAAAAAGGAGCAAATCTTTCGATTCGCTCCAATTTTTTTGCTTATTCATGATTTATATTCATTTACAATATGGTCTGCCACATAGACACCACTTGCCGATGCATGTGATAAAGAATGTGTCACGCCGCTTCCATCACCAATCACATATAAGCCCTTATGATTGGTTTCCAAATTCTCGTCCAACTCTACTTCCATGTTATAGAATTTTACTTCCACACCATAAAGCAGTGTATCATCATTTGCCATACCAGGTGCAATCTTATCCAACGCATAAATCATCTCGATAATACCGTCTAAAATTCGTTTCGGTAATACAAGACTTAAATCGCCCGGTGTTGCATTTAAGGTCGGACGCACCGTTCCTTCCTCTATACGCTGTCTGGTGCTTCTTCTGCCTCGTTCCAAATCACCGAACCGCTGTACGATGACACCGCCGCCCAGCATGTTTGACAATCTGGCAATGCTTTCACCGTATCCGTTGCTATCCTTAAATGGTTCTGAAAAATGTTTTGCTACCAAAAGTGCAAAGTTCGTATTATTTGTTTTCTTGCTCGGGTCCTCAAAGCTGTGTCCATTGACCGTTACGATTCCGTTTGTATTCTCATTTACTACAATGCCATGCGGATTCATGCAGAAGGTACGCACTCTATCTTCAAATTTCTCGGTACGGTACACAATCTTACTTTCATAGAGTTCATCTGTAATATGTTCAAAAATCACCGCCGGAATTTCCACACGGACACCAATGTCCACACGGTTCGACTTCGTCGGAATGTTCAAGTCCTTGCAAACCTCTTCCATCCATTTGCTGCCGCTTCTGCCGACAGAAATGATGCACTGTGTACCATCCGCCTGCTGTTTATCTGTATATACACGATATCCGTCCTCTATTACCTCTACCTTTTGAACCGGTTCGTTGAAATAGAAGTCCACCTTTTCCTTTAACATATCATACAGATTTTCCAACACCACATAATTGATATCCGTGCCCAGGTGTCTGACGGATGCCTCTAACAGTGTCAGCCTATTCTGCATACAAACCTTTTTAAAAGAAGTTCCAGCTGTAGAAAACATTTTCGTATCCTGTCCGCCGTATTCCACGTTAATACGGTCTACATATTCCATCAGCTCAATGGCTTTTTTCTTTCCGATGTATTCGTAAAGCGTACCGCCAAAGTCATTCGTAATATTATATTTTCCATCTGAAAATGCACCTGCTCCGCCAAACCCGTTCATAATTGCACAGGTCTTGCAGTTAATGCAACTTTTGACCTTTTCTCCGTCAATCGGACACTTTCTTTTTTTCAATTCATTTCCGGCCTCAAATACCGCAATCTTTAATTCCGGCATCTGTTTTACCAGTTCATAGGCAGAAAAAATACCGCCCGGTCCGGCCCCGACAATCATTACATCATATCTCATGTTGTTCTCCTTCTCATAAAAAAGACTACTCGTAAGCGTTATAGTCAACTATTACGGTAGTCTGTAGAAACGTTTGTCCAATTACAAACATATATAACATAGAGAGAATAGCATGTTCTGAAAAAAAAAGCAATTATCTATTCAAAAATTTATCCACAATCTTAATGAAATATATAAATAACATAAGAAGCAGAATGATAATAAAAATTCCTGCCATTCCCTGTCCCATGATTTTCAACGCAACGATAAAATCTTCCGCCAATACGCCCACTCCTTTCCGCTTCCTTCCGACAATGCTTTGTTTCTACAAGTATACACCTGTTAAACCAATAAGCAGTCCACCGGCAATGGCAGAAGCAATCTGTCCCGATACATTTGCACCGGCTGCCTGCATAATCAGTATATTGGTCGGGTCTTCCTTCTGCGCCATTTTCTGTACCACTCTGGCAGACATTGGGAAAGCAGAAATTCCTGCTGCTCCAATCATTGGATTTATTTTTTTCTTTAAAAACAGGTTCAGGATTTTTGCGAAGCATACACCGCCTATCGTATCAACGATAAACGCAGCCAGCCCAAGCAGCATGATGATAATCGTATCTCCTTTCACAAAACTTTCTGCCTGCATACAAAATGAAATGGTAATTCCCAAAAATAAAGTAATCAGGTTTGCCAATACATTTTGTGCCGTATCAGAAAGACCGGATAAGACACCACATTCCCGGAGCAGATTGCCAAACATTAAAAATCCTACGAGTGATACTGCTGATGGCACAATCAATCCCACAACAAACGTAACCATAATTGGGAACGCAATTCGCACCCCTTTTGAAACCTTCCCCGGATAGTATTCGATATGAATGGAACGTTCTCTGTCCGTAGTAATCAGACGAATTACAAATGGCTGCACAATAGGTACCAACGCCATGTAGGAGTATGCCGCAACAGCAATCGCTCCAATATAATTAGAATGGAGGATTTGCGATACCAGTAAAGAGGTCGGTCCATCTGCCGCACCGATAATACTGATGGATGCCGCATCCTTAAGTTCAAATCCCATGACGGTCGCAAACACCAGCGTTACAAAGATGCCAAACTGTGCAGCAGCTCCAAACACAAAAAGTACCGGTCTTGCAAGTAATGGTCCAAAGTCAATCATGGCGCCTATCCCAATAAATAGAATGATAGGAAGTGCTTCGGACATCTCAATGCCGATTCCATACATCCATTCAATGATGCCGGTAATCTCTCCCACGCCTTCCACATACTGATTTAATACTCCCGTTGCCGGAAGATTCACCATAATCGCTCCAAACCCCATAGGGAGCAAAAGATCAGGCTCATACTCTTTCTTAATTGCCAGATAAATCATTATCACGCCAATAGCATACATGACAAGCTGCTTCCACGTGACACTTATTAGACCGGAAAATAGAAATTCCATTATGAAACCTTTTTTCGTAACTGTTCAGTTCCTTCACAGTCACGATGAAAAAATCCATGAAAATCGTCTTCGACGATGGGATTTTTTCACTCCTGAATCACTTTTTTACGGTCTACGCGGTTCCGCTCCGACCTGTTCTGAACAGTTACCCTTTTTTCTTTATTGTATGTGGGCATGCCTGAGAAAATAATCACTTTCTTAAAAAGCTCCGTTTTTTCTGCGTCTCATCCATACAAAACAGATAAAAAAGAATCCGATTCCATAAATTGTCGTAATCGGTGTTGCAAGTCCAACCAGCATCAGAGAAGTATTCGGAAGTTTTGACATCAGAATCGACACTGGAATACGCACGCAGAATGCGGATGTAATGCCTTGCAGCATCACCGGTATGCTGTTTCCATAGCCATTAAAATAACCAATACAGCTAAACAGTACGCAGGTCAGAATACAATCTGCCGAAAAGCCCTTTAAGAAAAGTGCGCTTTGCGCAATTACTTCTGCATCCTGAGTGAAAAAAGCAGACAAAAATCCACCACCAAAAAATCCGGCAAAAAAGATAAAAACGCCTACGGAACATCCGGTAATAATTGCCGTAAAAAAGCCTTTCTTAGCCCGGTCCGGTTTCCCTGCTCCCACATTCTGCGCTACAAAAGCAGAGACCGTCTGCATAACGGAAGATGGAATCAACATGATAAAGGAAATAATTTTTTGCGCCACTCCATAACCCGCTGACGGCATGAGTCCCATATGATTGACAATCGTGTTAATAACCAGAAAAGAAATCTGAACCATAGCTTCCTGTAAGGCAATCGGAATACCAATATTTAGTATTTTTTTCAGTTCCTGTCTATGAATTCTGCATTGTGCAAATGCAAATGATACCGGAAGTTTTTGTCTGCGCAATACCAAAAGAGATGCTATAACAGATACAAGCTGCGCCAGAACGGTAGCCAAAGCCGCACCGGCAGCATCCATTTTCAATACTGCCACAAAGAATAAATCGCCGATAATATTTACGACACAGGCTATCCCCACAAAGAGAAAAGGCAGATTTGCATTTCCCACGCCACGCAAAATACCACTTATCACATTGTATGCAATAATGACCAGAATGCCGCCGGAGCAAATGCGCACATACAAAACTGCCTTATCATAAGAAGCCTCCGGCACCTGAAGCAGCGTCATCAGATTACCTGCAAAAATCTCTAACAAAATAGTCATAACAATTCCAATGATAGCAAACAGTACAATCGTTGTTCCCACGGCATCTCCGGCTTCCTTCGGTTTCTTCTCCCCAATATGCTGCCCGATTATTACGGTAAATCCCATTGCCAGGCTGGTAATCACAAACGTAACCATCTGCATAAAAGTGCTTCCCGTTCCCACTGCTGAAATACCGGATGCATCACCAAACCGGCCGATTACCATCAAGTCCACAGCGCCATATGCAGCCTGCAAAATCAACGCGCCTAAAACCGGAAGTGCAAAGCGAATCATCCCGCCAAACACGGATCCTTCTACAAAAGACCGTTCTTTTTTCATCTATTTTCCTCCATTCCCGGCATCGTAAGTAAAAGCTTTTCAATCACCTTGGTTGCTTCCTGCGCCTGCTCATCACTCACATCTGCCAAAGCATCTGCCCATACTGTATGAAAGTCCCACACATGGCGTTTTACACAGGCGATGCCCTCTTCATTAAGAGTAAGAAGTGTTGCACGTTTATCTGCCGGGTCCGGCTGCTTTTGTAAAAGCTTTAATTGCTCCAACTCCTGCACTAGCTTTGTTACGCTTGGCATGGTAATGCCAAGCCTTGTATTCACATCACTCACCCGGCAAATTCCCTGCTTATTTTGTATTTCCCAAACAGCGTCTAAAACATGAATGTGTCGTGGTTTCATTCCAGAGGGAAGCTCCGGCAACGTTTCGACAATACGTTTTGCGGTAAAGCAGGCATCAATCAGATGCTTTAGACTTTCTCTATTCATAGAAGGCTCCTTTTCTGTATCATGCATATTATTTACTACAAATAATTACTATTAGTAATTATATAAGAAATATAATATTTGTCAACAGAAGCATATAAAAATGGCGGGGTAATCCCCGCCTGATGAATTAGCAAGATGCTAAAAAACTTTATGATGCCCCTCTATCGCTTTTATTACTTCTTCCACCGAATACAGATTATCATATCCATATCCTACAGCCTTCGTGGTATCATAAATCCTGTTCAGTTCTTTTGCATACTCCTCTTTGCTCATTTCTACCCCATTCCACTCATACTGATAAATCGGATTTCCTTCACTATCAAATTTTAGATTTGAATTGTCTTCGGCTCCATAATATCCTTGCGCGATTAAGGTCATTTCTTCGTCAATAATGCTGTAAACCAAATCATAATACGTATCCATATTGCCATCTGAGTTGCAAAGCAGATTCTCATTCGGAATGTAAGTAAAATTAAGCCGTCCTAACTGAGTCACATGTACTTTTCCATCTGCGAAGTGCACAATACGACATCCGGATGCCTGGCAATTTCCCACTTCAACAAGCTGCGGAATTTCATCCGCGCTCATGTTAATTAAGGTATAACCATCCTGACCTGCTACATCGGAATCCTGCTGTAAATACTGAATATACGCTTCCTGCCACGGTTCTAATGATTGTTCATCTGTAGTCTCATCAGCCACTTTTTTATATCCAATAAAATCCTGTGCCGTCTTTATGGTAATCTCCGCTAGTGCTGATGTGGCATCTGAAGACATCTGTTCCTGATAGGTAAAAGTTCCGTCCGCACTTCCTAAATAATAGCGAATGGTGGAGTGAGGTGTAGCCGCCTGCGGACTTGCGCCAAGATAGTAGCTGATAATTAAAATAATATCATCATAGCCGTCATAGTTATAATCTAAAAAAGAGACTGCCTCTACTGCATCAAACTTCTCAGAATTGACATTATCCTCTGTAACACCGGGAAGTCTGGTTAAAACTTTTCCATCCTGTTCAATGCAAAACGTGGCATCTGCCAATGGATTATCAGAAGTATCCGGCTCATAAGACGCAAAGGTTACCTGTCCAAACGGCTGTAACGTAACATCAAAGGTCTGATCCTCTATGAGGTCCCCTACACCATATTCTTCCGTTACCGGTTCTTCCTTTGCAATAGACTCTGTCTGGGTATGCTGCTCCTCCTGCATCTGGTTCTTTTTTGTTCCGCATCCGGTAACAACCACCATCAGAAACAACACACAGATTAAAAGTGCGCACATCGCTGCTCCCCGTAACAAAATTCTGCTAAAAGACTCTTCTCTCATTCTCTTCTCGTCCATTTCCTCTACCATCCTTAACCAAAACATTCTTTATGGAAGCGAATCGCCCCGCATATCCGGTACTTTTACCGATTTCAATATGGAAAAATCAATTGCATCCGCAATTGCTTCTAAATCATCTTCTGTCATCCCCTGTTCCCTGCCTGCAAGAACATTCAGCATAACAAAGCACTCCTCAAAATCTGCATAAATCAATGCCTTATTTGATCCTAATGCTAAAATAACCGTTTCGCCTCCGGCAGTTGTATATGGAATCTCTTGATAATTTAGTGCATCTCCAATATTTAATACCACCTCATCAAACGTGCCTTTTACCGTCCGCCTGAATTGAAAAGATGTAAGTCCGCATCCCACCAATTCTATTTCTCCATCAAACTGAAATGTACCATCTTCATAAATGTATGCCCAGCACGTTTGTCCCGGCATAAACTCGCCACCCACACGATATGCTAATTCCTCCGGGTTTACTGTATTTAAAGTTGTATGTAGTCTTAACTGATATTTGTTTACAATTTCATCCAGTTTATCTCTCATTTCAGCTGAGTAAACATTATACCAAAAATATTGCTCACCAAAATCCGGAATACTATTTTCAACTTCCGCTATCACAGTTCCATCCGTATCATAACTATTAAGAAAGGTTTGCCACTCATTCAAAGCTTGCATTTCCGGACTATCAGCATAACCTGATAATCCAATCATATCCACTTCTTCCTCAATCATTACGAATTCTGAATTTTCTGTACTTGGTATAGGATATTCTATCTTTGTTTTTGGTAATAATAAATCTTTTATCCCTAACCATTCAGCAGCCATGGTTGCAAGCGGAAGAAAAAGTACCAGACAAAGACACGCTGCTACCACTCCACTAATGACTCGAAATGGTCTTATTCTCTTCTTCTGCGATTCAGCCAAATCCAGATACTCATCTGCCACATAGGAAAAAGCATCGTTCAGTTTTCTGCTTTTCAAAACACCACGCCCTCCTTTTCCAAATACTTTTTTAGTTTTGCCCTGTTCTTAGACAAAATATATTTGATTTGCCGCGCTGATAGAGCATATTCTTTTGCCAGCTCGTCAATAGAATGCGAATAGTAATAACGGGCAACAAATACGGCACAGCTTTTTGCATCAAGCGTGCCAAGAAAGCGGTTTAGCACCAGACCGATTTCCTTTGCCTCCCATACACTTTCTACGTTGTTTCTCATGTCAGGTATACATTCATCCAGTTCCACTAGCTGTGCCTGTCGCTTTCCCGCCGTTTTATAATCGAGTCGGTCAAAGGACAGATTTCTCGTAATCCTTGACAAAAAATGCTTCAGATTATCCGGTCTTGTGGGCGGAATTGCATTCCATGCTCCCATGTAGGTATCATTTAAGATTTCTTCCACATCGCTGACATTTCGTAGAATATGATACGCGACCTGGCTTAAATAGGCACTATATTTCTCTTTCGTTTCTTTAATTGCACGCTCAGAGCGTGCGAAGAACAGTTCAATAATTCGGGTGTCTTCCATCTTAGTCTAACCTTACGTAAAGTTTGTTATAATAATATAGTAGGCAAAAAAGTGTGTAAGGACAATCTTTTTTAAAAATAAGTGGACAGATTTATTACGGTAAATCTATAGCATCCTGTGGTGCAATGACTGTAAATGTGTTCAGCATTGCCCGAAAACGCATTCCGGCTCCCTCTGTTGCTTCCATAAAATATCGAAGGATAATATGGTATGTCCCCTGCTGCCCATTTTTACAAAAATAATGCTCCTCGATAGCAGAGTCCCATGCAAAACCGGCATAAGCCTCATAATACAGGCGTGGTGGCTCTGTGCTACGCACTATTTCAGTAATGGTTTCCCAATCACCTTCCATTTGCTCCCTAGCCTCTTTCGCAGCAGTTTCAGGTAAAACATCCGGCAGTTCTATAATTACCATCTCAATCGCCGGAAGCAAAGAATCCGTCGCCTCAATTGGGCGGATATAGAAGATTCCCTCTTCTTCCGTCATAGTGTATTGTTCTGTATCCACATAAATAGCAAACCCCGGTGTATCAGCTTCCGGTTCTTTTCCTTGTGCCGAATGCGCTACTTCTTCCGTAAGACCTTCCGGTGTTATGGTAATCTCTTTTGGAGGAAATAGAATTTCAATCATCCTGGTTACCTGTTCCTGTACACGTTCTACGACTGCGGCCCCTGCCGGTGTCTGAAAGAACCATACACTCATAAGTGCAATGATTAATACCGCCACAAACCTGAGCATTTTTATCTGATATCTTCGTCTTTTTCTTGCAACGTGTGACTTCTTTTCTCGCTTTTTAAGTAAGGACTCCGGAGCCGCATTGACAATATATTTGTCATCTACCATACCGAATACATTTAAAAGTCGTTCTTCTTTCATAGTGCGATACCCTCCCCCTCCAAAAGCTGTTTCAGTTCATTTCTGGAACGTAACAGAGACATTTTCACTTTGCTTTCACTCATCTCAAAGTCTCTTGCAATTTCTTTAACGGAATTTAAATACCAGTAGCGGCGCATAAATATATTACGTCTTTCCTCTGACAATCCTGATAAGAACTGATTGAAAATGTCAGCCAAACTCAAGTCATCAATTACCTGCTCCGTACTCACAGCAGACGGGATACACTCTTGTAACTCCTCTAGTACAAGCGGCACCTGACCTGCGCTGCGCTTGTCTGCATTGTTATACTTGTATCGGTTTAGAGAAATATTACGTGCAATTTTACCGAGAAATGTCACCAGGCGGTTCGGACGGTGCGGCGGCATTGCTTCCCATGCCTTTAAGTAGGTGTCGTTTACACATTCTCTGCTGTCTTCCTCATCATACAGGATGTTGTAAGCTATATAATGGCAATATCTGCCATATTTTTTATCTGTTTCAGATATTGCAGTTTCGGAACGTTTCCAATACAAATCGATTATCTGTTTGTCGTCCATGACAGAAAACTCCTTTCTCATGTATTAAGGTCTCTCACTTTAATACACAACAAATGATCTGGTTTGGTCACAATTTTTCTATGGTTTTTCAAAATATTTCTATTAAACAGAAAAAGCAGCTAAGCACCACATGCCTAACCGCTTATATCTGTCATTTCATTATTGAATATCCGTCACCTGATAGCCCTGGTCGGTAACCGCTTGCTTTAGCACATCGTCTGAAACATCCTTATCAAGTGTTACAACAGCAGTTCCGCTCTGATAACTAACCTCAGCCTTTGTCACACCATCAAGTGCTTCGAGAGCTTTTTTTGTGTGCATTTCGCAGTGTCCGCACATCATACCTTCGATTTTTAATGTCTTTTCCATAGATTTTATCTCCTTTTCCGTTGTGGTTTTTAATTTATTTTTGATTTTATAATCCCGCTTGGAATCATGCATCCGAAAGAAATTCAAACGTAGTGCATTGGTGACTACACTAAAACTGGATAAACTCATGGCTGCCGCAGCGAACATTGGATTTAGCTGCCAGCCCAGCACACCGATAAATACGCCTGCCGCCAGCGGAATACCAATAATGTTGTAGATAAATGCCCAAAACAGGTTCTCATGAATATTGCGCAGCGTTGCACGACTCAAACGAATGGCTGCGGGAACATCGGACAGGCGGCTTTTCATCAGTACCACATCTGCTGCATCAATCGCAACATCTGCACCTGCACCAATGGCGACACCGATATCGGCACTTGTCAGTGCCGGAGCGTCATTGATGCCATCACCAACCATAATCACCTTTCCTTTTTGCTGCAGTTTACGGATTACGCTTTCCTTACCATCAGGAAGTACTCCGGCAATTACTTCATCCACACCTACCTTTGCCCCGATAGCTTTCGCTGTGCGCTCGTTATCTCCGGTCAGCATCACTACATGGATGCCCATATTCTGCATTTCTTTCACTGCCTTGGGGCTGTCCTCTTTGATGGTATCCGCTACGGCAATGATACCGCAAAGCTCATCATCGCAGGCAAAAAACAATGGTGTCTTTCCTTCCTCCGAAAGCTGCTCGGACTTTGCTTTTATCTCATCCGACACCTGCATTTGTCCGCTGATAAACTGATAGCTGCCTCCATACAAAACCTTACCATCAAGAAATGCAGTTAGTCCGTTTCCCGGCAATGCTCTAAACTGCTCCACTTCTTCTGCTGTCAACCCAGTTTCACTGGCCCTTTGATTAATTGCCCGTGCCAGCGGGTGCTCACTTTTTTTCTCAAGCGCATAGGCTATTGACAATAGTTCTGTTTCGCTCCTGCCGTTTACCGGAATTATATCCGTAACCTTTGGTTCTCCTCTGGTAATCGTTCCGGTCTTATCAAGTGCCACAATCTGTGTCTTTCCGGTTTCCTCCAAAGACACAGCCGTCTTGAAAAGAATTCCATTCTTTGCCCCCATTCCGTTACCCACCATGATGGCAACCGGAGTAGCAAGACCCAGCGCACACGGACAGCTAATCACCAATACGGAAATGCCTCGTGCCAGGGCAAAACCTACTGTCTGTCCTGCGAGAAGCCATACAATAACCGTTATCACCGCAATTGTGATAACAGCAGGGACAAATACGCCTGACACCTTGTCTGCAATCTTAGCAATCGGTGCTTTTGTTGCAGCCGCGTCGCTGACCATCTGAATAATTTGTGAGAGCGTAGTATCTTCCCCTACTCTTGTTGCTTCACAGCGTATATAGCCCGATTGATTCAATGTTCCTGCAGAAACCACACTCCCGGCTGCTTTGTCTACAGGAATACTCTCCCCTGTTAAAGTGGATTCATCTACTGCGCTGTTTCCATCTAAAACTGTTCCGTCCACAGGAATATTTTCACCGGGACGCACGACAAAGACATCACCTTTTTCTACCTGCTCGATTGGCACAGTTATTTCAGCACCATCCCGCAGAAGCGTGGCAGTCTTTGGAGCCAGTTTCATCAGACTCTTCAATGCATCGGTGGTTTTACCTTTTGAACGTGCCTCAAGCATTTTCCCTAAAGTTATCAGCGCAAGAATCGTGGCAGCAGATTCAAAGTAAAACTCGTGCATATAGGCCATCACTGCATCGGTATTGCCCTTAACCTGCGCATCCGTCATGGCAAACAGCGCAAATGTACTGTAAATGAAAGCTGCCGCAGAGCCTAATGCGACCAATGCGTCCATATTCGGAGCGCGGTGCCATAAGCTCTTAAATCCGCTAATAAAAAACTTCTGATTAATGACCATAATAACAACCGTTAGCAAAAGCTGCAAAAGTCCCATGGCCACATGATTGTCAGCAAAAAATGATGACAAAGGCCAGCCCCACATCATATGCCCCATGGAAACATACATAAGTACAATCCAAAAGCCCAAAGAGGTAATTAACCGTTTTTTCAATACAGGAGTTTCCCTGTCTTTTAGTGCATCCTCGTCGGAGAATAACTGTGTATTTTGATTTTTATTTCCTTTTTTTTGCGCTGCTTCATATCCGGCATCACGAACTGCCGCTATGATTTCCTCGGCGGATGCAGTTCCCTCCACACCCATGGAATTGGTCAAAAGACTCACCGAACAAGAGGTTACTCCTTTCACACCCGATACCGCTTTTTCCACCCGCGCAGTACAGGCGGCACAGCTCATACCGGTTACTGTATATTGCTCCATAATTAATTTTTAAAGCCTCCTTTATTTCATCAATTTTTGTAGTGTTACCACTAACTCATCGATCACTTCGTCCTTGCCCTCCCGGATATCTCTGGCAACACAGCCTCTGATATGACTTGCCAGCAGTTCCTTATTAAAAGCGTTGACCGCAGCATTCACAGCAGCAGACTGAATCAAAATATCCGCACAATAAGCATCTTTTTCTACCATTCCCCGAATCCCACGAATCTGCCCTTCAATCCGGTTCAGGCGGTGTATTAGTTTTTTTCGTTCTTCCTCTGAGCGGTCTGTTGTTTTTTCATAGCATCCGCATATTTCTTTATCAGGCATCATTCTTTCTCCTTTTCAATATACCCCCACGGGGTATACTTATCATATACCCACATTTAGTATATGTCAATAGGCGTTAAAAAAACAGCGGTCTGATTTCTCATACCGCTGTTTTCTCCTGCTCCCGATAATACTTTTCCTTTTCCTCATACATTCGCTTATCAATCGCAAGAAGAAAAGCCTCTGTGTCGCCCGTTTCCTCATCAAAGCGCTCATATCCCATAGAAAGTGACAATTGATACCCGCTTTTCTTTAAAGTATTAAATCGCTCCACATTCTGCTGCACCTTTTGAATCGTATCCACTACCACCTCTTCCGATTCTGTACTTAGCAAAACAATAAATTCGTCTCCGGCATATCGAATAGCAATTCCGCAATCCGGTATGGAATCCGAAAGAATCTTTCCAATATTACGAATTGCATCATCTCCCGCAGAATGTCCAAAGCAGTCATTAATTTTCTTAAAATCATTCACATCCATCATAATTCCATATACAGGCCTTCTTAGGTTACGCTGCAAATGTTCCAGAATGTTGTCCAGATAACGGCGGTTATAGAGACCGGAAAGCGAATCCGTCAAAGCATTAAGCGATTGCAACTGTAAATATACAAAAAGAAATGCCATCGCAACGGCTACCCATCCCAGACTAATTCCATACATCAACCCTTGAATCAGTGTTCCTAATATGCAGGGAATTACAAAATAAGCAGTCGGGAAATCCTGTACATGCAAGCTCCTTTTTTTTGAATGATCTACTATAAAAATACTGTAAAGGAAGTAGAAAAATAGGAATCCGTAATTTAGAAAAGAAAATCTTCCCCTGCTATAAATGTTCTCCTCTGAAATTGCAAACAAAAGATTACAACCTAATAAATCCATCACGCATAACATGATATCTACCAAAAATGGGAGAAACAGGAAATATATTCTTTTTCTGTTTAAGCTGTTATAAATCCGAAGTTCTACATACAGGCACCAGAAAAAACCGACTCCACAGGTTAATATAAAGCATAAGCTATTCAGTATATATGAGAGCGCAATACTCCCCGGGAACAGCTTACCATCGACCAAAAACGATAAGGTTTCAACTGTACAGCCTCCAATCGTCATCCAAACCATAGCATCGAATAAGCGCTCTCTGCGGCCTTTTTTCTTAATACTTTGAAAACGCATCAAAAGTAAATATGCCATGAGCGTAATTCCTATTCCATTTACAATTAATATTTCCTGTAGGTTTATGGTATTCAAAATGCTTTTCCTTCCTTAATTGTGTTTTCTACTTTACCATCCTGCCACTTACCATCTCCGCCAAATCAGTAACTGAAAGCGGTTTTGCATAGTAATATCCCTGAAACCACGTCGCATTGTAATCCTGCAGATAGTTCCGAAGTTCCTCACTTTCAACTCCCTCCAAGCATGTAGCCATGTTGGATTTATCGGCAAAATATAGTATTGAGCGAACCATTTCCTGATTTTTAAAATTGTCCATAATATTCTGGATAAAACTCATATCAATCTTAATTTCATCCATTGGAATATTCATAACGATACTTGAAGATGCACTTCCTGTCCCGTAATCATCCATTGCAACTCTGATACCATAGCCTTGGAAAAACTCAACCTCCTGCTTAAGCTTCTCCAATGGGAAATCCTTACACCGTTCCGTAAGTTCCAGACACAGATGATCAGCAGGAAAGGCTGTATCTGTAAGAATTTTTAATACTTCCTCGCGAAATTCCGGTCGCTCAAGTTGCCTTATCGACACGTTCACATCCACAAAAAAGTCCGGTTTAAACATAAGGAGATTCTTCATCTCCATAAGTGCCGTCCGAAGCACATAATTTCCCAAATCATACATGCTCGGATCTGTTTCCATCCATTCAATGAACATCCCTGGTGGTACCACTCCATATGGTTCATGTTTCCAACGCACAAGTGCCTCTGCACCAACCACTTCTCCGGTTTTTGCAGCTACAATCGGCTGATATTCGAGATAAAAGCCTTCGCAGTTATTTTGAACAGACTGATGAATCGCCTTCATAAGCGTAAAATCCACGCCTCGCGACGTCTGCACCTCATCATTGAATATGACAAGCTGTCCCTGATGCCTATGTATAGAATGGTCCAGTGCGTACGCAACCTGACCACGAACGGAAGAAGAGTCTCCTTGATAATGCTCAAGAAGAATCGCTCCCGAACTCATTTTAAAAGAAATCGTCTTCCCAGCCATCATAACCCCGTTGTCAAGAGCATGACGTACTTGCTGTTCGAAATCAATTAGTTCTTCTCTTCCTGCTTTTTTCAATATAAATACAAAACGCTCACACTCCAGACGATAGACTGCTTTATCCATATCCATCATAAAGATAAATTCGTGGGCAATTGCCCGCAACAATTCACCCGAATAATCGAGACCATAGATGAGATTAAACGTGTTAAATCCCTCTACCTGAATTTGTAAAATCGCAAGTTTTTCCTCGCTTGCAATTCCTCGTTCTAAATCTTTCACATATCTTGCATAAGAATACAAATCTGTCTGCGGGTCAAACTCGGGAAAGATATTTTCATTTTTAATTGTAACAACCAAATATTCCGATTTATAGTTCTCGTCACAAATAGCCTTGGCATGAAAAGTAAACATCGAATAGATTCCATTTTTCCCACGTATACGAGAGCCCAGTTCGGAATCTAAATCCATTCCCTTCAACCATCTATTCATTATTTCTTGGTATTCCTCTTGGTCTTGCGGATGAATCATTTCTTTTATCAATTGCTCAAATTCATAAAATATCTGGGCAGATAAGCCAAAATATTCTTTTACTTTTGTAGAGCACCACGACTCATGTTCCTTAAGATTCGTCACCCAAATATAAGAATTGTCTAAATTCTGGTCAATAGCTTCTACAATTGCCGAAATTTTAGTAGCCGCCTTCTCCCAAAAGGTGATTTGATTCATCTGTAAATCTCCCACTAATTGCAATAAAATACTTTATTTTAAAATTTCTTAGGAAGATTTTACCATATAAGAGCCGCGGATTCAATGGAAGAAAATTGAACTATTCTTGAATATAGGTTTTATCACAAACGTCAGTATAACAAGCACCAGTCCGGCAACCAGCAGCCATAGTTTTCCCTCAAATACACCGGTGCTCATTCTAAATAAGAAAAACACCCCTAACTGCTTTTTTAAACCTAAATTACTTAGGTAGTAAATCATGGATACCAACATTCCATTGATTACATTCTTTGATACTCCGGCTGCAAAAAAGCCAATACTCCCCATAAAGAATGCTGATGTAATTCCTCCCCATACAACATAAATAGGCACACTGCATTCGTTCATCCTAAGGAACGCACAAAATGCACTGACAAAAAGGATAATAAAAAGAATGGCAATTAACAATCTCATAATATAAATTGCATTCATACCAATTTTTCTGCCGGCTACAGAATCAAATATCGCGAGGTCCTGTTCCGGCAAAAAGATTGGAACCATTGTAATTGTCCCCAAAAAAGGAAGCAGCATTTCGACTGGTTTACAAACATCACTTCCCGTCAAACCTGCCGTTGGAAATAGTATCGCAGTAATTAAAAGCAGCATGATACATGCAATGAAAGGTATCTTAAAGAATATTAAGAGATTTATTTTGATGATTTTTCCTAATAATTTTAGATTCAAACCGCATTCTTCCTTTCCTCTTTAAATCATAAACAACGATGAGACAACCTATCAGAATCATACTAAAGCAGTAAGTCGATGGGAACGTGGCTTGGGATTTCCAGATATAAATACTCTTGAACCATTGGCTGAGGCTTTGGGAGTAAGCGTTCTTGAACTAATGAACTCAGAAAAAATTGAAACAGAAGACATCCAATGTGAGGATGCTACGCTAATATTGAAAAATACTATACAAGAGGCAAATAGTCAAAGGCTTCTAAACAAGAAACAATATAAAATGATTATCATTGGAATAGCCATCTTATTTTTGCTTATTAGTGTGCTGTTAATCTTTGTATTGACCCGTGGCAGATATGTTACCCTTATACAATGTGAAGATTTTACTAAGAGGGAACGTGTTGAAAGTATTCTTTCAAGGGAAGGAATTCCATATAAGATATTATCAGATGATTTGACTGTTACAGTTTTGGATGCGCATTGTTCAAATGCAAACATGACTCTAGGGGCAAATAATATTAGGTGTGCCGCATATATAACAGATAATGATTTTCAAGCCGAAATAAAACTTAAAGATGATATCATAGCATGCTTTAACGAAATTAAGAATGCTAATGTTAATATTTATACACTCCCTAATGGGGAAAATAGTATAAGTATATTGTTAGAATTGAAAACGGATTTATCGGAAGAAAAGATAGAGTATTTGGTGGCTGCTGTTTCTGGAGCAACAGGAAGTAAAAATGCTGACAATATTGTAATTGTCGATACAGATGGGAATGTTCTTTATTCAAAAGATAGTTAAAAGGCTGCCCACGAGAGTAGCCTTAATTTTATTTATTCTCTACATTCCATTCACCGTTTGTGAACCAATGATAATTCTCTGATAACTTATCATTCTCGAATACTTCAAACATTCCTTCAAATCCTTCTGCAAGAACATAGTTCTTTAAGTCCTCTTTCTCAATCCAAAATACCCTTCCCTCATCGGATGACTTTAGTTCCCCGGAATAGGTATCCGTTTTATAGAATAAAACGATATAGCGGTATTTGCCTTCTCTATGAGTCCACTGCTTTATACCGCAAAGCTGTACATTTGAAATTTTAAGTCCCGTTTCTTCCTCGACTTCTCTTATAACAGAATCAACAAATGACTCCCCCGGTTCTACATGACCTCCCGGGAATGTAATTCCCGGCCAATCCGGATTCATTCTATCTTGTACCAGTATGCGATTTCCATCATATACCATACACATGTTCGTTAAAATACATTTCTCTTCTCGTGCCATATGTTTAACCTCGTTCTATTATATCTACCAACGTTTCATATTCTTCTCGAATTTTTCCGTATAAGCCCTCTTTAATTCATCTGCTGATATCCCATAACAAAGCAAAACATCGTTATAGTACATAAGAACATCTGCCAATCATCCAAAGCATTTTATTTTTTCCTGTCTCCGGACCGATTGGTTCCCATTTATCTTTATACTTATCCTGAAGTTCTTTTTGCATTTCTAACATTTCATTTATACTAAAATCATTCATATTACTTTCCTCAAAAAACCCCTTATTTTAAACTCATAAACCCATTTTCACTTCCCAAATTATATGGACAAATATCTCTGCATTTATGACAGGCGATTCTCCAAGTTTTCGTTTCTTCATCATCACCAAATGCATAGTCCCAACACGCTTGCTGATTTATTTCCTCATGATCCAATGCATGTATTGGACAAGCTTCCACACATAAATTGCAATGATTGCAAATAGGTTCCTTCAGTTCATCCGGCTCCAGCTCTTCTTGGCATAAAACTGCACCTAGCCAAATCATACTGCCAAACTCCGGTGTAATTAACAGTGAATGTCTGCCTATCGTTCCTAATCCAGCCGCTTGTGCTGCATGCTTCTGAGAAATAATGGAACGCCATCTATTTGTTTTTGCATCCCATTCACTATTATTGGTCGGAATAGGCACACACATAATTCCATACTTTTCCATCTCGATGCAAAAATTGAGTGCTATCATATCCATCTTTGGAGTAATCGTATTTCTAACCTGTGTATATGGCGTATGAGAATTACAAGCTAACGTTCCTACTGGAAATCTGCATCCGAAAGAAATTACAGATTTACAAGTCTGGAAAACATTTCGTGGATGATACCCTTCCGGTGCACTCTCAAACCGATCTATACTTGCGATTCCACATAAGTCTGCTCCAAGTGTCTTCATTATCTTTTTAACTTTTGCACTATTTAGCATAATATCTTCTCCCCTTAAATTTGTGACCTGATTTAATAATAACGCTACACCTTTATTCCGTAAAGGATAAAAAACTCCAACGAATCGCTAAATTCGCTGGAGTTTTTTCTACTACTGTTCTGGCATTTCTTTTACTACAAAACTTATGACTTCTTTGCAGCCTTCTTTACAGCTTTCTTCTCTGCCTTCGCCTGAAGCTTTGCAAGCTTTTTGGCTGTCGGCTTATATAATCTGAAAATCTTATAGATTTCAAAGAGAATCAAAAGTCCGAATACGATATCAACTGTTCTCATAATTTTTGTTGTAACTCTGGTTCCATCTGTGATTACGGAGCCCGGCATCGCACCGTTCATTGCTTTCGAATTAGCAATTGTATAAAGCATTCTGTGCATTGCCTGTCTTGCATAATAGTAGGTTGCACCATCATTCTTATCAAAATCATATCTTGCCGAAGCAGGAAGTGAGGTAAGCTTCACATCAGCACCTGATTCCGTCATCTGATAGCCATCCATGAACACACCTGTGTTTGCATTATCCGTCATGACAAGTCCGTTAAACGCCCACTCATTACGAAGAATTCCTGTGATTAGACCATAGTCTCCGCCTGCCCAGGTTGCTCCGGCTCTGTTAAAGGAAGTCATAACAGCCTGCGATGCACGAATCGGCTTTGTGGCATTTTGATAGGTTCCATCGGACTGCTTCTCCACATAATTGAGGGTTACATCGCCAACCTTCATGCACATCTCAAATGGTACAAGGTAAATTTCTCTTGCTGACTGCTCATTCAGCCATGTTGCAATACTAAACTGTCCGTCTCTGTCCCCTCGGTGGTTTTCCTGATCATTAAATGCGAAATGTTTAATATAGGTATACATGCCTTTGGAAGCAGCACCCCATACTTCATTCGACGCTACGCATCCGGAAAGGAAAGCATCCTCTGAGTAATACTCGCCGTTTCTTCCTGAGTAAGGAGTTCTGTGAATGTTCATAGAAGGCGCATACCAGCCATCTGCTCCGCCAAGTAATCCTTCATTTCCAATCATCTCGCCATATTCTCTTGCAAGGCTTGGATTCCAAGTCTGAGCAAGTGTCATTGCATTCGGAAACATCGCACCTGTTCCGCCATAGATAAGGCCTGCAGCAGTATCCGCATCAATGTTAAATGGCTTTTCTACCGAAGCTATATACTCAATACCGTATCCGGAAATACCGATTGCCTCATAAATCTCATCTGCTGTAAGCTCGTTTAACAGAAGCTCCCATGCCGGGTCATCATAGTCTAAGCCTCTCATGTCAATGAGTTTCAAACCATTATCCTGTCCATAAACGATTTCAATATCGTCAAACTGCTTTCTGTCCACCGGTGAACCTGAATCAAAGCTGTCCAGTTCCGCAATCAGTTCCTGTGACGCTGTCTTTGTATAGGTGTAAGAAGCTCCATCCTCTCCATTGATTTCATTTCCCCAGGTACTAATCTGAGTACTTACAACGCCATCATGTGTCGGGAATGTTCCAACCCAGTCATTTCTGGTAAGGTACTTCACTTCACCCTTTGCATCATCGAGCTGATTGGTAATTTCTACACCTGAGTATGTATCCAGCGCATATTTTGTAGTGTCGACCGTTTCATTTGCAGGAGTATAGACATCTACAAAATCTGTACTACCGGCAATTGCACCCTTAGCAGCAAGAATATTATTAATCGCCTGATGCGAATCTTTTGCCGCTGTGATGTAATAATCACCGGCATCTAAAATATAGGTCTTTGCTCCATTTGCATCATAAGCCTTGAGCTGTTCTTCCTTAAAGGTAAGTGTCAGCGTCTCACTCTCGCCCGGTGCAAGTTCAGATGTTTTATCATAAGCTACCAACTGAACAGAAGCTTTTTCTACACCATTTGCCTTATCATAATCGGTGTAAGGCGTCTGCGCATAGATTTCTACCACATCTTTTCCTGCTACGGAACCGGTATTTTTTACAGTTATCTTTACGGTGCAAACATCGTTGGCCCAGCTTGTTGTCATATCTGACCACTCAAAGGTTGTGTACGAAAGACCATATCCAAATGGATATACAACCTCTGAATCGTAATCGAAGTTTCCTGCGTTTCCCTGTGCCAAAACGACATCCTCATAACGGGTTTCATAGTATTTGTAGCCTACATAAATGCCTTCTGCATAAGATACATAATTATACTTTGTAAGGTTTCCGTTCTCATCGGAATACTGATAATCACCAAAATTCTGTGCTGCCGGAGATTTTGATGCATCAGCGGCAAACGTATCTACCGTCCTTCCGGAAGGATTTACCTGACCGGTAAGAATATAAGGAATTGCCTCAATTGCTGTACAGGATAACACTGCTTTAATACTCGGATAATCCTTTACCCATCCAAGCTCAAGAGCAGCATTTGAATTGGTCACTAAAATAACATTCTCAAAATTGTCATTCAGATAGGAAAGAATCTCAAGTTCTGTAGAATCCGGTTCCAGATAGCTCTTTGCCTGATCCAATTCATTATCAGCATGGTTGTACATGGAACGCGGCATGTCGCGTCCCTCTCCTGCGACTCTCTTTAAAAAGTAAACAGGTACAGTTCCCTCAAGCGATGCCATTACCTCTGCATTATCCTTAAGCATGGAAAGAGGTACTTCATTAATAGAAAAGTCCTCCGCATCCCCAAAGGAAATAGAACCGGTTGCCAACCCGTAGCTTTGTGTCTGTTCATTGTAGAAATTCATAAGTGTTTCGTTGATTCCTACATTTGCTCCGGCAAAAAGATCCGTTAATTTTCTTCCACCCACCATTGAGTCAGCAGCTGAAACCGTGGCTGAGTTTACACTAAAGAAGCTGAAGGTTGTATCTGCAGACATCGGTAGAAGGTTCTCCTCGTTTTTAAGTAGGATGGTTCCTTCATCCGCAATCCTCTGGTGTAATTCGGTCTCTGCTGCCTTAATAGATTCTACGGTGTAGTCTGCCTTGTTGTAGGTAAGGTCCAAGCCAGTCGTATCCACCTTCGAATTATCAATTTTTGTGTTGATTCCTCCAAGCATACTATCTGCCATTCGCGCATAGTTTGGCACTACTGAATTTACCATAACGATTATCATCGCAAATAAAATAATCAGTATAGAGCGAATGGTTGTACCAAATATTTTTCTTGCTATAGACATATGATTTCCTCCCTTTTGTTGATATTTCATATTTTATCATGTAAAAAGAAAAAGTGCAGTTTCTCACACAGCCTGCACTTTTTTGAACATATTTGGTAGTTATGCATTCTTTTGAAAAATGAGCCTAAGCAGAAATTTATGATTTTCCGCCTTGATTACCATATGGCCGCCATATTTTTCCGTAATTGTTTTTATTCCGGAAACACCATAACCATGGCTTTCCCGATCTGATTTTGTGGTGTTTGGCAAATCATTGTTAAATTCGATTTCTCCCCAAAATGGATTCATAACCTCTACTAAAATAACACCTTTTTTATTTTGAACCTGCACAGATATCCAGCGTTTTTCCATATCCTCTATTTTCTCATTTGCTTCAATTGCATTATCAAGAATATTCCCTAGCAGGGTGTACAAGTCAAGCTCATCCATAAAATTCATCTGACCGCCATCTGCAATACAGCTCATAGAAATATGCTTACTCTGGCAGGCAAGTTTCTTTTCGGTGAGAACCGTATCCAAGAAATCATTTCCGGTTCTGACAACCGCATCATACGCAGCTATATGGCTTTCCAGCTCTGTTAAATAGGCTTGTCTGTTTTCCCCATTCTCCATCCTTGAAAGAGCTTTAATCTGGTGTTTCATGTCATGATAATGCTGATTTACAACAGCCATGCTTTCCTTTGATATCTGATATCGAATCTTGTTTTTCTCCCAAAGCTGTTCCTTGTTCGCAAAGTCTATTTGCTCTTTTTCCCGCAGTATCTGGCCACGCTGACTCACAAGAATAAATTCACAACATATGATTGCATAAATACTGTGAATCGCTTCAAAGCCCTTTATTGATGCCAGTAAACTAAGTCCCCAAACCAAAAAAAGAATTACAATGGAATAGGTTGTGGAAGAAATACTGTCTATGACATATTTCCCTTTGAAAACAGTTTTCTTTGCAAACCAAAAGTAGGCATATAAAAATGAGCCTGCAAGGCATAGAATATAAACAATCCAATTGTCACGCGTAATCACATTTTTACTAAAATATTCTACAGCTAGTCTTACACAGTAAAAAATGTGTTCCACAGCATAACTCAGTGAAAAAATATAAATCGTGTCTTTTATGGATAATCCTAAAACTGTTTTAATAAACTGGATTACAATTGCCCAATTTATAGCAAACCATAGTAGCGCATACAAAAAGAATAAAACGTTCTCTTCTGTAAATTGGTCTCCCATTTTATCAACCCAAGTACTAAGAACTTTTTGACACAAAGTAATAGCCACAATTTCGGCTAATAAAGGCAACATAGCCCTGACATATTTTTTTCGGTCTTTTGTAATTGGCAGGCAAAATCCAAACACCGGAAGCATCATTTCCAGAATATACAAGTAACCATTACCACTCATCTGTACTATATCTCCATTCCCACATACTCCGCAAAAGCTTCTATAAACTCTTTTTTTCTGCTTCTGCTCAAGTAGATATCTGCACCCGGAACACTCACCGCATCCCCACTAATTTTTTCCACATATCTAAGATTCACAAGCTGGGACTGCCCACTTTTTACAAAGTGGAATTCTTCAAGTTCTGCTGACATGTCCTTTAACGTGAGTCCTTTCTGGTGATATACTCCATGTGAAGTATAAAAAAACATTTCATGCCCAATTACCTCTATATAAAATATTTCATCGGTAGAAACCTTTCTTTTTGCAGAACCATCCATTACAATGATCTGTTTTTCACGTTGATACTTTCTGCAAGTCTGTAGCACCTTTTCCATAGCGACTTCAAATTGTTCATAAACGACAGGTTTTAGAATAAAATCAAGTGCATTGACCTTATAGCCTTCAATCGCATATTGTGCCAGCGCAGTAATAAAGATAATGATTACATTTTCATCCAGCTTTCGAATTTTCTTTGCCGTTGTCATCCCATCCTGATGTTTCATATGGATATCCAGAAAAATGACATCATAATCTGCCTTGTAATCATCCAGAATATCAATCCCGTCATAAAAGGTTCGGACCACAAACTGCTCCTTGTGAAGTTTTTCAAATTTGCTGAGATGTTCCACTAAACTGGCCTGGTATTGTTTTTCATCTTCAACTATCGCTATTTTAAGCATACGCACTCCTGTTTGGTTTATTGTCTACAATGGTTATGGTTCTATTGTAGCACATTTCTATAGAAAATTAGAATTTAATATATTCAGTTTTCCTTCCTTTACTTCCCAAACTTCATCATACAGCTTTAATAAATCAGGCAAAACATGATGTGAAATTGATATGACAGTCTTGCCCTCTTCACTTAAAATGTCAGTTTCGACTTCTTTTGCTGTTTCAGGATCCAATGCACTGATTCCTTCATCCAATACAAGAATATCCTTTTTTGCATACAATGCTCTTGCTATCGCAATTCGCTGTTTTTGTCCTCCGGATAACTGTTCTCCGTTACTGCCTACCAAAAATCCTATTCCCTTTTCCGTTACCACATCCTCGATTCTGGCTCTTGTAATTGCCTGATTCAATCGTTCGTTTTCCCGGTCACCCATTAAAATGTTGTCTGAAATGCTCTCATTAAATAAAAAGATATTCTGCCAAACAACGGATGATAATTTCTTAAGAAATGGAACAGTGCCTTGCAATTGCACTCCATCTATTAGGATTTCTCCCTTTTGCGGAATAAAATTTCCACATAGTACATTAATAAGCGTAGATTTTCCTCCGCCACTCTCTCCGACAATCAGGTATTTCTTTCCACGCTCTATTTTTAGATTAATGTCGGTGAGTGCCTGCTTTTCTTCATTAGGATAGGTGAAATCTACATTTTTTAGTTCAATTTCCTCCCATGCACTTTGTCCGCCCACAGCTTCTTTTAAGTTTTGAAACTGATTCTCACTACATTTGGTATAAGATGCTATCTTCTCCCATATTGGCTGAAAGGATTTAAGCACCGGAATCCATGCAAATAACTGAAATAGTGGGCTCGTAATACTTCCTGAAGCCTGAATGACACCAACCATACTTCCGTAGCTCATTTTTTCCTGACAGATAAACCAGCCTGCCAATACACAGATTACCATTTGCATGGAAAATGCCAACACATTGGATGCCCCACTATTTGCCTGCTTACACAGCTCCAAATTTTTTGTTTTTCTTTGCATCAGCTGATTGCACTTTTCAAAATTAAAGATTCGATAGCTTTCCTTTTGAAAAGATTTGATTACTTCATATCCAAATACGACCTCACTAAATCCTTCTGTTAAAGTCTGCTGTGCTTTTGAGACATCCTCTATTGCTTTTGATAACTTTCTTGAAAAGACAGCCGGTACCAGAAACATCAGTACCGTCATTCCTATCATAACCACCGTAAATACCCAGGAATAATGTGTCATCACAACAATCGCCAAAAGCAGCTGCATTGAGGCAGAAATGATTGAAAAGAAAGTATCCAGATAAGTATCTTCAATCTTTTTCACATCATTCTGGAGCAAGGAAATGTAGTCTGTTTCCTTATATTCCTTAAATTCCATCGTATTCTTACATAGAATCTTTTTTACGATGTTGCCCCTGATTTCTCCCATCACTTTTTGATTCAGTTTTACCAGACTGGATGCCTGCAGCCAGTAAACAAATGCAAATATGACAATAAAACCTGCTGATAGCCAAACTGCTTTTTCCACATTTCCCGCAATTGCAGAGTCAATCGCCTCCTGAAGCACCAGACTGATTCCGACAAATACTGCCGAAAAAAGTACCGCTGTTAATCCTACCCATATAAATTCCAATAAATGTTTCTTACAATATTCTTTCAATTCTTTTTCCTCCTCTTTCAACAATCATACTTGTTTCATTTGATGCGTTTATTTTATTGGATTGGGTAAAGCCCATGTCAATCATGTTTTTTTCATCGCTTGAGGGAGAAAAAACAAAAAAACCTTGAGTTAACCCAAGGTTTTGAAAGAATAGATTGCATATTCGATTTCCATATCATCCTTCTTATCTATAATCGTCATATCGAAGGAATCTTTTTTCATTAATATTTTACCCGTCTTATAAACGGATTTTTCTTGGAACCCCAGTTTTTTCATATCTTCTAAAAAGGAGTTTTCATCCGGAAATGGATTCTGGTTTCCGTAAATAAGCGCCTTAAAGCAATCCACATTCACATTGGCTTTGAGATATGGATAACATTCATATCGCTTCTTAAAATGTAAATCCACATCATAATCCTGCAAAAAAACATAATCCATAGGGACCTTAAATGGCGCATTTTGAATATCTCCCGAAAAAAAGACAGTATCCTTCGGGAAAATGTCCTCCAGAAATAACTTCATGGTAATATTTTCTCCTGTGCGCACAAATAATCGTGCATCCTTTGGAATGGATCTTAAGAAGGAGCTATTTAAAAATTCGCAGCTTTCTCCATCAATCAGAACATTTTTCGCCCCTACAATATTTTCGCTTGTGATTTCTGACATTTTTTGAAAAATCTCACGTATCTTTAAAATATAGTGTTCATCATTTTGTTCTAAATAATGATTCACCATCTCGGCAATTCCATCCCTGTTTTCAAGTTCAGTAATAGGTTCATCTGCCAGAAACCCATACCGGATATAGTAGGTCCGACCGCATTTCGGGCAGGTCAGTTTTCCTTCCATAATCTCATTATGTAGGATTTCAGAGGCTTCCAATTCCAGGTTTTCGTCACAGTCAGGGCAAACCAGATCCGGAAGCATCCGAAGTGAAACACCTCTTGAAAAATTCACTTCCTGATACGTGCCAATCTGCTTTTCAATCAGCTCATTCATCTTTACAAGCCGCTCAATTTCTTTTTTATTTTCCTCCAGCTTATCCTCAAACTCTTTTCGAAAGCTTCCCAGATAGGAAAAGGTATTATTTGTATACATGGTCTGAAACAAAAGATACGCTTTCATTTCTTCCAGTTTGAAATTCATACTTTTCAATAAGAGGATGGAGTCCATAACTCTGTCATCGATTTCCGAAAAGTTATATTGTGTATTCTCCCGAAGTGGTGTTAACAGCCCCTCATTGATATAATGACGCACCGTGTCCACTGTTACCTGATGTTTCTTTGAAAACTCTCCTATTTTCATGGTAGCCTCCTAAAAATGGCTTTTTACTTCTGTCAGCAAAAATTGATACCGGTGGTAAATATTAATCTGCTAAATACTCCTGTTCAAGCTCATCTATTGTATCAAACGGAAAACATTCTGCACAGCCATCCGGTATTTCTTTTAACTTGGCAATTATATCTCTGACAAGTTCTTTTGCCTCATTGCTATGCTCCCCTTTTTCCGGCACATGTCGTACAAACCATACCTGGTCATATATTTCAACCTGTGAAACAACCATTCCAACATCCACACTGAATTCCATCTCATTTTCTTCCGTTGCTTCTCCATAGTGAGCAATCACTCTATCAAGTCTACGCAGGATTGCAGCTCTGTTCAAATCCATTGGAACATAAATACGGACATTGTCCTCTTTCTCATCCGGTTCTCTACGTGGCGGATACTCTAAAAGTGATTTATCTATCAACCACGGTTCATTTATACATAACGGGGTTTTGTCTTTTGGTATTGGATAAGGATCCAGTCTGTGATGTTCCATTAAGTTATCTCCTTTTTTTTGCTTATGTTCTTTAAAAAAAGTTCCTTCGTATATACTTTTCATTTTATCATAACTTATTTAACAAACTACTATCTAAATCTTTGCATGCTATATTTGAATTCTTCCAATCCTTTTAATCTTTTTACTCTGCGAAGTTTAGTACCACATACATTACATATCTGCTCAAGTCCGGCTTCCACAATCACATTTGACACCCTTATTTCCTTCGGTGCTCCAAATTGAAAAATAAAACCTACCAGAATTTCCGCCAGCATTACAATCGCATCGTCCTCCGGTCCAAGCATTTCAAACTTAATGATGGTTCCTGTATTTGCATCTCCTAATAACGACAATGCCGGATTTGCAGGGCGATCATACTTTTTATCCGTAACAGATGCTCCTAACACAGATACATCCGCCTCTAAAACAGCATTGCATTTCGGGGCTTTTCCTAGGTCTGAGAGCAAATCCTCATCTGTAATCATTAAATTTCCAAATTGAAAAGCTGTAAAAGGAAGTGGTTCTTCACCAAAATCCCATGTTTTCTTATCTTTTCCAAAAGAAAGCAGAAACATAT
>CALZGM010000024.1 GCA_945787015.1 uncultured Roseburia sp.
TAGATGTCAAGGCAGCGGTAGGAACGAATAAAGGAACCTTACAACTTCGTACCACGATTGCATCCGAAATTACAAAAGCAATTGAGACAGACGAACTTGGCAAGGTTACATCTGCTGACCAGTTGGTAACAGGTACTTATGTAATGGTGGCTAATAATGGATATGCTCCATTACTGCAGAATGGAAAATGGATTTCATCCGTTCAGCCTGTGATTGAAAACAATCGAGTTACTGATGCAAAAGGTGCAGTTTGGACATTAACTGTTAGCGGAAATACGGTTATGTTAACTGATAGTGCACGTCAGACAATTGCTCCTATGGCAGATGGGTCGAACGGAGTTAGCACAGGTGTCTATAATTGGACATGGACATTTAATGATGAGACGGACACATTTAGAATTACAGGATCAAGTGGAGGAAAATCGCTTACATTAGTTAGTTATCTGACAGACAGTAATCATCCAAATGAATTCCGTGCTCTTAATACAGAAAGTTTAAATAGTAGTCCTAGTAAGTATGCTGCAGACTTTACTCTCTATAAAGTAGACCCAAATCAGGGTGTTCAGAGTGATCTTCCGGAAGAAGGCAGCAAAGTAGTTATTTACAACGTTTCAGCAGAAGGTGTTCTTGCAGCACAGGATGACAACGTTGACAGCCCATCTGTTCTGGGCGTTTCTGCAACAATTGCAGATGGTAAAGCAACTGTAGCAAACGGCGGTGTTGTATTTGAAGTAAAGAAGAATGGTACATACTATCGTTTCTATAATGAAACATATGGTTATCTCTGCTCAAAAGGTACAGGTAATAACGCTTATTATTCAACGGAAGCCTGTGACGAAGCAGATTGGATTTTGGAGACACTTGGTGGTGGATTTAAGCTGAAGAGCAATGTTGCAAAATATGTCAGCTCATCAGGTTCCACATCACCGCAGTACCTTGAGTACTTCTCAAATTCATATAAGACTTACAGCTTCTATACCACAAATAAAGATGGTACACCGGCAGATACCACAATCTACGAGTTCCATTTCTATCCTTGTGGAAATGAAAAAATTACAGGCGGTATTGTAAACGAGCCGACCGTAATACCGGGAACTGTTCTTGATGCATATGTAGGAGCTGATTATTCGTTTACATTTACAGTAGATGCACCTTTTGGAGTAAAAGAGTTAACAGCTACTCTTGGTGCAGATACATTAGCCATGGTAGAAGAACTTGGTACCTACACAGTTACCATTCCTGTAGCTAAGATTACAGGTGATAAATTAACAGTTAGCATCTCAGGTAAAGATAACAAGGATGTTGTTATTTCCGGAACAGTTGAAATTCAGGTAAAAGATGAGCCTGTTATTGGAAACGTAACACCTGCAGCAGGCAGCGAGACCGGGGATAATAAGAAGCCACTTATTTCTGCTGATATCGTAAATGCGGGAGAGAATCCAACTGTTACAATGAAACTGAATGATACAGCAGTTTCAGCGGTTTACAAAGATGGTAAAATTTCTTACACAGCAGCTTCTGATATGGAAGACGGCAGATACAGCGTAACAGTTACTGTAAAACGTGCAGACGGAAAAGAAGCAACAAAAACATGGGCATTTACAGTTGGTAAGGCACAGTATCAGTTATACTTTGGACAGTTACACTCACATACAACATTCTCCGATGGTTCAGGTTCATTAACAAGTGCTTTGGACTATGTAACGAACTTGCCGGATAGCGCAAATGTAGATTTCGTGGCATTTACAGATCATTCGAACTATTTTGATACATCCGGCGCAGCAAATCCGGAAGCAGCGCTTTATGATATGAGTCTGGCAACCGCAGATAGTCAGGCGAAGTGGAAAGAATACAAAGACACCGTTGCAGCATTTAATGCAGGTCAGTCAGATATTGTTGCCATTGCCGGTTTTGAAATGACATGGTCAGGCGGACCGGGTCATATGAATACGTTCAATACACCGGGTATTGTTTCGCGTAATAATACAACACTTAACAATAAGACAAAGGATGCAGGTATGAAGGCATACTATGCATTATTAAGTCAGTCAGAGGGTGCAGATTTAGTTGCACAGTTTAACCATCCGGGTTCTACCTTCGGTACATTTTCGGATTTCTCTTACTGGGATCCGGTAATCGATTCACGTATTTACATGGTAGAAGTTGGTAATGGTGAAGGAGCAATTGGCTCTGGCGGATATTTCCCAAGCTATGAATATTATACGATGGCTTTGGATAAGGGCTGGCATGTAGCACCTACAAACAATCAGGACAACCACAAAGGTAAATGGGGCAATGCAAACGATGCCCGTGACGTTATTCTTACAGATAACTTCACAGAGGAAGGTATTTATCAGGCAATGCGTGAGATGCGCATGTATGCAACGGAAGATAAGAACCTTGAACTTTACTACACAGTAAATGGATATCAGTTGGGAAGCATTATTGAAGAAGTGCCGGAGTCACTTGTAATCAATGTAAATGTATATGATCCGGATGCTTCTGACTCAATCTCTAAGGTAGAAGTAATCGTTAACTCCGGTAAGACTGCTTACACATGGGACAACCCGGCAGAACTTGTAAAAGGTGAGCTGACATGTACATTAGATCCAACATATTCATATTATTATATTCGTGTAACAGAAGGTGATGGAGATTTAGCAGTTACAGCACCGGTTTGGGTAGGTGAAGCATTAAAACTTGGCATTTCAACTGTAGAATGCGGAACATCTACTCCTGTTACAAATGAAGAAGTTACAATTAAGACAACCTTATTTAATAGTGAGTCTACAGATGCAACTATAAAAGCATTAACTTATACTGTTAATGGCAGTGAAGTAATTGGTACAGATACAACTGGTTACACCTTGGCAGCTTCAGGTTCGACAGAGGTTGAGTTTAAGTATACACCGACCGTAGGTAAGCTTACAAAGATTACCGTTACAGCGGTTGTAGAGCAGAACCGTGTTGAATATACCTTTGCGATGGATATTACTCTTGATGTACTGGATGCTTCAAAACTTGCATACATTGGTATAGATGCGGCTCATTATAATGAGTATGTAGCAGGTAATTATAAAGATTCCATGGGTAACTTTGGAGAACTGGCAGCAGGCTATTCTGTTCGTACAGTAGAGCTTAAAACATGTGAAGATTTAATTGCGGCATGTTCAAATTCGAAATATAAAGCATTGATTCTTACGGCTCCATCTCGTCGATTGGCAGCTTCCTGGACAGACCCAAGAACCTATTCTGCAGAGGAGATAGCAGCAATTAAGGCTTTCAATGAAAACGGTGGAACAGTCATCCTTTCAGGATGGTCAGATTTCTACGAATTTCCATCAAAGACCGGTAATACCAGTGGTATTGACTTCAAGCATATGGCTGCAACGCAGAATGAAATTTTGGAAGCATTAGGATCATGCTTAAGGATTAGTGATGATGCTACCTATGATGATTCATATAATGGCGGACAGCAGTATCGTCTGTATTTCAATACCTATGGAGAGAATTTCTTAACTGAGGGTGTAGAGGTAGACGCAGAACATCCACATGATCGTTTGTATACAGAGGTATTCAGCCACTATGGCGGTGCATCCGTTTACGCTGTAGATAAAGCGGGTAATCCGGTTGCAACATTGCCGGCAACAGTTTCACCTGTTGTATTTGGTCACAGTACAACTTATTCCGTAGATGCGGATGAAGATGGTTTAGGAGCAACCACCATTCCGAAGTATGAATATGCAGAAGGTGACAGTCGTTTAATGGCGATGGCGATGGAACAAATTGAAGGCAGGGGAGCAATTATTGTTTCCGGTGCGGCATTTATGTCGAACTTCGAAGTCCAGGCAACAATAGAGGATTCTTCTTCTGAAAAGAATTACTCTAACTACAAGATTTGTGAAAACTTAGTACAGTATATCAACCCGGTAACGATTACTCCGATTAAAGAAGTACAGGCTCAGACAGAAGCGGGATATAAATATACAATTGAAGGTATTGTTACATCAAATGCTTCCGGCTATGATAAGGATACCGCATTCTTTGATTGTATTTACGTTCAGGATGAGACAGGCGGCGTATGCTGCTTCCCGGTTGCAGGAAACTTTAAGATTGGTGATAAGGTTCGTGTAACAGGTACAACTGATTTCTATCAGGGTGAAATGGAATTACAGGTAAGTGCGATTGAAACAATTGGCACAGGCAGCGTAACACCTACAGAGGTTACGGCAGCCCAGATTAATGACAAGTCTGTTCTTGGACAGTTAATTACTGTAAAAGGTACGATTGTAAGCTTTGAGGAAGCAAATGGTCTGATTCAGACGATTATGGTGAAAGATGCAGCAGGTAATGTCTGTCGTGTATTTATTGATGGATATATTACAACAGCGGAAGACGTGAAGAATGTAAAAGAAGGTTATGCAATTACAGCTACAGGTCTTGCTTCTTATGATGATACCTTTAATGCACCATATGGACCATTCCCAAGAATCCGTATCAGAAACCGCGCAGACATTGTATGTACAGCAGTAGAAACACCAGTAACACCATCGACACCGGATACACCATCCACAGATGATACACCATCTGCAGATGATACACCATCAGCTGAGAATAAACCGGCAACAGGTAATAAGCCTTCAACAGGCAGCAAGCCGTCAACAGATAATAAGCAGAATGAGAGCGAAGAAGTTACTGAAATTATTATTCCGGTAGACGGAAACTTCTCAGAAAAGCTGGATGCGGTTATTGATGCCATCGAAGAAGTGAAAAAGGGAAGTAATGTTGTTATTAAATTGTTAGACGCTAAGGAAGATGAAAATTCTAATGTACCATTAGAAGTATTTATCACCTTAAAAGAGAACAAAGATAAAAACATTAATTTAGTAATTGAACTTTCAAACGGCTTTACATGGACCATTAATAGCAATACAATTGATGAAACCAAGTGGAGCGAAGACATGGAATCAATCAATTTCTTTGCGGAAATCGTTGAAGATGTTATTCCAACAGAATTGGTTACTGAATTAGTTAAAGATGGTCAGAAAGCGATTGAATTAACCTTAAAGCATAATGGTGAATTTGGATTCAATGCAGCGTTGGATGTATCGGTTGGTAAAGAATATGCAGGAAAGAACATTACTTTATATTACTACAATACAGAAGTCGGTGCACTAGAAATACAGGAAACATCCTTAGTGGATGAGAATGGTTATGTCAGATTCACATTCACACATGCTTCTGATTATGTCATGGTAGTGGAGGAATCAGCAGTTACGACTCCGGAAAAAGAGAACACACCTGTGGAAACACCGATTGTAGAACCGGTGGTTGAAAAAGAAGGTTCTGTGGTACCAATCATTGTTATTATTTTAGTTTTATTAGCAGTTGCTCTTGTATGCTTTGCTTATGCATACAAGTCCGGAAAGATTGGTGCAAAGAAAAAATAGTAAATAGTAATTTATAAAAATAGAAGCAGGGTATCGAGATACCCTGTTTCTATTTTTTTGCGGGAAAGAAATCTTGACAAACGCTTCTGAACCGAATAAACTATAAAAAGGAAACTAATTGACACAAGTTATGTGTTTTGCGAGAACCGCGGACATATTCGTCTCTGTTTTGGGACGTATTCCCGCGGGCTTTTTGCATTTAGCAGATACATCAAAATAAATTGGAAAGCATATGAGGGAAATAGATATGGATAATAATTTCAAAATTTATAACTCACTGACGAGAAAAATTGAGCCTATTATTCCACACGAAGATGGAAAGATTGGTATGTACACCTGTGGACCAACCGTATACCATTTTGCACATATTGGTAATTTGAGAAGCTACATTATGGAAGATGTTCTGGAAAAATCTTTGCGTTATGTAGGATATGATGTAAAACGTGTTATGAATATTACGGACGTAGGACACCTCTCCTCTGATGCGGACACCGGGGAAGATAAGATGTTAAAGGGCGCACAGCGTGAGCATAAAACGGTTATGGAAGTTGCAAAGTTCTATACGGATGCGTTTTTTGCAGACTGCGAAGCATTAAATATTAAGAGACCGGACGTGGTAGAACCGGCAACAAATTGTATCGATGAATTTATTCATATGGTTGAAGGATTGCTTGAAAAGGGGTATGCCTACCTTGCAGGCGGTAATGTCTATTTTGATACTTCAAAGCTGGATAAATATTTTGTATTTTCTTCTCAAGAAGAGCTGGAGAATTTAGTTGGAGTGCGTGATGACGTAGAAGAAGATACCAATAAGAAGAATAAAAATGACTTTGTTTTGTGGTTTACCAAATCCAAATTTGAAGACCAGGCATTAAAATGGGAGAGCCCATGGGGCGTTGGATATCCTGGCTGGCACATTGAGTGCTCATGCATTGGTATCAAGCATTTGGGTGAATATATGGATATTCACTGTGGTGGTGTAGATAATATGTTCCCACATCATACCAATGAGATTGCGCAGTCAGAAAGCTTTTTGGGACACAAATGGTGCCCATACTGGATGCATGTTCAGCACTTAAATGATAAACAGGGAAAGATGAGCAAGTCCAAGGGAGACTTTTTAACCGTATCGCTTTTAAAAGAAAAAGGTTACAATCCATTGGTATATCGTATGTTCTGCTTACAGTCACATTATAGAAAACCACTGGAATTCTCCTATGAAATTCTGGATAACACAGCAGCTGCCTATAACAAGCTTGTAAAACGAATCACCGGTTTAAAGGAAGACGGAGCAGTAGAGCAGAACATATATGATGAATTTAATGGTAAGTTTATCGATGCGATTTCTAATGATATGAATACTTCCATGGCGATTACTGTGTTGTATGATTTGTTGAAGGCAGATACAAACGATGCGACCAAGCTTGCACTGATCAAAGAATTTGACAAGGTTCTTTCTTTAGGTTTAACAGATGTAAAAGAGGAAAAAGCCGAAGTAGATGCCGAATTAGAAGCTTATGTTTTGGCGAAGATTGAAGAACGTAAAGAAGCAAAGAAAGCAAAAGATTTTGCAACAGCAGATGCAATTCGTGATGAATTACTTTCCAAAGGAATTGTGATTAAGGACACAAGAGAAGGTGTCGTATGGCATTTAGAGGGCTAGATTGTCGGCAGGAGAGATATTTTATTTATGGAAAAAGGAATTGATTCTTATTTAAAAGAACAATTTAATATCCCGGATGTAGATGTGCGGACCTATTCACCGCTGACGTTGGCATATATCGGGGATGGTATTTATGATTTGATTATCCGTTCTCTGGTGGTTGCAAAAGGCAACACCAGAGCCGGAGAATTACATAAAAGAACCAGCCAGATTGTAAAGGCAAAAACACAAGCCGAGATGGCGGAGATTCTTTTGCCGATACTGTCGGAAGAAGAAGCGGATATTTACCGCAGGGGCAGAAATGCCAAGTCACCGACCATGGCGAAGAATGCAACGATGTCTGATTATCGGAAAGCCACGGGCTTTGAAGCTTTGATGGGTTACCTGTATGTAAAGGATGAGTTGCCGCGTATGGTGGAATTAGTCAAAACAGGAATTGAAAAGATGGAATTGCATTTGTAGGTTTTAAGGAGAACATATGGGATACGAGGAATTGAAAATTGAAGGAAGAAATGCGGTCTTAGAGGCGTTTCGTTCCGGAAAGACAATCGATAAATTATTTGTGCTGGATGGCTGCCAGGATGGGCCAATCCGTACCATCGTAAGAGAAGCCAGAAAGTATGATACCATTATTAATTTTGTGGAAAAAGAACGTTTAGATCAGCTTTCTGAGACAAAGAAGCATCAGGGTGTGATTGCGGTTGCAGCAGCATATACCTATGCGGAAGTGGATGATATTTTAAAGAAAGCAGAAGAAAAAGGCGAGCCGCCGTTTATTTTCCTGTTGGATAATATTGAAGACCCTCACAATTTGGGAGCGATTATTCGTACGGCAAATCTTGCAGGAGCACATGGCGTCATTATCCCTAAGCGCCGCGCAGTAGGATTGACGGCAACGGTTGCGAAAACCTCGGCAGGAGCCATCAATTATACACCGGTTGCAAAGGTGACAAACCTGACAGCGACGATTAAGGAGCTGAAAGAAAAAGGTATCTGGTTTGTGTGCGCGGATATGGGCGGTACACAGATGTACGAGCTGGATTTAAAAGGTCCTATCGGATTAGTAATCGGAAATGAGGGGGAGGGTGTCAGCAAGCTTGTCCGTGACAATTGTGATTTTATCGCATCCATTCCGATGAAGGGCGACATTGATTCTTTGAATGCATCGGTGGCGGCAGGAGTACTTGCTTACGAAATTGTAAGACAGAGATTACAGTAATAAAGAGGAGCAGATATTGGAACGATATCAGAACCTAAAAGATGAGGAATTAATTGAACAGCTGCGTCTTGGCGATGCCAAAATCATGGATTTTATTTTGGACAAGTATAAGCCGCTGGTACGAAAAAAAGCGAATGCCATGTATCTGATTGGCGGTGACACCGATGATTTGATACAGGAAGGCATGATTGGTTTATTTAAGGCGATTCGTGATTTCAGTAAAGAAAAGGAGTCGTCTTTTTACCATTTTGCGGAACTTTGCATCAGCCGCCAGATTTATACTGCAGTAGAAGCATCTAACCGGAAAAAGCATGCTCCGCTGAATACTTACATTTCGCTATATTCCGGAACAAATGAAGATGGGGTAGTGTTAGCTGATTCTCTTATGGCGGGTTTGCAGGAAAATCCGGAGCAGATGATGATTGATCAGGAAAATATGACGTTGTTTTTGGAACAGTTGAAGGAACGCTTAAGCAAGCTGGAACGCGAAGTGCTGGATTATTATCTGGCAGGCTTAAATTATCAGCAGATTGCGGAGCAAATGGGAAAAAACCCGAAGTCAATTGATAATGCATTGCATCGGATAAAAGAGAAATTGTACACTATGCACAAAAAAACATTGAAAAAATTGTAACATTTGTGAACACTTTTGGAATGGGATATGCTATTATAATTTTCGTAAAAACCCCCCAATACATTATATATAGTTTTTGCTATACCCCATAGTAAAAATACCTTCTCCTAAAAAGACAGCAGATCGAATGGCTGTCTTTTTTACTGCCCAGAGACATGGTACTATAGTTCTATTGGAATTTCTATGAAAAAGAGATAGCATAGACAAAGGAAGAAAATTTCTAGATTTATTTATAAAGGAGAACATAAGATGGATAAGAAAGCTACAGATATTGTATGTTATTTAACATGGGTTGGCTGGGTGATTGCATTTATCGCAGGCGATAGAGAAGGTGCAAAATTTCATTTAAACCAGTCACTTGTTTTAGCAATTGCAGGACTCATTTGTACTGTAGCCGGTCGTTTGCACGTTGTCGGCTGGATTGCAGGATTGGTTGGATTTGTAATCGGTATCTTTACTCTTATTGGATTTATTTATGCCTGCATGGGCGAAGAAAAAGAACTGCCAATCATTGGTGGGATTAAGATTTTGAATTAGTATTTTGTGTTCGGAATTGAGACAAATGTAGTAACATGCTCTCTTCTAAGTGAACAAGTGGAATGATGAAACTTGTTGCATAGGAGAGGGCTATTTTTATGTCTGAAATCATGACACTAGCAACCTGCGCTCGGCCCTAGCCGGAAAGTACAGCAAAGAGTCCAATGCATGGAGGATAATAGGTAAAAACAAGAAAGCAAATTGCAGTAAGAAAGACCAGAATTTTTAAACATAATGAAAATGAATCAAGTACACAGGATAAAGAAAGCCTGTAAACAGCTATAAATGCTAGTAGTACACTTAAGATAAAGGTGGCAATATCAAGAGACACATAGTTTTGTCCTAAGATCCCAGAATAGGTGTAAAAAATCATAGGAATTAGAAATGTCCCAAGTAAAATACCAAAGAGTAGAGCAGATGTAACACAGGGATAGTCGCCTTTTAGTTTTTTATTCATGAAAAAGAAGTAGAGAAGCATTGGGAAAAAGCAGAGTTTCATATGCTCCCATGTAGATTCATTTACAGGAAAGAAAAAACCAAGGATGAAATTGTAACCGGACCACTCATAAACAAAGTGTGAAAGCGTACCGGTGATGATGACAAATAGGATGCCTAAGATAGTGTAACATTTTAATTGATTCATAAAGGGATTATATGCAAGAAAAGGGGTAAATATATATATCTGATTAAATTTTTTTGTAGATTATGTTAATGATGTATATAGAAAGTAGTGGTAATTATACTTTCGTTTTTAATTGGCATACGGTGTACCGTATGTTACTATGTATATAAAGGAGGGGTATTGATATGCCAGAGATTAGTAGATGGTTAAAGAGTGGATGATTCAGAATCAGAAAGAATTACTTGAGATGTGGGATAGTCAGAATTTGAAGAAACTGCCGCCGTTATAAGCGGCATTGTCATATGGGAGGCAGCATGTATGATACCAAGAATAAAAAGTGTTGAACCAATGGAGAATTATGTACTACACGTTGTATTTGATGATGGAAAAAGTATTTTATATGATATGAACGAGGATATTGATACGCTTCCGGGATATGATGCCTTAAAAAGTATTTATGGTTTATTTAATCAGGTGCAGTTAGATGAGAGTCGGACTTGTGTATTTTGGAATGAAGATATTGACTTGCCTAGCGATATGATTTTTGAGTATGGAAAAGTATTACTTGAGGTTTAAAGGGATATGAGTACTGAAAAGAAGAGGCCACAAGATAGGTGGAATGAAAAAGCTGGGCTAATCAGCAAGTCTTACAAATTAAAAAAGAATTGACTGAGGAATTTGCAACCGCATGTGATGCTATGGGAGTAAGTCAAGCAAGCCAGATTAGTAAGATGATGCGAGAATTTATTGATGATGTACAAGTAAAGAATTGAAATATGATTTATGGGAGAGACTGATAATAGACTCTCCTTTTGAAGTGAACCGGCAGGGAGAAATCCTTGCCGGTATTTTCGTGTTGCATTTCGTGTTGCATAATATGTACTTTAAAGGCATATTTTATGTTTTTATAGCAAGCATAAATAACTAAAAAAATCCAGTAAAATCAAGTGTTCCTTGAAATTACTGGATTTATTAATGTAAGCTGCTGACGGGAATCGGACCCGTGACCTCCGCCTTACCAAGGCGACGCTCTACCGACTGAGCCACAGCAGCATCTGTGTCATCTGCTCGACACTTAAAATACTATACTATACAAGCTATAGAAAGTCAAGAAAAACATTCATAAAATATCACCTTTTTCTTTAGAAATTCTTTCGATTTCTATACAAAGTATCTTTAGATTTATTGGATATGATAGGTACAGTAAAACGAGGGATAGATGGAGGAGCGATATGGAACTGGAAGTAATTATGCAATATTTTACGCAATATGGTCCGATAGCAATTTTTGTGATTGTGCTATTAGAGTATATGAATCTGCCGGGATTTCCGGCGGGAGTGATTATGCCGTTAGCAGGTGTGTTTGCTGCACAGGGACGGATCAGTTTTTTGGAAACGATGGTGATTACGGTTTTGGCAGGATTGTCAGGAAGTATTCTTTTATATGGGCTTGGAAGATACGGAGGAAATTTTTTTCTGGAAAAATATTATAAACACTTTCCAAAACAAAAAGATACCATAGAAAAAAATATTTCTTATTTAAGAGAGCGGGGCTGTGTAGGAGTTTTTGTCAGCAAGCTCATCCCGATGGTGCGGACATTGATTTCCATTCCGGCAGGAGTAGTTCGGATGAAATTTTATGAATACTGTGTCAGCTCAACTCTGGGAGTAGTAGTTTGGAATTTTGTATTTGTAGGAGCCGGCTATTTCTTTGGAGATACTGTGCTGGGGCTTTTGAAATAAGGTAAGAGGTGAAGAAATATGAGAATTGCAATGTTAACAAACAACTATAAGCCATATATGGGCGGCGTACCGGTTTCCATTGAGCATCTAGCGCAGGCGCTAAGGGCGCAGGGACATGAGGTGTATATTTTTGCACCTACCTACAAAAACCAGGTGGAGGAGGAATATGTGATACGGTATCCGTCATTCCCGCTTTCCATAGTAGGGGCTCCGGTACCGAATGTATTTAGCAGTATTTTTGAGAAAAAAATCATCGAACTGGGGATTGATGTGATACATGTGCATCACCCGGCACTGGTAGGAAATGTAGCCTTGAGGTTGAAAAAGCAGTACGGAATTCCGGTTGTGTTTACCTATCACACAAGAGTCGAAGCATATCTGCATTATGTAAAACCAATTGAGTGGTTGGAACATGCAACCGGTATCATCGGACGCTATATGAGATGGTTTTGTAATCAATGCGACATGATAGCTGCCCCAACGGATGGAATCAGAGATTATCTGGTGGAAAATGGAATAAAGACGCCGATTGAAGTGCTTCCGACCGGAGTGAAAGAGGAGGCTTTTTATCCAAAACCGGAGCAGGTGAGGGAGGTACGCAGACAATTCAAAGGCGATGCAGATTATCTGCTTTGCAGTGTATCAAGGCTGGCAAAGGAAAAGAATATCGATTTTCAGTTTGAGGGTTTAAAGCTTTTAAAAGAAAAACTGAAAGTAGAAGGAAAAAGCTTTCGCTATCTGTTGATTGGAGATGGACCGGAGCAGGGACACCTAAAAAAGAAAATCAGGGAAATGGATTTGGAAAACGAGGTGATTTTAACCGGAAGGGTGGAAAACGAGTACATATCTTCCTACCAGAAAGCGTGTGATGCATTTTTATTCTCTTCCAAATCAGAGACGCAGGGAATTGTAATATTAGAGGCGATGGCAGCAGGAAATCCGGTGATTGCGGTGGATGCCAGCGGCGTAAAGGATTTAGTAGAAAATGGCGTAAATGGGTATCTGACAAAAGAGGAACCTATGGAATGGGCAAATCAGATTGCCACAGTTTTATTGGATGAACTGCATCAGACACAGCTTTCTTATGGGGCTTATATTACCGCGACGAAATACTCTGAAAACCAAATTGCGCAAAAGGCAGCAGAAGCTTATAATAAGACTGTCTGCTATAGTCACTTCCAGGTGGAAGAACGGACATGGCAGTTTGAAAGAGTATGGATGAGAGGAAAAGCGTATTTATGGAACCATTGAAGAATGCAGAATATCACATTTTAGTTGTAGAAGATGATAAAGAAATCCGGGACGGTATTGAAATTTTCCTGAAAAGTCAGGGCTATCAGGTACATAAGGCAGCAGACGGAATCGAAGGATTAGAAGAAATGGAAAAAAATGAAATTCATTTGGCAATCGTAGACATTATGATGCCGCGTATGGATGGTGTGACTATGACGATGCGTCTGCGGGAAAAATACGATTTCCCGGTGATTATGCTTTCGGCGAAATCAGAGGAAACAGATAAGGTAATCGGTTTAAATATCGGTGCAGATGATTATGTGACAAAACCGTTTACACCATTGGAACTGATGGCAAGGGTGAATTCGCAGCTTCGCCGTTATGTGCGCTTTACGAATAAAAATGGTGCAGGTGTAAAAACGGAGCGGGTGTATGTGATTGGCGGCCTGGAACTGAACGAAGATACGATGGAATTTACAGTAGATGGTAACCCGGTTAAATTAACACCGATTGAATTTAAAATTTTAGCGCTGCTGATGCGTAACGCAGGAAGAGTTTTTTCTTCGGAAGAGATTTATGAGCGTGTCTGGAACGAAAAAGCAATCAATACAGACACGATTATGGTACATGTAAGGAATATTCGGGATAAAATTGAGATTAACCCGAAGGAACCAAAATATTTAAAGGTGGTGTGGGGCGTTGGATATAAAATTGAAAAGCAGTAGAAAGTTAAGAATTACAATTGCAGTAGTGGCGTTGGCAGTAATGGCATTATTGAATGTGTGCTATTTCCCAACGATGAACAAAAATGTGGTAAAAACGTATCAGGGAGAACAAAATCTGAACTGGGAGTTGGATTTCGAGTTTTTAAGGGCACTTTATCAGGGGACGCAGGTACTCTATTATGATCAGATGACGCAGGGAGAGAGTGCCGGATTATCTCCGATGCAGGTCTTTTTGGATACAGAAAAGCTGAATGGAGACAATAGCGACTGGATTACAGACTCGTTTGATGACCAGTTTGAAAGTCATGAAGAAAATTTTTATGAATACCGTTACCGGATGAATTATTATGCCACAAATGGCACATTAGAATCGGAGAATACGGATAAAAATTTAAAGGGTGTACTGGACAAAGCAGCGAAGGCGGCAGCAGAAAAGGAACTGGAGAAGTATTTCAGCAATCTGTGGATTATGCGTTTTGACGAATATGGCCGTATGCACATTGAGGTTCTAAAATCCGACAATGTGGCAGCGGATGTGTTAATCAAGGCATTTCAGGAAATTGAGGAACAAAATTCTATTTCCGGGATGTTAGAGCAGGGATTTGGCTTGAAGAATGCACGCTTGGCTGCAAAGGAAGTTAATAATTTTACAATCGTCTATGGAATTGCAGCTGACGCAAGCGAGGGGCTGGTAATAGCTGAGGAAGGCTTGGATATTTGGAATTATTATGCGAGTGTGGAAGCGTATGCACTTCCGTTATACTGGCTTATGACCTTGCTTGTGATAGCATTGGCATTTGTGCTTACCAGCCCGAAAATCTGGACAGATATTACGTCTGTTAATCGAAAAGGAAAATGGTATGTATTGGAACCGGCAGTTTTAGGTGTTTGCCTGTTTTTATCAGGAGCTTTTTACAGAGGATATGAAGAGGCTATTTATCACATCTATTTAAGTGGATTGACCAGTATTTTTGAACTTGGAAATAAAATGAGTTTCGAAGTGGTTATGTACTTACTGCGGTCATGGTTCGCTACATTCCTTGGATTTGGCCTGTTGTATCTTACTGCAGTAGCGCTTTCACCGGTTCTTACCTTAGGCGTTAGGAAATACATCCGACAGTATAGTTTCCTGTATCAGATTTTTCCGACGATGAAGAAATGGTGGGAAAAGTTTAAGGACGAAACAGCACATGTAAATTTTGCGGAAAAGAACACAAAAACCATCATTAAAATTGTGGTGGTTAATGGAATTGCAATTACAATTCTTACCTGTTTCTGGTTTGTAGGAACCATTGGAGTCATCATTTACAGCCTGATTTTATTTTGGGCACTGATGAAATACTATGAAAAGATTTCAAAGGATTATAAAGTCCTGATGAAGGCAACCAATCGTATCGCAGAAGGGGATCTGGATACAGAAATCACAGAAGATATCGGTGTATTTGAACCAATGAAGGGTGAACTCACCAAGATTCGAACCGGCTTTAAGAAGGCGGTAGATGAGGAAATCAAGAGCCAGAGAATGAAGACAGAATTAATTACAAACGTCTCTCATGATTTAAAAACACCTTTGACAGCAATTACTACCTATGTGGAACTGTTGAAAAAAGAGGATCTTACAGAGGAAGAACGAAAAGAGTACATTGATACGTTAGAGCGGAAGTCCTTGCGTTTGAAAGTTTTAATTGAAGATTTGTTTGAGGTAAGTAAGGCAACCAGCAATAATATTACGTTAAATCTGATGAAGGTAGATCTTGTAAAACTTTTAAAGCAGGTGTCCATCGAGCACACGGAAAAATTAGAAGCAGCGGGAATGGATCTGCGTTGGAATGTTCCAAGTGAAAAGGTGGAACTGATGCTTGACAGCCAGAAGACTTATCGCGTATTTGAAAACCTGTTTGTGAATCTGCAGAAATATGCAATGCCGAACAGTCGTATCTACATTGATGTTACAGAGAATCAGAATGAAGTAGTGGTAGTGATAAAGAATATGTCAGCTGCACCTCTAAACGTGGCACCTGAAGAACTGACCGAACGGTTTGTCAGAGGAGATGCTTCCAGAAATACGGAAGGTTCCGGACTTGGGCTTGCCATTGCAAAGAGTTTCACCGAGGCCCAGAAAGGGAAATTTGAAGTTGCGGTGGACGGTGACTTGTTTAAGACCATCTTGAGGTGGGAGAAATAGATATTTAGTTCATTAATTGGATTTTTTAAAGTGTATATCAGAGAAAAAGAGAGGCTTCCTATTTTCTTTCTTCGGATGTATGCGTGTAAGAAGTTCTATTATCCATATATATAAGTTTTCTATTGTTTACGCGCCGCATCGTAGCGGAGTCCATTCCGCACGATGCTGAAAATGACGTCCTGTCATTTTCGCGCTGTATACTGAAATATGGATAAAGAACTTCTAACGCGCTCCCAAACGAAAAAGGAAATTAGGAAGCCTCTCTTTTTCTCTCATTTACACTTTGAAAAACAATTACTGTAGCTAAATATAAGCTTTCGGGGCTTACAAAGCTTTAAAAGATATATTTAGTGCAGAATTTGAATTGATTCTTTTTCGCTTTCTCGCATGATATCTGCGGAACTTATGCCGTCAAGGCCAAGCCAAGTTGCTGTGCAACCTTGACGGCACAAATTCCGCAGATAAAATATAAGAAAGCGAAAAAGAATCAAATTAAATTCTGTACTAAATATCTATTTAATCATTCTTAACAATCTTCTGCAAAATTGGAAGAAGAATCGTAGAAATAATCAATCCTGACAATCCTTGCATAAGGTTAGCAGGTACGCTTGCCAATGCAGCGCTTCCGTAAATGAAGAATTCAAAGAACAGATAGCCTAAAGCAACCATAAGGGTAGAGTAAATACCACAAAGGATGCATTTGACAATGGAGTTATGTAAGTTTTTAGCCAGCTTGTGATAAATGAGACCAACGCCGCCTGCGATGACTGCTTTTACAATCAGCGTGATTGGTACGTAGATAAAATATCCACCCAGTAAATCTGCAAGCGCAGAGCCGATTCCACCTGCAAGAGCACCATAAACCGGTCCTAAAAGAATGCCGGAAAGTACGACAAAGGCATCACCTAAATGTACATAGCCGCCGGTTCCGGGAGTTGGGAGTTTAATAATCATAGTTGCGATACAGCAAAGTGCCATAAATAAGGCAGTTGTAGTGAGTTTTTTAATATTATTGTTCATAATGATTCCTTTCTTTTGCATATTATCAATTTATATTTCGCGTTTTATCATACTCGTTATGTGGATATGTTAAAATAACCAGTTTTAATAAAAATAACCATACCAGTTTAAAGAGAATTGCTCGTTGAATTTAATAAAGTAACGTGATACAATACACCTTAGTATAAAAACCGGAGGACAAAATGCAGGTATATACAAAGGAAGATTTGAAAAAACAGCTTGAGGAGATGGGAGTATCCGGAAGGGATGCAGTCATGATACATTCTTCTATGAAAGCGTTGGGAAATGTAGAAGGCGGTGCAGATACCGTAGTCGATGCTTTTATGGAATATTTTGCAGAGGGACTGCTTATGGTACCAACGCACACTTGGGCACAGATGAGTACAGAACATTGCGTGTTTGATCCACAGACAGAACCGGCTTGTGTAGGCATCATTCCGAATATTTTTCGAAACCGTGAAGGGGTTGTGCGCTCGCTGCATCCAACCCATAGCATCGCAGCCTATGGTCCTAAGGCGGCAGAGTATATCAAGGGAGAAGAAAATGCCACAACACCATGTCCGCCGGGTGGCTGCTGGGATCGTTTGCGAGAAGTGAATGCAAAGATTTTACTGGTTGGGGTAACACATATCAGAAACACGTTTATTCATGCTGTGGAAGAGGTTTTTGATGTCCCGGAGCGTTTTACTGCGGAACCTACTGCATTTCAAATCAAAATGTCTGATGGCAGCTTGAAAACTGTAAAAATGTTTCGACACTATAATCGTGTTTTGGAGCATATTTCAGAGAGTTTTGACAAGATGCAAGAGGGATATTATAGAACCGGTGCGGCAAAAAAAGTGCATTTAGGGGATGCAGAATGCATATTGTGTGATGCGAACCGATTATTTGAAGTGACAGGTGCTATATTAAAAAGGGAAATTAATTGCTTTATAGATAAAGAAGAGATACCGGAAATATGGTACGAAGATTATATTTTGGAACCAATCAAGCTGGAAAGATAGTAGTGAGGAAATCATGGAAATTCGAAAGACCAGACCGGAAGAACTGGAGGAAGTAAAGGAGATTTATGCGTATGCAAGAAGGTTTATGGCAGAGCATGGAAATCCGAATCAGTGGAAAAATACGAATCCGCCGGTAGAACGTATCAAACAGGATATTGCGGAGGAAAAAAGTTATGTCTGTGTAGCAGACAATGAGATTTTAGGAGTCTTTTATTTTGCGATAGAGGATGATCCGACTTATGTAAAGATATACGAGGGAGAATGGAAAAGTCCCGGGAGGTATGGTGTTGTACACCGCATCGCTTCCGCAGGAAGGGCAAAAGGTGTGGGAAGCTTCTGCATGAATTGGGCTTTTGAGCAATTTCCTAATATAAAGATTGATACGCATCGCGACAATGTAGTGATGCAAAATATGCTAAAGAAGAATGGCTTTTCCTATTGTGGAATCATTCATTTGGAGAATGGTGAGGAACGATTGGCATTTCAAAAATTCGGGGAAAGTACAAGTTGGAGTGAGAAAAAATGAGAGAATCGTTTTTTAGAGGAGTAAAGGCGGGAATCCCGATTGGGCTTGGTTACCTGTCTGTATCATTTACATTTGGTATTATGGCGGTGTCTTATGGCTTTCGCTGGTGGCAGGCACTATTGATTTCGATGTTGACGGTTACCTCTGCAGGCCAGTTTGCGGGGATTGGAACCATGTTGCATCCGGGACAGTATATAGAGATGCTGATATCGCAGCTGACCATTAACGTGCGTTATTCTTTTATGTCTATATCCTTGTCTCAGAAGACAGATGAAAAATTTAAAGGAATCTGGCGCTGGCTGTTCGGATTTATGATGACAGATGAAATTTTTGCAGTAGCAAGTACGGAAAAAGAGGTCAGCCGCTCTTTTTTTGCAGGACTGATGACAACACCATATTTGGGCTGGAGCCTTGGAACGCTGATTGGAGCTTTGCTTGGAAATGTGCTACCGCATCGCCTGATGAGTGCGTTAAGCCTGGCTATTTACGGAATGTTTGTAGCCATTGTCATGCCGGGTATGAAGGAGAGCAGAGCGGTGGTTATGGTCGTACTGCTGGCTTTGGGATTAAGCAGCCTGTTTTATTATGTGCCGGCGCTGTCTTTCGTATCAAGCGGTTTGGCAATCAGTATTTGTGCTATTCTTGCGGCTTTGGCCGGTGCAGCACTATTTCCGGTAAAGGAGGAGGCATAGAATGGAATTAAAAAGCTTTTTCATTTATCTGGCAATTATGGCCGGCTCTACCTACCTGATACGTGCCATACCGTTTGCGGTGATTCATAAGAAAATTGAAAACCGATTTATAAAATCCTTTTTGCATTACATTCCGTATGCAGTGTTGACAGCGATGACGTTCCCGGCAATTTTGTATGCAACGGATTATGTGCTTTCCGCTGCCATTGGTTTTGCGGTGGCGATGCTGTTTGCTTCGAAAGGGAAAAGCCTTACGACGGTAGCAGCAGCTGCCTGCGTGGCGGTATTTTGCGTAGAAAGTCTGATGGTAATGTTTTAGAAATGTGTGTGCTGCAGCACACATGAAAAAAGCCTCATATTCATTGATATGGGGCTTTTTCATGTCGTTTACCTGGGGCTTCAGGTATGCATTTGCCAAGGTTGTTTAAGTCTCAGCCAGATTACCGGTATATAATTGATAATACTTGCCTTTTTCAGCAATCAATTCATCATGGCTGCCGCGTTCAATGATGTGGCCCTGTTCGAGAACCATGATACAATTACTATTCTTAACGGTAGATAAGCGGTGGGCGATAACGAAAGTGGTTCGTCCGTGCATTAACTTATCCATACCATCCTGAACAATCTTTTCTGTTCTGGTATCAATGGAAGAAGTAGCTTCATCCAGAATTAATACCGGTGGGTTTGCGATAGCGGCTCTTGCGATGGCAAGCAGCTGACGTTGTCCCTGGCTAAGATTTGCACCGTTTCCGGTCAACACGGTATTGTAGCCGTCCGGCAGCTGACGAATGAAGGTATCGGCATTTGCAAGTTTTGCAGCTGCAATGACTTCTTCATCGGTTGCATCTAATTTACCGTAACGGATATTTTCCATAACAGTCCCGGTAAAGAGGTTGGTATCCTGTAGAACAATACCAAGAGAGCGACGTAAGTCTGCTTTTTTGATTTTGTTAATATTGATGCCGTCATAGCGAATTTTTCCATCTGCAATATCGTAAAAACGGTTGATCAGGTTGGTAATTGTCGTTTTTCCGGCGCCGGTACTGCCGACAAAGGCAATTTTTTGACCAGGAGTTGCAAACATATCAATGTTATGCAACACAAGTTTTTCTTCTGTGTAGCCAAAATCAACATCATCAAAGGTTACATCACCTTTTAATTCGATATAATCCACAGAACCGTCTGCCTGATGTACATGCTTCCATGCCCAGATGCCGGTACGTCCGATAGTCTCTACGAGTTTATCCCCATCACGCTTCACATTAACTAAAGTAACATATCCATCGTCGGTTTCCGACCGCTCATCCAATAAAGCAAAGATTCGCTCACAGCCGGCTAAAGCCATAATGACGCTATTAAGCTGCTGGCTTAACTGGTTGATTGGCATGTTAAAGCTTTTATTATAGGTTAAAAAACTGGCAAGTTTACCAATCGTAAAACCGCCGATTTTACTTAAAGCAAGGGTACCGCCGATAGCAGCGGCAACCACATAGCTTAAGTGACCGAGATTGTTATTAATAGGACCTAATATATTGCCAAACTTATTGGCATTATTGGCACTTTCAAATAGATTCTCGTTTAATTCATTAAACTTCTCAATGCTTTCTTCTTCATGGGTAAAGACCTTAACAACCTTCTGGCCTTCCATCATTTCTTCAATGTAACCATTTAAGGCACCCAGAGATTTTTGCTGTGCTACAAAGTACTTGGAGCTTTGTGCACCGACTTTTCCACTGACGAAAATATTTAAGCCTACCATTGCAACGGTAAGAATCGTAAGAGGAACATTTAACAATAACATCATGGTAAATACGCCAACGATTGTAATGGCACTGTTAATCACCTGAGGAAGTGCCTGAGATACTAGCTGGCGGAGGGCATCAATATCGTTGGTATAAATGGACATGATGTCACCGTGTGCATGTGTATCGAAATATTTAATCGGAAGATTTTCCATGTGTGTAAACAGTTCACCACGCATACGACGCTGGGTTCCCTGAGTAACGGTTACCATCAGACGAGCCTGCACATAGGCTGCGATAATACCGACGGCATAGAAGCAGGCAACTCTTCCGATAGCTCTTGCCAATTCTGAAAAATCCGGATTGGCCTGCCTGGTTAATGGAATGATGTAATCATCAATTAAGGTCTGCATAAATTTAGTTCCCTGTATATTTGCCAATACAGAGAGGAAAATACAAATGACAACGATTACAAGATGAAACGCATAGTATTTTCCGATATAGCGGAGCAAGCGCATAAAGAGCTTCCCCGGATTTTTTACCTTTGGTTTCGGACCTCTAGGGCCTCTCGGACCCGGTCCGTGCATGGGTTTTTGTCCTGCCATTATGCCACACCTCCTTCATCAAAATCACCGCTGCCGGAAGTCTGGGCTTCATAGACTTCACGGTAAATAGCATTTGTTTCCAATAATTCTTCGTGGGTACCAAAGCCGTCTACGACACCGTCATTTAATACGATAATCCGATCCGCATTTTGAACGGAAGAAATACGCTGGGCAATGATAAGCTTTGTCGTATTTGGAATTTCTTCTGCAAAAGCTTTCCGAATCTTTGCATCGGTAGCAGTATCAACAGCGCTGGTACTGTCATCTAAAATAAGAATTTTTGGCTTCTTAAGAAGCGCTCTGGCAATACAAAGTCGCTGCTTCTGACCACCGGAAACATTGGCGCCGCCTTGCTCAATATGGGTTTCATAGCCATCAGGGAATCGTTCGATGAATTCGTCTGCGCAGGCTAATTGACAGGCATGCTGACATTCTTCATCTGTGGCATTCTTATCTCCCCAGCGTAAGTTCTCATAAATGGTACCGGAGAAAAGCACATTCTTCTGTAATACGACGGATACCTCATTACGGAGTGTATCCATATCATAAGTACGAACGTCTTTGCCACCGACTAAAACACGGCCTTCGTTTACATCATATAAACGGCTGATTAAGTTCACCAAAGAAGACTTCGAACTTCCGGTTCCGCCAATGATACCAATGGTCTCACCGGAATGAATGGTCAGATTGATGTCATCTAATACCGGGCGTTCCGCATGGTCATTGTAACGGAAGGTAACGTGGTCAAAAACGATGCTTCCGTCCGGAATATCGTAATCAGGATGCTCCGGATTTGTGAGGGTACTTTTTTCATTTAATACTTCACAGATACGTTTCCCGGCAGCAGCACTCATGGTAAGCATAACAAAAATCATGGAGAGCATCATCAGGTTCATTAAGATGTTCATACAATAAGTAAGCAAACTCATTAAATTACCGGTGGAAAGATCTCCGGCTACAATCATTTTAGCTCCGAGCCAGCTGATAGCAATAATACATCCGTAAGAGGCTAACTGCATCAGTGGACCGTTGAAGGCGAGAATTTTTTCTGCCTGCGTGAACATCTGACTGAGGTTGGTATTGGCTTTCCCGAAGCGTTCCTTTTCATAGTCCTCTCTGACAAATGCTTTTACCACGCGAATGGCGGAAACGTTTTCCTGTATCGATGCATTTAATTCGTCGTATTTTTCGAAGGTTGCAGAAAAATATCTGTGTGCCCTTGTAATCATAAAACTAAGGAAAAGTCCGAGAATGATGACTGCAACAACATAAACGCTGGCAAGCTTCGGACTGATGTAAAATGACATAAATAAAGCACAAATCAGTGAAATCGGTGCACGGAAGCAGATTCGTAAAATCATCTGGTAGGCATTCTGCACGTTGGTAACATCTGTGGTAAGACGTGTAATTAAGCCTGCCGTACTGAATTTATCAATGTTAGCAAAGGAAAAGGTCTGAATATTTTCAAACATTGCCTTCCGTAAATTTTTCGCAAAACCGGTAGAGGCTTCGGCTCCGAAACGACCGCCCATAATTCCGGAAAAAAGCGAGATGCATGCGATAACCAACATGAGACCGCCCATAACAAAGATATGTGACAGGTTGCCGGCTTCCACACCGTCGTCAATAATTGAGGCCATTAATAAAGGAATCAGCATTTCCATCAATACTTCCAAAATCATAAAGCATGGAGTAATAATGGAAGGCTTTTTGTACTCTTTTATCTGGCCTGCCAAAGTTTTTAGCATAAATGAAACCATCCTTTCTATTATTATGTATTTTTTACTTGATTTTTGATTGTTAGTGTGCTAACAATATAATTATACTTCTATTATACTGAATGTCAATTCTAAAATAAGAAAAATTCTATAAACTGCTCTGTTTGAGGTGGGGAAAACATGGAAAAAATAGAAAATGTCGGATATAAAATAAGACTTTTACATAATCAATTGCATAAACGGATGGAATATAATAATAAGAGAAGCGAGGCTGAGACCGGTGACCTTACAAGGATGCAGAGGTTTACAATTGGTTATTTGCACCGGAATACGGATCGGGAAATTTACCAGAAAGACCTGGAGTCGGAGTTCGCGATTTCCAGAGCAACAGCATCAAATATGTTAGCTGTCATGGAGCGGAAAGGCCTGATAAAAAGGGAACCTGTGGAGCACGATGCCAGATTAAAAAAGATTGTTTTAACTGAGCAGGCAAAGCAGATGCATAGGCAGGTGGAAGTAGCCATTAGGGAAACAGAAAGTTTGTTAACAAAGGGAATGAGTGAGGATGACAAACGAAATCTTCATCGTTACTTAAACCTGATGATACAAAATCTGGTAGAGGAAGAGGGGTATACCACCACTATATCTTGTGAAAAAGAGAAAAAATAGTATTGGAAAAATTTAACGATTTCTGCATGAAAAATTTGGTGAAATTGATTAAGAGTGGCTTAAACACTGGGTTTGAGCCACTTTTTTTTCTGATTTTCAAAACACACAATGTAGTAAAGGGAGTTGACAACGGCACAAGATATTGTATACTAGATTGTGGACGCGGAAAAAACGCGTGTTTGAAACAGAAGAAAAATGTTTGATTCAAGGATGAAGGAGAATGGTATGAAAATTATTAAAAGAAGTGGTAGTGAAGTTTCTTTTGATATCAAAAAGATTGAAGCGGCGATTCGTGCAGCAAACGATAGTGTTATTGATTATGAAAAACTGAGTGATGAGCAGATTCAGGAAATCCTTAATAATGTTGAGAACGCATGTGGAAATATGAAGCGTTCCCCTAGCGTGGAAGAGATTCAGGATATGGTAGAGAACCAGATTATGAATCAGAGAGCGTTTACGGTAGCACGTAACTACATTACATATCGTTATAAGAGAGCATTGGTTCGTAAATCAAATTCTACAGATGAACAGATTTTAAGTTTGCTTGAATGTAATAACGAAGAAGTAAAACAGGAGAATTCCAATAAAAATCCAACGGTTAACAGCGTACAGCGTGACTACATGGCCGGTGAAGTAAGCAAAGATATTACAAAGAGATTTTTGCTGGATGAGGATATTGTAGAAGCACATGAGAAGGGATTAATTCATTTCCATGATGCAGATTATTTTGCACAGCACATGCACAACTGCTGTCTGGTAAACTTAGAGGATATGCTTCAGAATGGAACTGTCATCAGTGAAACAATGATTGATCCTCCAAAGAGCTTTTCTACAGCCTGCAATATTGCAACACAGGCTATTGCACAGATTGCCAGCTCACAGTATGGCGGACAGAGTATTTCCTTATCTCATCTGGCGCCGTTTGTAGATGTCAGCCGTCAGAAATTCCGTAATCAGGTTCGTGAAGAATTAGAAGCGGCAGGTTTTGAGGCAGATGAGGAAAAAATTAATAAGATTGCTGAACTGCGTGTAAAAGAAGAAATTAACCGCGGTGTTCAGATGATTCAGTATCAGGTCATTACACTTATGACAACAAACGGTCAGGCACCGTTTATTACGGTATTCATGTATTTGGATGAAGTACCGGAAGGCCAGTTACGGGATGACCTTGCAGCGATTATTGAAGAGATGCTGCATCAGCGTATTTTAGGTGTGAAGAACGAAAATGGTGTTTATATTACACCTGCCTTCCCAAAACTGATTTATGTATTAGAGGAAGATAATATCAGAGAGGACAGCAAATACTGGGAACTCACCAAGTTAGCAGCTGCCTGCACCGCTAAGAGAATGGTACCTGATTATATCTCTGAAAAAATTATGAAGAAATTAAAGGATGGAAACTGCTATACCTGTATGGGATGCCGTTCCTTCCTGACTGTAGACAGAACAAAAGAAAATTATGCGAAAGCTAAAAATTATGTTCCGGGTAAGAAATATTACGGAAGATTCAATCAGGGCGTCGTTACCTTAAATCTTGTAGATGTAGCTTGCTCATCAGGAAAAGATATGGACAAATTCTGGGAGATTATGGATGAACGTCTCGAACTTTGCTATCGTGCACTTATGGCTCGTCATAACCGATTGAAAGGCACGCCGTCTGACGTGGCACCGATTCTCTGGCAGAATGGAGCATTGGCACGTCTGGAGAAGGGCGAGAAAATTGATAAGCTGTTATATGATGGTTATTCAACGATTTCTCTTGGTTATGCCGGACTTTGCGAATGTGTAAGATACATGAAGGGCGTTTCTCATACAGATCCGGAAGGCACACCATTTGCTTTAGAAGTAATGCGCTACTTAAATGCAGCCTGTGCAAAATGGAAAGCAAAACATAACGTTGATTTCAGTTTATATGGAACACCTTTAGAGTCCACTACTTATAAATTTGCAAAATGCTTACAGAAACGTTTTGGTATCATTGAAGGTGTAACTGATAAGAACTATATTACAAACAGCTATCATGTACATGTAACAGAGGAAATCAATGCATTTGATAAATTGAAATTCGAATCACAGTTCCAGGAACTTTCACCGGGAGGTGCTATCAGCTACGTTGAAGTTCCAAATATGCAGAATAATCTGGATGCTGTCCTTTCTGTTATGCAGTATATCTATGATAACATTATGTATGCAGAGCTTAACACAAAGAGTGATTATTGCCAGGAATGCGGTTACAACGGAGAAATCCAGATTGTAAACGATGAACATGGCAAGCTTGTCTGGGAATGTCCAAACTGTGGTAACAGGGATCAGACACGCATGAGCGTTGCAAGAAGAACCTGTGGTTATATCGGTACACAGTACTGGAACCAGGGCAGAACACAGGAAATTAAAGAACGAGTTCTACACTTATAGTGGATAACCCGTAGTTGTAACAGAAACCCTTGATGATTCAGGGGTTTTTGTTCATGATAATAGAAAGTTCGCAGAGCGTACTTTCTATTATTTTAGAATTGCAATGTAGTGGGGTTTTAACATATGTTTTTTAGAAAGAGACGGGAGCAGCAGGAGCAGGCATTGCGTATCCGGGACCTTTACCGGAAAATTTTAGATGAGACGCAGACTGCTGTTGTAGCTTATGATATGAAAACCGGTGAGATTTTTTATGCAAATGAACCGCTAAAGCGTATCTATGGAGTAGAGGGAGATCTGGAGAATCTTTCCCCTGATTCCGCACTGATACGTGAACGCGGTGCAAAACATTTGGATCTTGATTACATAGCACTGAAAAACGGAGCCAGTAACGAAGCAATTGAATATCATGAATCCGGCCGCATCTATCAGGTAAAGGGAAAGATTATCGACTGGAACGGGCGGGAAGCTTATCTGGAATATTTGTTTGATATCACAGACAGTAAGCGTTTTAACGAGCAGCTGCAGTTAGAACACGAGGAGCTTCAGAGAAAGTATCAGGAAGAAATGCTTTATCGGGAGAAGTCTGTTTCGGATGATGTGATTGCATCCAGCCGTATTAACCTTTCCCACGGCTATATTGAGGAGATGCGTGTTGGAAAGAAGGATGGTTACGAGGAAAAATATCACTATGCTGCAGATTTGATATCAAGAATTGTGGCGTTTACGAATGAGGTATGGCTGACAGAAGAACAGAACATGAATATGTCAACACCGATTATGCTGCGTCGCTATTTGCAGGGGGAACGCAGCTTTTCAGAAGAATATATGGCAGAACTGAAGGACGGCCGGCATGTATGGCTCAGAACAGAAGCGAAGCTGGTGCAGCGCCCTGAAACAGCGGAAATTATTGCATTCTGTTACAGCAGGGATATTACTCACGAAAAGGTTCTGACGGGTATTTTGGAATGTATTATGTCCTTTGATTATGATGAAATTTTTACGGTGGATGTTACAAATGGACAGATTTCACTGGTGGCAACCGGGCGTTATGTCATGGATGAACAGGTGGAGGGCGGTTTATATGAACAGGAAGTTGACAATCTGATTTCACGTATTCATTCCGAGGCAGATGCAAAGCGGATAGAAAACGAATTAAAAATTGAGAACATTTTGGTGAATCTGCAAAAGGACCCGGTATATATTACAGAGGTGGCAATGCTTTCCAAAAACGGCAAGTCACGTTTGAAACAGTTGCGTTTTATTTATTTGAATGAGACGATGGGAACACTGCTTTTTACCATTACCGATATTGATGATATGGTACAGGCGGAAAAGCAGAAGCAGGAGGAATTGGAAAATGCTCTGCAGGTGGCAGAAGAGGCAAACGATACGAAAATGCGGTTTCTTGCCAATATGAGTCATGAGATTCGAACGCCAATGAATGTAATCATTGGTCTGGCGTCAATTATTCGCGAGGAGTCTGCAAATCAGCAGAAGGTGTTGGAAAGTACAGAACGTTTAGAGGCAACCTCTAAATATCTGCTGTCTTTATTAAATGACGTTCTGGATATGTCCAGGGTGGAAAATGGAAGTGTAAGCTTAAGTAAGCAGGAGTTTTCTATGGACCAGTACTGGCAGACTGTGAATACGCTTGCAGAATCACAGTCCAAAGCGGCAGGTGTATCCTATCTGTTTGAGCAGGAGGCGGGTATACAGAAGGCCTATATAGGGGATGTTGTAAGACTGCAGCAGATTTTGATTAATTTGATTAACAATGCGATTAAGTTTACTCCTTCGGGCGGTACTGTGACGGTACGCGCGAAACAGTTGGAAACTGTGAACCGGCGGGTAAGGCTTCAAATGCAGGTAGAGGATACCGGTATTGGTATTTCGAAAGAATTTTTGCCGAAGGTATTTCAGGCATTTACGCAGGAACATGATGCAGCGACCAGTTCTTACGGAGGAAGCGGACTTGGACTTTCCATTGCGAAAAATTTTGCAAGAATGATGGGCGGTGATATTACCGTTATCAGTGAAGAAGGAGTCGGAACGACTTTTACCGTGGAGGTATGGCTTGATTTGACAGCTGCATCAGATCAAATGGAGGACATCGAACTTCCGATGGATAAAACGGATTTCTTCCTTGGAAAGAAGATTCTGCTGGTGGAAGACCACCCGCTAAATGCCATGGTTGCAAAACGTTTGCTTGAGAAGCAGAAAATGGAAGTATTCCATGCAGATGATGGGAAAAAGGCGCTTAATCTTTTTGAAGAGAGTGAAGAAGGTACATTTGATGCCATTCTGATGGATGTTCGAATGCCGGTCATGGATGGAATTACAGCCACGAAAAAGATTCGTGCCTTACAGCGTGAGGATGCGAAAACCATTCCGATTATTGCTATGACAGCGAATGCGTTTGATGAGGACAAGAAGCACACCTATGAAGCCGGAATGAATGCACATCTGGCGAAACCGATTGAACCAAGAATGTTGTATGATACGCTTGCGCAGCAGTTACTTGGAAAGAAAAGAAATAGATATTTAGTCCAAAATTTGAATTTATAGTTTCGTATATTGAGGAAGAGAGAAAGAGACTGACTTTTTTCTATTCGGATGTACACATATAAGAAGTTCTATTATCCATATATATAAGTTTTCTATTGTTTACGCGCCGCATCGTGCGGAATGGACTCCGCTACGATGCGGCGCGTAAGCTTTCGATGACTTACACATAGGAATGTTAGAGTTTCTTATACATGTATGACCGCATATAAAAATAAAGGTTCCTCTTTTTTCTTACAAATTTATATTATGCCTAAAATAATTTACTGAACAAAATATCTATTTCTTCATATTCGCACGTTTTCTTAAAGTAGGATCTAAGATACGTTTTCTGATACGGAGACTGGATGGTGTCACCTCCAGTAACTCATCTACGTCGATAAAGTCTAATGCCTGTTCCAAACTTAAAATTTTGGGCGGAACAAGGGTTAAAGCTTCATCAGCGGAAGAAGAACGGGTATTGGTTAGGTGTTTCTTTTTACATACGTTTAACTCGATATCCTCGTTTCTTGAGCAGGAACCGATTACCATACCTGCATATACTTTCTGACCCGGTCCGATGAATAAGGTTCCGCGGTCCTGAGCAGAGAACAAACCGTAAGTAACAGATTCACCGGATTCATAAGCAATTAAGGAACCAAGTTTCCGGTAAGAGATGTCACCACGGTAGTAGTCATAGCCGTTGAAAATCGTATTGATGATACCATTTCCTTTTGTATCCGTTAAAAATTCTCCGCGATAACCGATTAAGCCACGGGACGGAATGTTGAATTCCAAACGGGTGTAGCCGCCGGTAATCGGTTTCATATTAACCAATTCACCTTTTCTCTGGCTTAATTTATCAATAACAGTTCCTGTAAATTCATCCGGAACATCGACATAAGCGATTTCCATAGGTTCCATTTTTTTGCCGTTTTCATCGGTATGGTATAAAACTTCTGCCTTACTTACTGCGAACTCATAACCTTCACGGCGCATGTTCTCAATTAATACAGATAAATGTAACTCACCACGTCCGGACACCTTATAGCTGTCATGACTGTCTGTTTCCTCGACACGAAGTGACACGTCGGTGTTTAATTCGCGGAACAGACGGTCTCTTAAGTGGCGGGAGGTGACGTATTTTCCTTCCTGACCGGCTAACGGGCTGTCGTTTACAATAAAGTTCATAGAAAGGGTTGGCTCCGAAATCTTCTGGAACGGGATGGCAACCGGATTTTCTACAGAACAGATGGTATCACCAATGTGAATATCGGAAATACCGGAGATAGCTACGATAGAACCGATACCGGCTTCCGTAACTTCTACCTTATTTAAACCGTCAAACTCGTATAACTTACTGATGCGGACTTTTTTCTGCTTGTCAGGGTCATGATGGTTTACTACCACTGCGTCCTGATTTACTTTGATAACGCCATTGTCTACTTTTCCAACACCGATACGGCCAACATATTCATTGTAGTCGATGGTGCTGATGAGTACCTGTGTCGGAGCTTCCGGATCTCCTTCCGGTGCCGGAATGTAGTCGAGGATGGTTTCAAATAATGGAACCATATTCTTGCCACCGTTTACTAAATCCAAGATTTCACGAACAGCATATCCGTCTCTTGCAGATGCAAATAAGAACGGGCAGTCTAACTGCTCATCGGAAGCATCCAAATCCATAAATAATTCCAACACCTCGTCAACTACTTCGTTTGGACGAGCTTCCGGACGGTCAACTTTATTGACACAGACGATAACCGGAAGGTTTAATTCCAACGCCTTCATTAATACGAATTTGGTCTGTGGCATAACGCCCTCAAAAGCGTCTACCACTAAAATGACACCATTTACCATTTTAAGGACACGTTCTACTTCACCGCCGAAGTCTGCATGGCCCGGAGTATCAATAATGTTAATCTTTACTCCTTTATAAGTGATGGCAGTATTCTTAGCGAGAATAGTGATACCGCGTTCTCGCTCGATATCATTAGAGTCCATGACACGTTCCTGCACTTCCTGATTTTCACGGAATACGCCGCTTTGTTTTAAAAGCTCATCGACCAGAGTTGTTTTACCATGGTCAACATGAGCGATGATTGCTATGTTACGTACATCTTCACGTTTTGTTCTCATAAATGTCCTCATTTCTTATTAAAACAAACTTATTGTTGCTCAACTAGCCTATTTTATCACATTTTCTCGATTTTACAAGATACAAAGTTCGACAAAAAGCAAAATTTGGTTATCGACACGAAGCACGAAAAAATGTTGTGCCACCCGTGGTAAAAATATACCTGTCAAACAGGTCGCCAAGGGGATGCGATAAGAGGAAGGGAGAAAAATATTCATGCCAGATAAAATTTTTGAAAACAACCAGGTATCTATAGTAGGAGAAATCGTTTCTGATTTCCGATTCAGCCACGAGGTGTATGGAGAAGGCTTTTACATGGTAGATGTAGCCGTAAATCGTCTCAGCAATTTTATGGATTACATACCACTCATGATTTCCGAGAGGCTGATTGATGTCAATGCGGACTATAGAGGACAGATAATTTATGTAACAGGTCAGTTTCGTTCGTTTAACCGCCATGAGGAAAAGAAAAACCGGCTGGTGTTGTCTGTTTTTGTAAGAGAGCTCGAATTCTTAGAGGAAACAACAGATGATGTAAAAAGCAATCAGATTTTCCTGGACGGCTACATCTGTAAGGAACCGATTTACCGCAAAACGCCGTTGGGAAGGGAAATTGCGGATCTGTTGATTGCAGTAAACCGGTCCTATGGAAAATCCGATTATATTCCGTGCATCTGCTGGGGGAGAAATGCACGTTTTGCATCCGGATTTGAGGTTGGCGGTCATGTATTAGTATGGGGAAGAATTCAGAGCCGTGAGTATGTAAAAAAACTGTCTGATTGGGAGTCGGAAAAGAGGGTTGCTTACGAGGTTTCTGTAAGTAAAATTGAGTTTTTGGAGGATTAGCATTGACAAGGGAAAAAGTTAATGCTATGCTTTATGAAAATAAATAGTTGATAGAGGTTGCGTGATTTATCAGTAGCAGGTTGGATGCCGCAGGGGCAGAAGAAGATTTGTGAAAGGGGAGAACGCCGAAAGGACACATACCTGTAACTGTGTTACTTGGGCATAAGGTGAAGAATCTTATGACTGTCATCTTTTAGATGGGGAGCTATCGGTTTCATATTTAATGATTGTAGCTACTGGCTGTAAAAACAGCTAAAGCTGTATGTTAGAATATTTAGACCAGCTCGTCATGAGCTGGTTATTTTTTTGCATTTACAAGGAGGAAACGGCATGGCAATTTTTAAAGGCGCAGGTGTTGCTATTGTTACACCGATGAAGAACAACGAAGAAGTGAATTATGACAAATTAGAGGAATTGATTGAATTTCAGATTTCGGAAGGAACCGATTGCATCATTATCGCGGGAACGACCGGTGAAAGCTCTACCTTAACGATGGAGGAACATAGTAAGGTTATTAAAGCAGCGGTCGATTTTGCAAAGCATCGTGTTCCGGTTGTAGCAGGTTCCGGTTCTAACTGCACAAGGGAAGCAATTTTCCTTTCAAAGGAAGCAGAAGAAGCAGGTGCAGACGGACTTTTAGCAGTCACACCATATTATAACAAGGCAACACAGGGCGGTTTAATCCGTTATTATTCCGAGATTGCAGCAGAAACCAAGCTCCCTATCATTATGTATAATGTTCCGGGACGTACCGGCTGCAACATTTTACCGGAGACAGCTGCAACATTATTTAAGAATGTAGATAATATCGTTGGTATCAAGGAAGCAACCGGAAATGTAGCACAGGCCTGCAAGCTTATGAATCTGACAGACGGAAAAATTGACCTTTATTCCGGTGAAGATGCCATTGTGGTACCGTTACTTTCCATTGGTGCAAAAGGTGTGATTTCTGTCTGGTCGAATATTGCGCCGGCAAAGGTTCATGCGATGTGTCAGAGCTTTTTCGATGGAGATTTGGAAACTGCCATGAAGTTACAACTAGAAGCACAGGATTTGGTAGATGCCTTATTTAGCGAAGTAAACCCAATTCCGGTGAAGAAGGCATTAAATCTCATGGGCTATGAAGTGGGACCACTTCGTTCACCTCTTACCGAGATGACACCGGCAAATGCAGCAAAAATGGCAGATATTATGAAGGCTTATGGATTAAAGCTTGCTTAAAAATTGCGACAGACTAAGATACAAGGAGTAACAAATATGATAAAAGCAATTATGCATGGATGTAATGGAAAGATGGGACAGGTCATCACCGGTATCTGCAAAGAGGATGCAGGGATTGAAATCGTAGCCGGTATTGATGTATACGATGGCATTAAAAATGATTATCCTGTATTTTCAAACATCTCTTTATGCAATGTGCCTGCAGATGTAATTATTGATTTTTCCAATGCAGGTGCTGTAGATGATTTATTGGTATATAGTGTGGAAAAACAGATTCCGGTTGTGTTATGTACAACAGGATTAAGTGAAGAACAGTTGGAAAAGGTGAAGAAGGCTTCGACAAAAGTTGCTATCCTTCGCTCCGCAAACATGTCGCTAGGTATCAACACTTTAATGGAATTATTAAAAAAAGCGGCACAGATTTTTGCCCCGGCAGGATTTGACATGGAAATCGTAGAAAAGCATCACAACCAGAAGCTGGATGCACCGAGCGGAACCGCTTTGGCACTGGCAGATTCTATGAACGAAGCTTTGGAAAATGCTTATGAATACAAGTATGACCGCAGCCAGGAACGCAAAAAGAGAGACAAGTACGAAATCGGTATTTCTGCGGTGCGAGGAGGAAGCATTGTTGGAGAGCATGAAGTGATTTTTGCGGGACAGGATGAGGTGATTGAGTTTAAGCACACCGCATATTCAAAGGCTGTGTTTGCAAAGGGTGCAGTTGAGGCTGCTAAGTTTTTAGCAGGAAAAGAGGCTGGTCACTATGAGATGAGTGATGTGATCAAGGCGACTATGTAATAGACTATAAGGAAATTGTTGATCGGTTGATTGAAGAAAGCTATTTATATATGGACATTTAAAAATGAAAAATAAGCAAAAATTAAAGTATGGTAAAAAGCATGTGCGGACGGGAGTTTTCTCGTCCGCTTTTGTGTGAAAAACAAACATGCTTTTGCAGTCTTTGCCGGTCTTTACCGGCAGTTTGGCGATTCGCCGGATTTTCAAACTGAAACTCATATTATGATAGGAGGAGATTATTTGAAGAGAAATGTTACAATAATCAAGGATTTAAAAGGAAGAAATATTGTTTTGATTAATGATATTTATTTTAAGGGAAGACAAAATATCGAATGGAAAGAGGTTGAACAGTATTTAAAACGATATGTAGGGGAGTTTATAGAAATTGCTGTAAATAAAAGATTTAAAGATAATTTGGCAGAAAAACATAAGGGAGATGCAAAATATGGTTGGTATCGATATGATTCGCGTTTTGCATTGCCGGTATATGATAACAATGAAGAAATAATAAGGTATAATGTTTTTTATGTGGAATTAGTAATAAGACATGCCGCTAATAAGAAGTTGTATTTATATGATGTTATAAACGTAAAAAAAGAAACGGGTAAACCATTGTGAAACCATGGTGAAAAACTCGCTTCTTTTGATATCATAATAAGGGCTTTATCATTTTTTGTCAAGGTAATATTGATATTTTATTTAATAAAGAAAATGTAGCATTACAGTGCGGGCAGTTGTTTTGTACATAAACTTAAGATATAATAAAGAAAGATTTTAGATTTAGGAATCATTTAGGAGAGACAGTACATGGAGGAGAAGGATTTACGTTATTTAAAGGTACTTGCAAAGCAGTACCCAACTGTGGCTAAGGCTGCAACAGAAATCGTGAATTTACAGGCGATTTTAAGTTTGCCAAAAGGGACAGAGCATTTTATCACGGATATTCATGGGGAGTATGAACAGTTTCAGCATATTTTAAAAAACGGTTCCGGTGCAATTAAACGTAAAATTGAGGAAGAGTTTGGCAGCGCCATTACGGTTGCAGAAAAGAAGGCGCTGGCTACATTGATTTATTACCCGGAACAGAAGATAGAGCAGGTGCTAAAAACCGAGGAAAATATGGATGACTGGTACAAGGTGACCATGTACCGTCTGATTCGTGTGTGCAAAAGTGCTTCTTCAAAATATACACGGTCAAAGGTGCGTAAAGCCATTCCGGAGGAGTTTTCTTACGTTATCGAGGAACTTCTGACCGGTCGCCCTGATGTATCCGATCAGGAAGCTTATTATAATGAAATTATAAACTCTGTCATACGAATTGGTCAGGCTAAAAAATTGATTATTACAATTTGTACCTTGATTCGTACCCTGGTAGTGGACCATTTACATGTGGTTGGAGATATTTTTGACAGAGGACCATATCCGCATCTGGTCATGGATACGCTGATGGAGCACCGTTCTGTAGACATCCAGTGGGGAAATCATGATATTTCATGGATGGGAGCGGCAGCAGGGTGTCCGGCATTGATTTGTAATGTCATTCGTATATCAGCAAAATATGGAAACTTAAGCATGTTAGAGGATGGCTATGGTATCAATCTGGTACCGCTTGCCCGTCTGGCTATGACAAAATATGACAAGGATTCCTGTGCGCAGTTTAACCTGGATTACAGAGAAGATGAGTACGACATTCGGGATGCCCAGCTGGATGAGAAAATGCATAAAGCGATTACGATTATGCAGTTTAAATTAGAAGGCCAGATTATTAAAGCACATCCGGAGTTTGATATGGACGACCGGTTGCTGTTAGATAAAATTGATATAGAAAAAGGGATTGTAAGAGTCGGAGATAAAGAATTTAAGCTTTGCGACACCAACTTCCCGACCATTGACTGGAATGATCCGTACAAGCTTTCGCAGGATGAGGAAGATGTAATGGAGCGTTTACAGATGGCGTTTGTCAATTGTGAAAAATTACAGCGGCATGTGCGTTTCCTTTTTACAAAGGGAAGCTTATATAACGTGTATAATGGCAATCTTTTGTATCATGGATGCGTACCGATGAATGAAGATGGCAGTTTTCGGAAAGTGAATGTAAACGGAAAAGAGTATGCCGGGAAAGAGCTTTACGACATTTTAGAAAATTATGCACGGAAAGGTTATTATTCCATTGACCCGGAAGAGAAAAAACGTGGTCAGGACATTATGTGGTTCTTATGGGGAAGCAAGAATTCACCGGTGTTTGGAAAAGAGCGTATGACGACCTTTGAACGCTACTTTATTGCAGACAAAAGTATTCAGTCAGAACCTAAAAATACATATTATTCGATGTTGGAAAAGGAAGAAATTGCAGTTCGTATTTTAAATGAGTTTGGCTTGTCCGGCCCGGAGGCCCATATTATTAACGGACACATTCCGATTGAGGCGAAGAAAGGAGAATCCCCGGTAAAATGTAATGGGAAACTATTAATTATTGATGGCGGTTTCTCAAAAGTGTATCAGTCAAAGACGGGAATTGCAGGGTATACGTTGATTTTTAATTCCTATGGTCTGATTTTAGCTGCTCATGAGCCATTCGAATCCGTTGAAAAAGCAGTACGGGATGGAAGTGATATTGTATCTCATTCCATTCTGGTGCAGCATGTAATCAGAAGAAAAACAGTTGCAGATACGGATGCGGGAAGAGTGATGCAGGAAAATATCAAAGATTTGGAAGCACTGCTTTTGGCTTATCGGGAAGGTAAAATAAAAGAAATGCTATAAGAAAAAGCTGTGCTTTAATTGCACAGCTTTTTTACTCTTATGCCTTGTAACACGCATTAGCGTTATACATATAAATCAATATTGCCCCCGAGATGTGGTGTGACGGAACGTTCTAATGCCTGAATCATAGAGGCATTTAGCTGCTCATTTAACTCCATTGTTTTATCAAGCATTGCAACACCAACATACTCTTGCAGGGATACACCGCTGACAGAAGTACCAATATTATAAGAAGATACCGTGTTTAATGCGGAACTTACATTTGCAATATCCATAGTAACTACGACCTCCTTTTGTAGGACTATAGTAACATAATTCCTGCCTCATTGCAAGCTTCTACCATTTCGTCCGGCCAGAGAGAAGACTGTACTTCACCGATATGGGCCTTGCGAAGGAAGAACATACAGATACGGGACTGACCGATTCCGCCACCGATGGTGTAAGGAAGGGTTCCGTCAATAATGGATTTCTGGAACGGAAGTTCTGCGCGCTCTGGGCAACCGGCTTTTTCCAACTGAGATAATAAAGCTTCTTTGTCCACACGGATACCCATGGAAGAGAGTTCCAAAGCGATATCCAAAACAGGGTAGTAAACGATAATATCAGCATTTAATGCCCAGTCATCATAGTCCGGTGCACGTCCGTCATGCCGTTCGCCATTTTCTAAGGTATCACCAATCTGCATAATACATACGGCACCTTTGGTCTTGGCTATGTAGTATTCACGTTCCTTTGGTGTATAATCCGGAAACATATGTGCCAGCTCCTGCGTGGTGACAAAGAATATATCATGTGGCAGGATTTCTTCAATATAGTCATACTGAATAGACATATATTTTTCTGTTTTGCGGAGACATTTGTATACGGTTTTTACAACATCCTTTAAGGTGTCAAGGGTACGGTCCTCCCTGTCAATCACCTTTTCCCAGTCCCACTGGTCCACGAAGATAGAATGAATGTTGTCTGTTTCCTCATCGCGCCGAATGGCATTCATATCGGTATAAATACCTTCATCATAAGAGAAGCCGTATTTGTATAATGCATATCGTTTCCATTTTGCAAGGGAATGTACAATTTCTGCTTGTTTTTCCGGCTGATTTTTGATATCAAAGCTGACAGGTCGCTCTACGCCATTTAAGTTATCGTTGAGACCGGAGGCACTGTCAACAAAAAGCGGTGCGGAAACACGTGTCAGATTCAGACGCGTTGCAAGCAGGTTTTGAAAAAAGTCTTTTACTGTCTTGATTGCAACCTGTGTTTCATATAAATTAAGCTCCGAATGGTAATTGCTCGGAATAATGAGTGGTTCCATGTCTAATAACCATGCCTTTCTAATTGTTTCAGTTTATTATAGCACAGTATGAAAGAAATTCAAGAAAAAAACACTTTCAACAATTGCAAAAGTATTGTATGCTAGAAGTGGTGATTTTTGTGAGAAAAGAGGGAAATCATGAGAAGAGAAGATTTGACAACGGGAAATGCTCTGTGTGAAGCGGTCGGAATTGTATGTGCACTCATTTATATAGGGTTACAGGTGTATTGCGGACTGCTCTATCATGCCGGTGCAACTGCTATCTTGCTGAATGTCATTATGGTAGCACTGGTTTATGCAGGATTAACACTGTTGGCATTTTATCCGGAACGGGTAAATGGCCTGGATGCACAAATCTGTACCGGAAAGGTAAGAAAACTGACAATTCACATGGTTTTGTACATGAAGCTGATTTTTGTCATGAGCTTGCTTTTTACTTCCATCTGCGATGTGATGGGAAAACAGGTAGATGGTGCCTACAGCCTGATTACAGCGGGGCTTATGATAGTGATTGCTGTTTTATATGAGATAAAAATCTTTCAACTTTTAAAAAATAATAAGAAAAAATAAGAAGAGGGGGATATTACCATGGAAACAATGAAAGATTATGAAAGAGAACTGGAAGCATCTTTTCGCAAAATTAACGAGGGAGATATTCTTACAGGAACGGTTATTGCTGTTAGTGAAGAAGAGATTATTTTAGACTTAAAATACTACACACAAGGAATTATTAAGGTAGAGAATTTCAGCAATGATCCGGACTTTGCAGTGCTGGAGGAAGTGCATATCGGAGACGAAATCGAGGCAACTGTCATCCGTAAAGATGATGGACAGGGAAATATCGAACTTTCCAGAAAAGAAGCAAACGATACGCTTGCGTGGGACAAGTTAAAAGAGATGATGGAAGCAGAGACGGTTGTAACTGTAAGAATCAAAGAGAGTGTGCCAAGCGGAGTGGTTGCGTATCTGGAAGGAATCCGTGCATTTATTCCGGCATCTCAGTTAGCTCTGGATTATGTGGAAGATACAGAAAGCTGGATTGGAAAAGAAGTGGAAGTAAAAGTAATTACTGTGGATGCAAAAGCGAATAAATTGGTACTTTCCGGAAAAGCAGTAGCAAGAGCTGTGGCAGAAACGGAACGGAATCACAAAATTTCGATGCTGGTACCGGGAAGCATTTTAGAAGGAACGGTAGAGTCCTTAATGCCATATGGCGCTTTTATCAGTCTTGGAGACGGTTTAAGTGGCCTGGTGCATATCTCACAGATTTGTGAACGCAGAATCAAAAAGCCTTCCGAAGTATTAAAAGAGGGCCAGAAAGTAAAGGTTAAGGTTTTAAATACAAATGACGGAAAAATCAGCCTGTCCATGAAGGCTTTGGAAGAAGAAATGATTGATACAGAACCGGTAGAAGAGCTTAGCAGCTATACTTCAAATGAAAGTGTGGGATCAAGTCTTGGAGCACTTCTTAAAGGCTTGAAGTTCGATTAAAAATTTGGTACAATTCTTTGCGTGTGTAACGAATAGAATAAGAGGGAAAGAAACAGATGTTAGAACTAAGAAATGTTTCCTTTGAAGTACCAAAGGAAAATGGAGCAAAAGAAATCATACGTGACATCAGTCTTACGATTGAGGAGCATAAATTTGTCGTGATTACCGGACCAAATGGTGGAGGAAAATCGACGCTTGCCAAGTTAATCGCCGGAATTGAAAAGCCGACTTCCGGACAGATTTTCTTTAACGGAGAGGATATTACAGAAAAATCAATTACAGAACGTGCCAATATGGGAATCAGTTTTGCGTTTCAGCAGCCGGTGCGTTTTAAGGGAATCCAGGTGTTGGATTTAATCCGTATGGCAGCAAATAAGAATTTGTCCGCAGCAGATGCCTGTGAATACTTGTCAGAAGTGGGGCTTTGTGCAAAGGACTATATTAACCGCGAAGTAAATGCAAGCCTTTCCGGTGGCGAATTAAAACGAATCGAAATCGCAACTGTACTGGCAAGAGGTACGAAATTATCGGTGTTTGATGAACCGGAAGCCGGAATTGACCTTTGGAGTTTCCAAAACCTGATTCAGGTGTTTGAACACATGCAGAAAAAGAATACAGATGGTTCAATTCTGATTATCTCCCATCAGGAGCGTATTTTAAATATTGCGGATGAAATTGTTGTAATTGCAAACGGACAAATTTCAAAGAAGGGACCTAAGGATGAGATCTTACCGCAGCTTTTGGGGACTACTTCCGCAGTTGATATGTGCAGCAAGTTTACACAGGGAGGAACGCAGTAATGGACCAGATTCAGAAACGGTTATTAGAGGAAGTCGCAGACCTTCATGATATTCCGGAGGGGGCATACAATATCCGGGCAAACGGAGAGATGGCTGCCAGAAATACAACCGCTAACATTGATATTATTTCAAAGGAAGATGGAAGCGGAATCAATATAAGGGTAAAACCGGGTACGAAAAAGGAAAGTGTTCATATTCCGGTTGTATTAAGCAAAAGTGGTTTAAAAGAGGTTGTTTACAACGATTTTTATATTGGAGAAGATAGTGACGTGTTCATTGTTGCCGGCTGCGGTATTGACAACTGTGGAAATCAGGACTCTGAACATGACGGGATTCATCGTTTTTTCATAGGAAAGAATGCAAAGGTAAAATATGTGGAGAAACACTATGGGGCCGGAGATGGGCTTGGAAAACGTATTTTAAATCCTGGCACCGAAGTGTACATGGAGGAAGGCAGCTCCATGGAAATGGAAATGGTTCAGATTAAAGGTGTGGATTCTACAGAACGAAAAACCATTGCAAAATTAAAAGCCGGTGCAAAGCTGGTTGTGAGAGAACGTTTGATGACACATGGAAAGCAGTCTGCGGTCAGCGATTATATCGTAGAATTAAATGGGGAAGGTGCCAATGCGGATGTGGTGTCGCGTTCTGTAGCAAAGGATGCATCCTATCAGAAGTTTGATTCCCGTATTGTTGGGAATGCACCATGTACCGGACATACAGAGTGTGATGCGATTATTATGGGAAATGCAAAAATTCTTGCCATTCCACAGTTGGAGGCAAATAATATTGATGCAGCCCTGATTCATGAAGCGGCAATCGGTAAGATTGCCGGTGAGCAGATTATTAAGCTTATGACTTTAGGCCTTACAGAAGAGGAAGCAGAAGAACAGATTGTAAATGGATTTCTTCGCTAAAGAAAAGAGGAATGTATTATGACATTAAAGGAGTTGGAAGTTGGTAAGACTGCAAAAATTGATGCTGTCGGGGGAGAAGGCGCCCTCAGACAGCATTTTTTAGACATGGGAGTGATACCGGGAGCAACGGTTTCCTTAATTAAGTATGCACCGATGGGAGATCCGATGGAACTGGAAATCCACGGATACGGACTGACACTTCGTCTGGCAGACGCGGAAAAGATAGAAATTACTCCGATTGCGGCAGAAGTACAGGCAGCAAGAAAAGAGAAGAAAAAGAAAATCGAGCATCCGGGTTTGGGTGAAGGTGGAAAGTATCATTCGAAAAAAGAAGAAAATCCACTGCCGGATGGAACGAAACTGACCTTTGCATTGGCCGGTAACCAGAACTGTGGAAAGACAACACTGTTTAATCAGTTGACCGGTTCCAATCAGCATGTCGGCAATTTTCCGGGAGTCACAGTAGACCAGAAAAGCGGTGTTATTAGAGGACATAGTAATACTTTGGTAACCGATTTGCCGGGAATCTATTCTCTATCACCATATACCAATGAGGAAATTGTTTCCCGTCAGTTTATTTTGAATGAAAAGCCGACCGGTATCATTAACATCGTAGATGCGACAAATATTGAGCGAAACCTTTATCTGACCATGCAGCTTATGGAACTGGAAGTTCCGATGGTACTGGCGCTTAATATGATGGATGAAATGCGCGGAAACGGTGGTTCCGTACATATCAATGAGATGGAAGAATTCTTAGGAATTCCTGTGGTAGCAATCTCGGCATCAAAAAACGAAGGAATTACGGAATTAATTAACCATGCAGTGCATGTGGCAAAATATCAGGAAAGACCGGCCAGAACAGATTTCTGTGAGGAATCTGCAAATGGTGGGGCTGTACACCGCTGTCTCCATGGAATTATGAATCTGATTGAAGACCATGCGAAAAGAGCCGGTATTCCGGTTCGTTTCGCGACGACTAAGGTGGTAGAAGGTGACACAGCGATTTTAGAAGCCTTAGAGCTGTCTGAAAATGAAAAGGAAATGTTAGAGCATATTATCACGCAGATGGAAGAAGAACGCGGTTTAGACAGGGCAGCTGCAATCGCAGACATGCGGTTTTCGTTCATTAAGAAACTGGTAGGAGAATGTGTGGTAAAGCCAAGAGAAAGCAAGGAACGAGAACGGAGTCAGAAACTGGACCAGATTTTGACCGGAAAGTATACAGCGATTCCGATGTTTATCGCCATTATGGCGGCTGTCTTTTTCCTGACCTTCAATGTCATCGGTGCATGGCTGCAGGGACTTTTAGAGGGAGGAATCGGCCATCTTACAGGTGTCGTAGATACTTTGCTTACGACATGGAAGGTAAACGGAACGCTGCATTCTTTGATTATAGATGGTATTTTTAATGGAGTTGGAAGCGTCATCAGCTTTTTGCCGATTATTGTAATCCTGTTTTTGTTCTTGTCCCTATTGGAAGACACCGGTTATATGGCACGTGTGGCATTTGTGATGGATAAGCTGCTTCGAAAAATCGGATTGTCAGGAAGAAGCATTGTGCCAATGTTAATCGGCTTTGGCTGTACGGTGCCGGGCGTTATGGCAAGCCGTACCTTACCGTCTGAGCGTGACAGAAAGATGACCATTTTGCTGACGCCTTTTATGAGCTGTACTGCAAAACTCCCGATTTACGGGTTCTTTTCCGAGGTGTTTTTCCCGGAACACAGCGGACTGGTTATGGTGTGCTTATACTTCTTGGGGATAGCAGTAGGAATTCTGGTAGCATTTGTCATGAAAAATACGGCGTTTAAGGGAGAGACGGTTCCATTTGTTATGGAACTTCCGAACTATAGAATGCCGGGCTTAAAAAATGTGCTACAGCTGATGTGGGAAAAGGCGAAAGACTTTTTACAACGTGCATTTACAGTGATTTTCCTTGCAGCGATTGTAATCTGGTTTTTGCAGACCTTTGATCTTCATATGAATGTAGTAGCGGATTCGAAAGACAGTATATTGGCAATGGCAGCAGGCCTCATTGCACCGGTATTTGCACCAATGGGATTTGGTGACTGGAGAGTGGTGACTGCTTTGATTGCGGGTTTTATGGCAAAAGAAAGTGTCGTATCGACCTTATCTGTACTATATGGAAGCACAGAGGCACTGTTAGCATCTCTTTCTATACCGGCTGCGGCAGGACTTTTGGTATTTTGCCTGCTTTATACACCATGTGTGGCTGCAATTGCATCCATCAAGCGTGAGCTTGGCGGAAAGTGGGCAGCAGTAGTTGTATTGATGCAGTGTGCAATTGCCTGGATTTGTGCAGGAATTGTATCTTTGATTTTTGGAATGTTTCTATAAAAAAGGAGAGTTATCAATTGAAAAACGTAAATTATTCATCACCGGAATTTGAAAAAACATATACTTACACAGGAGCGGACCTTGGAGCAGTCTGGAGTGAAAAAGAAACCAGATTCCGCGTATGGGCGCCAACTGCAGAGGCAGTAACTTTAAATCTGTATGAGAGTGGCACAGCAGGCACAGAGGATTTATTAGAAAAAATTTCTATGCAGCCTGATGTAAATGGAACATGGATTGCAGTAAAACCTGGCAATTTAAATCATGTGTACTATACATACTCTGTAACCATTGATGGAAAAGAAAAAGAAGCCTGTGACCCATATGCAAAAGCCTGTGGAGTGAATGGCAGACGTGCTATGGTACTGAATTTGGAGGAAACAGATCCGACAGACTGGGAGAACGATAAGGACCCACATGCCGCAGAGCGGATTACCGATGCAATTCTCTATGAACTGCATGTAAGAGATGTGTCTATGGATGCTGCATCACAAATTGTAAATAAGGGAAAATTTTTGGGACTGACGGAAACCGGAACAAAAACACCATCCGGACAGCCAACCGGCTTAGACTACATAAAAGAACTGGGAATTACACATCTTCATCTGCTTCCGTCTTTTGACTATGGCTCAGTTGATGAAGCAAGGCTTTCAGAGCCGCAGTTTAACTGGGGTTATGATCCGGTGAACTATAATGTGCCGGAAGGCTCCTATGCGACAGACCCGTACCATGGTGAAGTTCGTGTCAGAGAAATGAAACAGATGATAAAGACACTTCACGAGAATGGAATTAGTGTAGTGATGGATGTGGTTTACAATCATGTACATGATGCGGAAAGTTTTTGTTTTAACATACTGGTACCGGGATATTTTTCCAGAATCGATGCAAACGGTATTTACTCAAATGGTTCCTTCTGTGGAAATGATACAGCCTCAGAACGTTCCATGGTGAAAAAATTTATTGTGGATTCCGTAAGCTACTGGGCAGACGAATATCATATTGACGGCTTTCGTTTTGACCTGGCCGGACTGATTGATACAGAAACAATCAATGCCCTGATAGCGGAAGTAGAGAAAAAACATCCGAACGTAATCTTTTACGGCGAAGGCTGGACGATGCCAACCAACCTAACCAAAGCGGGGTATACGATGGCAACCCAGCTAAATTCCGATAAAACACCGAAGTTTGCGTATTTTAGCGATACGATTCGCGATGGACTTAAGGGCAGCGTATTAAGAGAAGAAGAAACCGGTTACGTTACGGATAATTTTGAGACAACAGAGCAGATAAAGAAGTGTCTGCTTGGACAGGCAGACTGGTGCAAGTCTCCGTCCCAGACAGTAAATTATGCTTCCTGTCACGATAACAACACGCTGCTAGATCGGATTTCTATTAATATGCCAAATGCTTCTTTTGAAGAAAAAGTGGCCAGAAACAGGCTTGCGGCAGCAATCTATATGCTTTCACAGGGAGTTCCTTTTCTTCAGGCAGGAGAAGAAATATTGAGGACGAAGGTAGACGAGAGTGGAAACTTTGTAGAAAACAGCTACGCATCTTCCGACTTGGTAAATTGTATCAAGTGGAAGACTCTGGATGAGAAAATGTATCAGGAGACACTTGCCTACTATAAGGGGCTAATTCGGTTTCGGAAGGCACATGAAGAACTGCGTTATGCTACGGCAGAAGAAGTCGAGGCAAATGCAAAGTTTTTGGAAACCCCGTTTGCATATGTGATTGCATTGCAAGTAAAAAAGATACTTATGGTATTTAATCCATCAATGGAGGCAGTAGAAATTGAACTGCCGGAAGGAAGCTGGGATGTTTATGTGGATGCAGAGCATGCAGGAACAGAAAGCATAAAAACGATAGTAACAGGAATGGTTTCTGTTGATGCAATTTCTGCCATGGTTCTTGTAAATACAGCTCTTTAATAGTAAAATGGGGGATAAGATGAATTATTCAGGATTAAAAACATATTCAATTGAAAACGGAACCGGAATCCGGGTGTCTTTATTTGTGTCCGGCTGCAGACATCATTGCAAAGGATGCTTTAATGAAGAAACCTGGGACTTTAATCATGGGGAACCCTTTACAGAAGAGGTGGAAAATCAGATTATAGAGGCAATGGAACCGGATTATATGGCGGGAATTACGCTATTAGGCGGAGATCCCGCAGAACCGGAAAATCAGGCAGCATTACTGCCGCTTTTACGCCGGATTAAAACGGAATTGCCGAAAAAAAATGTGTGGATGTACACCGGATATCTGCTGTCTGACTTTTTGCCGGGAAATCGTGCATACTGTGATGCAACGGAGGAATTCTTACGTTGCTGTGATGTGGTTGTAGATGGCCCGTTTATTATGGAACAGAAGGACTTATCCATTAAATTCCGGGGCTCAAGGAATCAGCGAATCATCGATATGGAAAAAACCATCGAGACAGGCAGCATTGTACTGTTAATGGAATAGAGAAAGGAAAGAATTTATAATGAAGTTTTCTTGGAAGGATTTGGTGGCGGCACTTTGCAGCTTGCTTGGAAGTCTTTCCTGGTTGTATATAGGAGGATTTCGTTTTCTTACCGGTCCGGTAAGAAAGCTGGTGGTGGCAAAGCTGGAAGGAAGCCTGACAATGGCATTGTTTATTGAGGATTGTTTTGAGGGATTTCTTTGCCTGACGCTTGCCGGAGCTATTTGGTGTGTCTGGTATATGCTGGAGAGTTATTTTAGCAGAAAATAAAGGAAGATTATGGTAAATAAATACGTAGAGAATTTGGAGAAAAAAGAAAATCCAAGAGAGGCTTTAAGCAAGCTTCGCAGTCTGATAAAGGAAGAGGAGCAGAGAACTGCACTGATACAGTTAATTGGAAACGGCGATGTACTGGTTTCCTATTTGACACATGAGGATGCAAAGACCAGAAAAAATGCGGCGCTTCTCATCGGTGATTTGCAGCTGCAGGAAGCACTTTTGATGCTTAAAACTGCTTATGAACAGGAAACAACGCTTTTTGTAAAAAGTTCTTATCTGACTGCGATGTCAAAGCTTAACGTGACAGATCTGTTAGGATTTTTCAAGGAACAAAGAGAACGTCTGCTGACATCGGAACCGGCGGAAGAAGATAGAAAGCATGTCAGTGAGGAATTACACGAGCTTTATGCGATTATATCAAGAATAGAAGGTAGAAAAAAACATACTTTTTGTGGATTGAAAAAGCCACATGAGATTTTACTTTCCACAAATAGAGAGCAAAGGGAAGTGACCTTGGGCGAAGTATCAGAGCTTTCAAAGGCAGTACAAAGGCGTGTGGAACTGCATCCTTTGGGAGTAATGGTGTACACAAAAGATGTATTGCCGTTTACGACCTTACGAACCTATCGGGAGCTATTATTCCCTCTTTTGGAAAAGGTTTCTGAAAAACCGAGAGAAGCAGCGGAGCAGTTGTGGAATAGTGGATTACTTGAATTTTTACAGGAATGTCATAGGCAGGAGGCACCATTTGCATTTCGTGTGGAAGTAAAAGATGTCACACCGCAGACAGAATACGCAAAAAAACTTTCGTTAGCATTAGAACAGTTATCGAATGTAATGCTTGTAAATGACGCGAAGGATTATGAAGTGGAGATTCGACTGCTCGCCACGAAAGAAAATGGATATACAGCATTTTTACGTTTAAAGACAATTCCGATGCATAGATTTTCTTATCGTAAAAATGCCATTGCCACGTCGATTCATCCGGCGGCGGCAGCGATGATGATGCGTCTGGCCAAACCTTATCTAAAAGAAAATGCACAGATTCTGGATCCTTGCTGTGGCGTGGGGACAATGTTGATTGAGCGTGACATCTGTGTGCCTGCAAGAGAAATATACGGAATAGACCTATTTGGGGATGCGATTTCCGGTGCCAGGGAAAATGCCAGCCTTGCAGGAGAAGAAATTCATTTTATTCATCGCGATTTTTTTGATTTTAAACATGAGTATCTTTTTGATGAAATCATAACAAATATGCCTGTACGTGGGAAAAAGAGCAAAGAGGAAGCGGATGCTTTTTATGGTTCCTTCTTTCAAAAAGCAGCTCCTCTTCTGGTAAGTCATGGAAAGCTGATTCTGTATACAAATGAAACAGGTTTTGTAAAGAAGCAGTTACGACTGCATGAGGAATATCATCTGCTACAGGAATTTTGCATACGAAAGAAAGAACAGTTTTATTTATACATCATAGAGAGAAGATAAAGTATGAGGTAGGGGATACATGGCTTTTTCAATCAAAACGAGAGAAGAGAAAAAAGCAAAAGAAAATTTTGGACTGGTAGATGCCGGGCTTTTACAGGAGCTTCAGGATCATTTTTGTGATGCAAATAATATGTATCTGGCTTGTATCAGTAAAAAACAGGGGGTTATTACAAAGGCTTATGGTTCACGGGAAGAACTTTTGTATATCCACAGTAAGGTAAATATGGATATGCATATGCAGCTTTTAAACCGCCTGATTAACAGTAATATTGAGAATGTGATTGAGATGAACTGCGGACAGAATATTACCAGAATGTGCGGTGTAGCAGTCCGTGTTAAGGGGGAAATCATTGCTATTTGGATTGCGGTAGGAATTATGGAGGGGTCTGATGATAAGATTCCGGAGTATATGCAGTGTACAACGCCCGACCGCTTTTATAAGTCTATTGAGTTTTTAGAAACCCTTTCCAAACAGATATTTGCTGTAAAACAGGAAGAGCAGATGGCACAGGAAGCCTTTTTAATTAGCCGTGCCCAAGAAACGAAGATGGAGGAACAGCTTCGCCGTAACGAAGTAATGACTTCCGTCGTAAAAATGTTGGAATCAGAGAATGAATTTACAAAAATTGCAGATGATATTTTGCGCAGTGTCAGTGAGTATCTGGGTATTTCAGATGCCTGCCTTTTGCGTGAAATTTCTTCGGGCAATGTAGTAGACATGATTTGCGAATATGCCGTAAATCAGGAAGAGCGTATGATAAATGCGTTTCAAAATGTAGAAAAACGATATCTTCCGTTTTTTAATGGAAAACCATATATGATTTCGTCGAATTCTATGATGCCGGAGGAATTTCGTACGTTTTTCAACCGGTGTAAATTGATGGCGGGGGTATTCCTGCCGATTGAAATCAATGGTAAGTGCAGTATGTATCTGTGCTTCTTAGAGCGTAACAAGGAACTTATCTGGAATGTGAGCGACATTAAGCTTATGAATGACGTAAGGCGTATTGTGCAAACGATTCTTGTAAAGCGCATCGCCAAAAATTCTCTTGCCAGCTCTTATGCGTCTCTGGAAGCCATTTTGGAAAATGTAGGCTGTGGAATCTTTGTAAAAGACCCTGCAAACGGTCATGTTCTCTATACGAATCAGAAATTTGAAACTTCCTTTGAGAAGATTTTGAATAAATACGGAATTGACAAATATATAGAAAATGCACTTTTGTCAGAGAACGGCTATCAGGAATACTATTATGAGGATGAACAGAAATGGTTTGAATTTGACTGCAATCGGATTAAGTGGGTAGATGGCAGGGATGTAGAACTGAGCGCTATTTTTGATGTTACAGATAAGAAAAATTATCAGAAAAAAATTGAAAAACAGGCAAACCATGATTTTCTGACAGGACTTTATAACCGTATTCGCTGTGAACAGGATTTGGCACGCTGCCTTAACAGTACGATTGAGAATGGTACAGAAGGTGCTTTTTTGTATATAGATTTGGATGACTTTAAGCATATCAATGATGGTCTTGGTCATCATTATGGGGATATTCTGCTGCAAAATATAGCTAAGCAGCTTGCAATGATTCCAAGTGTTGAGAACAATTGTTATCGAGTAGGAGGCGATGAATTTGCAATCATTGTGCAGCATCATCACTATCCAATGCTTTATAAAATTATTGAGGATATCGAGAATCTTTTTTCAAAACCATGGATGCTGAAGGGAACAGAGTATTATTGCACTATGAGTATGAGTGTGGTTCGGTTCCCAACAGAAGGAGACAATTTTGAAACGATTATAAAGAAAGCGGATGCAGCGCTTTTTGATGCAAAGGATTCCGGAAAGAACCGTGTCATTTTCTATGATGAGAATATTGAGACAGGTTCTTATAAGCGTTTGGATTTGGAAAAGAATATGAGAAATGCGACCAGAAGTCGCATAGAGGAATTCGAGGTATATTATCAGCCGGTAGTAGATGTGTCCAAAACAGGAAATCCGTGTATCGGTGCAGAAGCACTGGTGCGTTGGAATTCCAGTGAGATGGGATTTATTTCACCCGGTGATTTTATACCACTGGCAGAGTATTTGGGATTAATTATTCCTATTGGCGAGCATGTGCTGCGTGAAGCCTGTCAACGATGCAAATACTGGAATGACATGGGACAACCGGATTTTAGCGTGAACGTGAACTTGTCTGTTGTGCAGTTACTGCAGTCGGACATTGTGGAGGTAATCAGACGTGCAATTTCAGACACGGGAATTATTCCGGAACATTTACATCTGGAGGTAACAGAAAGTCTCGCAGTCAATGATATGGAACGCATGAAGAAAATACTTGCGGACATTAAAGGGTTGGGAGTAAAGGTTGCACTTGATGATTTTGGAACGGGTTATTCTTCTTTAAATCATATTCGTGAGATGCCGATTGATATCATAAAGATTGACCGCTGTTTTATTATCGATATTGGAAAAGACAGCTATTCCAATGCTTTTGTAAAAATGGTCACAGAACTGGCACGTGCCATTGATGTGGTAACCTGTGTGGAAGGGGTAGAAGAAGCAGAACAGGTGAAATTATTAAAGGAAATGAATGTGCAGCTGATTCAGGGATTTTATTTTGGAAAACCGATGGAAGCAGAAATGTTTGAAAAGAAATATTTGTGGGAGTAGGGGTATTTAGTGCAGAATTTGATTTGAATTCTTTTTCGCTTTTTATGTAAATTCTTTGATTTTAGTGCCCTCATATGGTTTTTCTGATTTAAAAAGTATCTATAGAGATTTTTTTATCTTCCAGGAACTTTTTGTGTAGTTATGTAAACCATTGCAGCCTTATTTCGTATCTAAAAGTTACTATACAGAAAAATTCAACTCCAAGGAACCTATTTTTAGAGATTTCGGTTCCTGACGCATCAATTTTTTTGTATAGTAACTTTTTCCGCTATTTTTAAGGAAATTTTGCTGCTTTTTCTTTAAAAAAGTTTCTAGGAACTCTATTTTTTTCTATAGTAACTTTAATGAGCGGAAGGGGTATTTAGTCCAATAAATTATTTTGACATAAAGTAATTGCACAATAAGAAAGAGTA
>CALZGM010000025.1 GCA_945787015.1 uncultured Roseburia sp.
TCTCTTCCTCAATATACGAAACTATAAATTCAAATTTTGGACTAAATATCTATTTTGCATAAATTAACATATGCTATGATTCTTATTCCTGTTCTGCAATGGCTTTGACTTCCTCTAGCGGAATTCCCAAAAAGTCTGCTATTTCCTCTACAGTACGGTTTTTCTTTAAGCAATTCATAATTAGTTCTTTCTGCTTTTTTTCTTCTCCTCTTTTTTTCTCAATTTCCGCAGTCTTTCTTAACAATTCATCAATTTCCGGTTTCATTAATTCAAGTAACGCTTCACATGCCATCTCATTCTCTCCCTTCATCAAATCAAACAACCTATGGTTTTCGGTTACTGCAACCTGTACAACAGAATTTGCATACGCTTTCTCATCCTTTTCCGTCAAATTACCCATTTGCAAGATAATTCGCTTTGCATCGTCCTTGTTTAAATGACTGCTTAATAAAGTCAGCCACTTCTGATTCTCTTTTGTTAATCTGCTTGATGCAATCACCTGAATCGGGAAATTGCCATCCCTATCTACATAATAGATTCCCGGATATTTTTCGCAGATTTCATAACCATGTTTTGTAAACCATTTAAATAAATCTCTTGGTTTTCGCTCTCTTATCAGTGTAATAGTAATGTCCTCTATGTAAATATCATTTTCATGTACTTCGCTTGCCTTATACAAACAGGCATATGCGATTACCTTAATAAAAGTATCTACGTTCATTGAATCTTGAGGGGATTTATATTCCATAATATTATGTCCCCGAAAGATTTTTCCTATCTCATTTTTGATTTCGACATCTTTGGATTTTTTGATTACAAGCAAATCAATCTGAATCGGTTTACTATTCAGATTATACTCGTTTTCATAATCTAAATCATCTTTGTTTTCGATCAGTTCCAACTTTACTGCTGAACAGAAAGCCGGGTGCCACTGTGTTCTGATTTCTTTTGTCATTCTGCCTTCTTTCCTTGTAAAAAGCAGAATATCCCTCAAAGTTCTCTCTAATTCTATTATAAAGAATCATCTGCTTTTTACAATATTGAATTGTGGGTTTGAAAAAATTTAGATATTACGAATTACTGTTCACACCCGTCGGGTGCTCCAGTAACTATTACAGATTCGCATACTATGCGAACTTGACACTGTTCCAAGTGGGACAGTAAGAAACATTCATTTCAAATAACTATGAATGTTTTGATATATACTTATTATAGACAAAAGTTGGTAAAAAGCAAGTAAAAAAGAGCTATCTCCCTAGACATTTCCGGTAGGCAAGACCGCTCTTTATCATCTAATAAACTATGCGAATGAATTTTGCTCGGCAAACTGGAGGTAATAAGTGCAGTATAACGAGGCACTTCTGATTATTCTACATTTACATATACCTGATTGGGCCTATATGCTTGTTCCACGGATAAAGGTCCAAAATGGTTGACATAATATAAAAATGATGTTTGTAAAAAATAATAGAAAGTACGCTCTGCGAACTTTCTATTATCATGAATTTTAAAGTGCCGGCTTTCGCCGGCACACTAATCCATCAAATTAAATTACTGCACTAAATACCCCTTATTCAAACGGAATCACAGAACCATCATAGGTATTCTTAATATACTCTTTAATTTCGTCTGATTTCAATACTTCTACCAATGCTTTAATCTTTGCATCGTTTTCATTTCCTTCTTTTACTGCAATGACGTTTACATAAGTCTTTGCCGCTTCGGAGTCGGAAAGTTCGTAAGCGATGGCATCTTTTCCTACAGAGAAGCCTGCCTGAAGTGCATAGTTACCATTTAATACAACATAAGCAACCTCATCTTTTACACGAGCAACCTGCTCTGCTGCTAATTCCTGGAAGGTAATGTTGTATGGATTATCAATAATATCATTAATGGTCGCGGTTAAACCTGCATCAGATGCTAAGGTTAATAATCCATTGTCCTGTAATAGTAAAAGTGCACGAGCTTCATTTGTGGTATCGTTTGGTATTGCAATGACATCACCATCTGCAATGTCAGATAAGCTTGCTTTCTGTCCCGGATAGATTCCGAACGGCTCATAGTGAATACCGCCGGCATTTACTAAATGGGTACCTTTTTCTTCATTGAAGCTTTCCAGATATGGAATGTGCTGGAAGTAGTTTGCGTCCATTTCACCGCTTTCTACGACTTCATTTGGAATCACATAATCATCAAAAACAGTAACCTCTAAGGTGTAGCCTTTTTTCTCTAAAAGTGGTTTTGCCTGCTCTAAAATTTCTGCATGTGGTGTGGCTGATGCGCCTACCTTAATTACCTTATCGTCTGCGTTTTTGCTACCGCATCCTGAAAGCACTGAAAGTGCCAAAACGGATGCTAAAATTGCTGCTAATACTTTCTTTTTCATAATCTTTTCCCTCTTTTTCTTTATTTTCTCTTATCGAGATTACTTGCAATCTTCATACCAATGGTTTGGAAGATTTGGAACAAAATAATTAATAATGCGACTGTCACCAGCATGATATCAGTCTGCCATCTGTGGTAGCCGTAGCGGACTGCAATGTCACCAAGTCCACCGCCTCCAACGGTTCCTGCCATGGCGGAATAACCTAAAATCGTGCCGATGGAAATCGTAGCTCCTATGATTAAGGAGGTTCTGGCTTCTACCAGCATTACTTTAAAAATAATATCAAAATTGGATGCTCCCATGGAGCGCGCTGCTTCTATGACACCGGGGTCTACTTCTTTTAAAGAAGATTCCACCATTCGTGCTATGTATGGTGCTGCTGCAACCACAAGCGGCACGATGGTAGCTGTGGAGCCATAGCTTTTTCCTACCAAAAATCTGGTAAACGGAATGAGCAAAATCAGTAAAATCAAAAATGGAACGCTTCGTACCATATTTATCACAACATCCAGCACTTTATACACCGGTGCGTTTGGCTTGATGCCGTCTTTGTCTGTTACGGTAAGCAAAATGCCCATCGGCAGTCCGAATAAGTATCCCAGCAGAGTAGATGCTAAGGTCATATACAAGGTATCCCGGATTCCCTCTAACAACATGTTAATAATTGTGCTATCAAACATCTCCGGTCACCTCCTCGATTTCTAAGCCTTTTTCCTTTAAGTATGCTTCAATATCGACCTGCAAGTGTCTGTCATCCGGCAGGCCTAAAATCATTTCACCCTTTGCATAACCGCCAACGTTCTTGGTGTCTGCTCTTAAAATATTTACAGGTGTATTGAATTTTAAAATCATATTGGCAATAACCGGTTCAAATGCGGAGTTCTCTGAAAATACGATTCGAAGTTTCCGATCCGTCTGAATCCGTTCCGGCAATTCCGGTATATTGACATTTTCGCCAAGCTCCGGTAAATCGCGTAAAATCAATTCCCTTGCTGCCTGTGACTTTGGATGGTTGAAAATGTCTTCGACCAATCCGTTTTCCACAAGTACGCCATGTTCAATAATGGCTACTCTGTTACAGATTTCACGGATGACCGCCATCTGATGTGTGATAATCACAATCGTAATGCCAAGGTCTTTATTAATCTGTTTTAACAAATCCAAAATGGATGCGGTTGTCTGCGGGTCCAATGCGCTGGTGGCCTCATCGCAAAGCAGAATCTTTGGATTGGATGCCAATGCTCTCGCAATCGCTACTCTCTGCTTCTGCCCTCCGGATAACTGCGCCGGATAAGCTTTTTCCTTTTCAGACAAGCCAACAATCTGTAATAGTTCTCTGGCTCGCTCCCTTGCCTCCTTTTTATTTACTTTCTGAATCAGTAATGGGAAACACACATTATCCAATACATTCTTCTGCATCAGCAAATTAAAATGTTGGAAAATCATCGCGATATCGCTTCTCTGCTTGCGCAATTCTTTTTCGCTTAATGCTCCCAAATCCTGTCCGGCAATAATCACCTGACCGTCTGTCGGTTTCTCTAAATAATTTAAACATCGTACCAATGTACTTTTTCCTGCGCCGGACATACCAATGATTCCATAGATGTCGCCGGCTTCAATGTTTAAATTGATATCCTTTAATGCTTCCACCACAATTCCCTTTTGTTCAAAGGTTTTCGTTAAGTGTTTTACTTCTATTTCGCTCATAGTGCACCTTTCGCTTGTTTTTCTGTTCTTAAGACATTTTTCATTATATCGTCTGTCATATAAAAGTGTTAATATAGAAAACCTTGACCTTGCTATAGGTTTATCCTATAGCAAGGTCAAGGCAAAAGAATTTTTACATTACATTGTTTTTATACTTCTGCAATTCCTTCACATAAAGCTCTCCGATATGGCTGAGTTTTGCGCCTTTTCGTTTCAGATACCCGATCCGCATTTTTTCTGTTTCAAGCAACGGAACTGCCAGATACTCGCTTCCGTTTAACTCCTCGCAGACAATGCCGGAACATAAGGTGTAGGCATTTAACCCCTTCATCATATTAAGAAGTGTCGCTCTGTCATTTGCCTTAATCAACCGCTTATATTCATAAGTACTCTTCATCTCTTCTGCAAAATAGAAGGCATTGTTTTTCCCCTGTTCAAAAGCCAGGCACGGATACTCATCCAGTTCACTCATGGAAATGACATCCTTTTCTGCCAAAGGATGCCCTGCCCACAAATAAACATAAGTATCACAGGTAAACAGCTCTACAAATTCAAGTCCATATTCCTTAAAAAGTTTTGTCAGCACCTTCTCGTTAAAATCATTTAAGTACAGGACACCGATTTCGCTTTTAAAATTCTTCACATTCTCAATCACATCTGCTGTCATGGTCTCATGTACGGCAAACTCGTAGCGGTCCATTCCGACCTGCTTTACCGTTTCTACGAATGCCTTTACCGCAAAGGTATAATGCTGCGTCGACACATCAAATTTTTCTTTTGCCACTTTATCAATGTACTTTGCCTGTAAAAGTCCAAACTGCTCTGCCACCTCTCTGGCATAGCCTAAAAACTCTTCCCCTTCCGGTGTAATAATAATTCCCCGGTTGGAACGTAAGAAAATATCAAATCCGATTTCATTTTCCAATTCTTTCATGGTTTCTGACAGACTCGGCTGTGAGATAAAAAGATGCTTTGCCGCCTCATTCATGGAACCACAGTCTGCAATGGTAATTGCGTACCTTAACTGTTGTAATGTCATATAGCCTCCTTTACCAGGCTCTCTTCTTTAACCATGTCTGCACTAAGCTAAGCCAGCTTGTACACTCCGGCTGAAGCCCGGTGCCATCACTGTTCTGTGAGAGTTCGTCTGCGGTAGAAAGTCCGTGTTTTCCGACCGGATACATGTGAAATTCTACCTCTACTCCATACTTGTGTAACTCACTTACAAAGAGAAGTGAATTTTCCACCGGAACGCTGGCGTCTGATGCCGTATGCCAGATAAATGCCGGAGGTGTCTGCTCTGTCACATGCTTTTCCAGGGAAAGTTGCTCTAACAGTTCCTCGCTCTCCTGTCCTTTCATGAGCATATCAAAGGAGCCCCTGTGTGCAAACTCACCCGATGTGATTACCGGATAACATAAAATCATGCCGGCCGGGCGCAGCCACTCTTTTTTCACACCGGATTTTTCGGAAAGCCATGCTTCCTGCCAGAATACCCCAAGGGAAGCTGCAAGGTGACCGCCTGCGGAGCAGCCTAACACAAAAATCTTCTCTTCTATTACATTCCATTCCTCTGCATACTCATGCACCAGCTTCATTGCAGCCGCCAGTTCCAGAAGCTGTGTCGGGAAGACCGCCGGCGTTACTGAATAACGCAATACTGCTACATGCATACCCATGGCTAAAAACCGGACTGCCAGAGGCTCTGCCTCGCGGTCTGACACATGATTATAACCACCGCCCGGGCAGATAAGAATCAACGGGCGTTTTTTCACCATCAGGCTTGCGCTTGCATCCTGAATATATGTATATAATTTCGCTCCCTGCACGGAGCCTTCTGCATGCAGATCAAAACATTCTGTTAACATAAAATATCTCTCCCCTCTCTGTAAGACTTTCTCTGTTCTTATCATATGGAACTCTTGTGCATTTTTCAATAAAAAAGTGGAATTCTTTTCTTTCTTATGCTAAATTAGTAAAGTAATTACACCTAAGCAGGAAAGGAAACAGACTATGTATCAATGTCCAAACTGTGGTGGTGAAATGAGATTTGACATTCCATCACAAAAGCTAAAATGCGGCTATTGCGAGTCGCTTATGAAACCAACAGAGCACCCCTACTTAAAAGGTGCCGAGGAAGAGACAGAATTTGAGTTAACTGCTTTTCTCTGTCCGCAATGCGGTGCAGAAATTATGAGTCAGGATAATACTGCCGCTGCCTTCTGCAGCTTCTGCGGTGCTTCTACTCTTTTGACCAGCAGGGTTTCCAAAGAAAAAAAACCGGATGCCATCATTCCGTTCCAAAAAACCAAGGAGGACTGTATCAAAGCTTATCGCAAGGTGATGCAGCATGCACTATTCGCTCCAAATGACTATAAGGACGAGAAATGTATCGAAAGCTTTCGCGGTATCTACATGCCATACTGGGTGTACGATGTAAAACACAGCGGGCGTTTCTGCCTTCACGGGAAAAAATATTCTCGCAAAGGTTCCTATGATATCACAAAGCATTATGACTTAACCGGTGAAATGGATGCCCAATACAATGGCATCACGCATGATGCTTCCAGAGAATTTGCCGATGATATCAGTGAAAGCATGGCTCCTTATGATGTAAAGGAAATGCTGCATTTTCATCCGGCCTACTTAAGCGGATTTTATGCAGATATCCAGGACGTGGACCCAACCATTTACGAAAAAGATGCCGAAACGATTGCAAGTGATGCTACCTTAGAAGCTCTGAAAAGCTATCCGGTGTACAGGGAGTATGACATCACCGTATCGAACTCCAAATCCTATTCGTCTTATCAGACAACCATGGAGCAGCCGCACTATGCATTATTTCCGGTCTGGTTTATGTCCTATCGAAAAAATGACCGTGTTGCTTACGTTGCTATCAATGGTCAGACAGGGAAGGTGGCAACTGACATTCCGATTGATTATAAAAAATATGTATTTGGTTCGTTGCTCTTAGCGCTGCCGATTTTTTTCTTATTAAACTTTATGCTTTCGATTACGGCAAAAACTGCCATGATTCTTACCCTGGTCCTGGCAGCCGTCATGAGCCTCTTTGCCATGTCTGAGCTACTGCAGATTTTAGAAAAAGATGCCGGGAAATTGGACCGTGGAAGGCTTCGCTATGATGGAAAAAAACGCCATGCAAGGCCGCAGAAATTATCAAATGAATTAAAGAAACGCTGGCAGGAAAAGAAAGGAATCTGGGGACTGATTTTAGCAGGAATTGCTGCTGTCCTTTCCATTTTGATCCTAATTATCAATCCTGTCTCCGACTATATTTATTATGGTGGTGCCCTTTTTTCTATCCTTGCAGTATTGTTGCTTGTCAAGGATATCATGAAGGACTACAACATACTGGCAACGCGCAAGCTTCCGCAGTTTAACAGAAAGGGAGGTGATGACCGTGTCCGCTCGTAAAAAAATTTCAGCATTTATTCTTATTCTATGTATATTGCTGATACCTGCTAAAAACTGTTTTGCCGACCAGTCTACTACAAACAGTGAAACCGGTTATCGTTCTGTTTTGGTTGATGAAGCTGATTTACTTAGCGTCGAGGAAGAAAGTGAATTACTTGCCATTATGCAGGATTCTTCCGCATACGGAAATGTGATGTTTTTATCCGTAGACTCACATGATTATTCCACCACCTATCGACTGGCGGAGTCCCGTTTTGAAGAAACATTTGGTTACAGTAACGGTGTCATTTTTGTCATTGATATGCAGAAACGCATGCTTTGGATTACCGGAATGGATCAGACGCAGTATATCATTACAGATAATTATTGTGATACCATCACCGACAATATCTATACCTATGCAAGTGATGGTGACTACTTCACCTGCAGCTGCATAGCCTTTGAACAGATTTATGCTGTTTTACAGGGGAAAAGCATTCCAATGCCGATGAAGTATATCTGTAACTTTTTATTAAGCATTGCACTCGCGCTGGTGATGAATTACTTTGTTGCTATGTTCCTTAGCAGTAAAACAAAGGCATCCAAAAAGGAAATCCGGACGAATATGATTTCCCATTTCCGCATTATGGACCCAAAAGCGGAATTCACCCATGAAACGAAGGTCTACAACCCAAGCTCCGGTGGCAGCGGTTCTTCCGGCGGAGGAGGCGGCGGTGGCGGCGGTGGTTCCTCAGGAGGAGGACACAGCTTCTAAGCCGGTATAAAAAAACAGGAATTCCTGCTTATATGAAGACAAGAGTTCCTGTTTTTTTCTAATAGTCCACACTCATAAGGCACAGTCCCTGTGCCGGTGCAGTAAATCCTGCCAGCGCCCGGTTTTTTGCCTCAAGTAATTCCGTCATGCTTTCCGGCGTCCGTTTTCCCCAGCCTACCTCAAGCAGTGTTCCTACAAGAATCCGTACCATGTGATGCAAAAATCCATCCCCGTGAACAGTAATCGTCAAATAATTCCCGCGCCTTGTAAGTTCCACCTGATCCACTGTGCGCACCGTAGATTTTTTCTTCTTTTTATTCGCGCAAAAACCGGCAAAGTCATGCGTTCCCTTAAGGCATTCTGCTGCCTGCCTCATCTTCTCTACATCCGGAAGTTTTTCCAATGTATACACATACTTCCTATCGAAAACCGGCTTGGAATCACCCACATAGCAGGTATAGCAATAGGTTTTTCCTGTCGCATGGTAACGACTGTGAAAACGCTCCGATGCAATGCGCACTTCTAAAACAGCAATGTCTTCCGGCAAATACCGGTTCAAATAAGCACAAATTTCTTCCGGTTCCAAATCGGTTGTAAGCTTTACATTGGCTGTCATTGCCTTGGCATGCACACCTGCATCCGTTCTGCTGCAGCCAATCACTTCCACCGGTTCATTAACCATCAAAGCCAATACGTTTTCCAGTTTTCCCTGAATCGTCATATCTGTATTATCCCGGCGCTCCCATCCAAAATAGCGGGTCCCGTCAAAGGATAACGTCATCTTATAATTTTTACTCATGCTTCACCCATTTCTATGCAGTCACTTTAAGCAGCATTTCCTTTGCCCTGCGAATGGCATCTGCATCTGTAACCATGCGCACATACTCCGAAAGCTGCGGTAATCCCATATTTACCTTCGAATTGCGATAAATCATATCACTTTCCACATCCCGTTTTCCGGACATATGAAAAACGGTAACTCCGGTCTTATGATGTAATGTCTGAATCACAGAAGCATTTACACCGGCGCCTGCCATAATAGAAAGTATTCCGGAATTCTCCTGCAGACCTTTTAACACTTTGGCGCCCTCTAATGCTGAGGCATAGCCTCCGGAAGTTAAAATTGTGGCAATGCCGTTCTGTTTTGCTTCCTCTAAGGTCTTTGGCAAGTCTCTGCACATATCAAATGCCCTGTGAAGGTTGACTGTCATATCTCCTGCTGCATCCATGATGTGCTTCATTTTTCCCCAGTCCATATCTCCCTCTTTTGTCAGGCATCCAATCACTATGGCATCTGCTCCGGCTTCTTTGAATGATCTTGCCTGTCTTATCATAAGTTCTGTCTCATCTTCATTATAGAGAAAATCTCCAAACCGAGGGCGAAGAAGCACGTGGATTGGAATATCTACTTTTTCACGAATCAGCTGATACAATTCCATAGCCGGTGTTACCCCGCCGACTGCTAAGTCACCACATAACTCCAAACGGTCTGCACCACCCAGTTTTGCATTCATTGCTGATTCTACGGAATCCACACAAACTTCTAAAATTGGTTTCTTCATTTGCGTCTGTTCCTCCTTTAGCCGATAATCATCGCAAGCAATTCGGGAATCTGAGCAATAAAGTTAGCAATTCCCATCACTATTAATAATGCTACATATAAAATTCCCAAATTTTTTTTCTGTAATCTTTCCAACAATACTAAAACGAGAAACATCAGCATCAAGCCCGTCAGGAAAAACACACGCTCTCCCGAAGAATAGATTGTCGGTGATAAAATCATAACCGCTTCACTGGCAATTGCTCCCAGATAAGTAAATAACGCAATTCCATTTCTATCTGTAATTTCCCATAATACGAAAAATGTAACAATCAAAGCCACGAGCCAGTAAACCATGACCAGCCACTGACCTGTTCCAAGCATATCTGCAGAAGGAACCTGTGTAACACACCCCGTCATTTCAGACAGTTTCAAACCCAAATTCGTAATCCCTTTGAATCCCAGTTTAGATGCCAAAACAACCAATATACCTACCATTGAAAATCCGAGATAAAACAGAATTCGTATCCGTTTTGCACCTTCTGTGTCTTTTACTCTGCCATACAAAATAAAAATTGCTCCCACCCAGATTGCTGCCAGGAAAACTGCATTTTCGTTTGCATAAGAAGAAAGAAGCCACTGTATCAATACAAAAAACCGCTCTCCGAATGTCAATGTTTCAAACTGTGGAAAGTAAGCTTCTATAGATTCTGCTACACGCAATGCATTTCCCGGGGCTGTGCTTGATACGACAAATGCCAATACCGTCATAGCAGTCTGTATTATCAGCATCTTAGAAATGTTCTTTTTCTGCAAAAGAAGCGCTAACATACAAAGTCCTTCAAATGCCAGTATCACTGCTCCCATCTGTTCAGAAGACATTGCAGCAATAATACCGGCCGGTATCGCAATTACTTCTAACCAGCCGGTCTTTTTCTCACTTAAGAAACCTGTCACTGCGCAAAGTGCAATAAGTCCGCACACATCCGACCACAGATAATTCATCGAACCGGTAATCCAAATACAGGAATACCCCAAAGTCCGAATATCCATCAGAAGGAAAATCGTTATGGAAGCTACCGCGCACAGTAACATGCTTTCCCCTGCCGATACTTTTTTTTGTAGTAGCGTTAAAAGCAATGGCAATGCCGCAATCATGCCTGCATTCACAATCCGCCATGCCCATAAATCCATATTAAAAAATACATGCAACAAAGCTTCTGATATCACACGTCCTGACCATGTTTCATAGCGCCATTTTATATATTCTCCCAATTTCATTGAGGTACAAAACTGATAAAAGTAACTGTCGTCCCCATCCGAATAGGAAATAAAAGACAGTAAAAACAAGCTGCTTACAAAAATCAGAAACAGCAGTATTCCTATATACCATTTTTCTCGTTTTTTTTCTAAAATCATACGTTATATCATTCCTAATCCATTTAATAATTCCAGTACAAGATAAAGCACCGGCTGATGAAACAAATACACGAGCAGTGAATTCTTTCCCAACCAGTCCAAAAACGGAATTCTTTTTCCAAGTACCTTACATTCCAACAACGACGTTTTCTTAAAAATCCGATATAAAAAATATCCTGTTACAAATAAGAAAAACCATGGAATGAGTGAAAAATAATCCGTTGAATAAAATGCACCGGATGGCATTCCCACATATGCGGTAAAAAGATTCTGATACAGGCTTCTTGGCAAAGCTACTAAATTCCAATTTTCAAAACCTAAAAAACCACGGTTAATATTTCTTGTAAATACAAATAGCACAATTCCTGCTACTAATCCTACTTCTGCGGGAATTTTGCAAAAAAGCGTTTCCAGCGGAATCAAAAGAAGCATGCAGGAACCTATACAAGTCAGCACACCAAAAACCACGCGGTTTTGCGGCATAACGGCAATCGTTACTGCTGTTACTAAAAGTCCGCCACCAAACACAAGCAATCCGCGTTTTAGATGCTGTCTTCCCAGTGACCAGCAAAAGCCGGACAGCAAAAGAAAGGTCCAGCAAATGCTTTGCTGCCAGATATAAGCTCCTCTGCTATGATACCATGGCCACTTCATACCATATAGATAAACTAAATTCCATGAGCAATGATATGCTATCATACTTAGCAATACGATGCCCCGGATACCATCCAAAAAATGATAGCGGACTCTTGTTTCAGTTTCCATCTGCAATTCCTTTTCCTATTATTGTACTTCACTATTGACATTATCTTACCATTCTTTGCCTTCAAATACTAGTTTTTTCAGATGAGAAATCTGCCTCGTGCACATAAATATCCGTTGTAAAGCAATTCGCATGATGATATAATTAATGTAACTATCAACTTAATTATTCAAGAGGAAATACGAATGAGAAAATATGTGAGATTCATATATGGAATCTGTATTATACTTGTATTTATTATGCTTCTGCTTTTCCACTTTCATGAAAAAACTGTTTCTGTTGTTGCGCGTGAGGAAGGCAATTATGAAATTCTAGATGACTACGAATTTACTACTTTCGATGATGAAACTGCGCCACTGGGCATTACACAGGAATATAAATGGATTCTTCAAAATATCTCACAGCACGATGCCTGTGTTACCTTTTATCTGATTCATCAGGAAGTGGATGTCTATATTGAAGATCATTTAGTTTATAGCTTTGGACGAGAGAGTAACCACAATTTTTCCAAGACAACCGGCTGTAGCTGGCCAGAAATTTTTTTGTCTGAAAAAGATGAAGGGAAAGAAATTCGTATCCTTATTCACCCTGTTTATAAGTCCAGCATCTCAAATAAGTTAAAGATTTATTATGGAGATCATAGTGTTATAACTAATAATATCATTATAAGAAGTCTGCCGATTTTGGTTATTAGTCTTTTTTCCATTATCCTTGGCCTGGCTATTGTTTTATTTGTACTTTATAATATTAAAAATTTAGAAGTAGATCGCAGTATCTTCATGCTGGGTGTTTTTTCTATTGTAATAGGCGTGTGGAAAATTTCTGATATGGAAGCTGCCACTTTGTTATTCAGAGCTCCTATAACACTGTCCGCGCTATCTATTATTTCAATTACTTTGACGCTTGTTCCATTTATGTACTTTATCCGCAAACAATTTCAGCATACAAATTCTGCTCCTTGGGATTTTGTATGTATGATTGTCAATGTACTTACCATTGGAATTGTCTTATTACAGTTATTCGGTATTGCTGATTTGAGAGAAACCCTTTGGGTCAGCCATACTACGATGGTTTCCGTTATTGCTTTTATTCTACTGATGCTGGTAAAAGAGTTCCGTGTCGGAAAAATCTCACCAAAACTTAAGCTTACATTTTTCTGCTGTATGCTCTGTGCATTTGGTGCTGTCCTGGATATGTCAATCTACTATATTTCCGGGAATACCGGTAATATGATATTTGGTATACTGGCATTCCAAATCTATGTAATAATAATGGGATATTCTACTTTGAAAGAAACCAAGCAGTTAATGGATCGTGGAAAAGAAGCCACTCATTATCAGAAGCTTGCCATGCATGATGAGCTTACCGGTCTTTTTAATCGTGCACATTACTCTGATTTTATATCCAATAATGATGTTTTACAAAATGATTGTTTTCTTATCATGATGGATGTAAATAACTTAAAACTATGCAACGACACCCGTGGTCATGAAGCCGGCGACCACTTGTTAATCAACAGTGCAAACCTAATCCGTCAAGCCTTTCCAAATGGTGTCTGCCATCGTATCGGCGGTGATGAATTCTGTGTTTTTCTTTGCAATTCCAGTGAAGAAGACTGCAAAACCTGTCTTCACGTTTTTGACAAATTAACGGAAGAATTCAATGCTATGCATCCGGAAGAGTTTCCTGTGCACATTGCTTACGGCTATGCCGATCATATTGCAAAAGTTGATTTTGATTTCAGTGATACCCTGCGTCGTGCAGACCGTATGATGTATCAGACGAAGCTTGCAATGAAAACAAGAGCGACTAGTTGAAATAGATATTTAGTCCACTAAATTATTTTGACATAAAGTAGTTGCACAATAAGAAAGAGTATCCTTTATTTTTATATGCGGTTATACATGTATAAGAAACTCTAACATTCCTATATGTAAGTTATTCAAAGCTTACGCGCCGCATCGTAGCGGAGTCCATTCCGCACGATGCTAATTATGACCTCCCTGTCATAATTGCGCTAACCATGTAATAGGAATGAAGAGTTTCTAATGCATTCCAAAACGCATTTAAAAATAAGGGATACTCTTTTTTATTGAAATCTACTTTATGAAAATAATTTAATGAAGCTAAATACCAGTTCTAAAAGCTTCACAAGCCCTGAAAAACAAGTATTTTTCTACAGAATTTAATTTATCGTTACGTATATTGAAGAGAGAAAGAGACAGACATTTTTTCTGTTCGTTTGGGAGCATACTAGAAATTCTTTATCCATATTTCATAACACAGCGCGAAAATGACACGACGTCATTTTCAGCATCGTGCGGAATGGACTCCGCTACGATGCGGCGCGTACGTATTAGAAAACTTTCCTATATGGATAATAGAATTTCTTGTATGTGTACATCCGAATAGAAAAAAGTCAGTCTCTTTCTCTCTTCCTCAATATACGAAACAATAAATCTAAATTCTGAACAAAATATCTATTCTTCCTCGTCTCTTTTATACTCTAAGATATCTCCCGGCTGGCAATCTAACACATCGCAGATTGCCTCTAAGGTTGAAAAGCGTATTGCATTTACCTTTCCGGTCTTTAGTTTTGATAAATTCACATTTGCCACGCCGACTCGTTCAGATAATTCTTTCAAAGACATTTTCCGGTCAGCCATGACGCGGTCTAATCTTAAAATAATAGCCATTGTTTTTCACTCCTTATAATGTCTCGTCTGATTCCTGCTGCAACATGGTGCCATAGCGGAAAATCATAAAGAGTAACATGATTAAAAGAATCAACAATATTGTTGTCAAATCGATGCCGAGTATAATGTCGACATTTCCGGTCAAAAGACTGTTCATTACACTCTCTGTCAGAGTTGAAAACAGTGCCATCGGAATTAAGGAAATAGCTAAATTGCGCAGTGCTGTTACAATATCCTCTGAGAATGGTGTTTCACATTCTTTAAACTTCTTGCAAACCACACCGATGAAATGCATTACTACTAAGCAAACGGCACAGTAAGCTGCTGCTATAAATACTGTATATGCAATATTTTTAAAATGCAGGGTATAGGCATCTGTACTTGCTTCAACTTCTACACCATTTTCTGTCTGATGAACTTCTACGGCACCATATTCCATACCATTCACTTTAAAGGAAGAGTCAACATTACTCCCTGCAATATCGTTTTTACCATCTTCTGTAATCGCAGCTGCAATTTCCGGCATGTTTACTTCAACCGTTGCTTTGCTTTCCATATGAATCGCAATCATATCATCCGGGATGAGCATAAGAACAATTCCTGAAAGAATACAAGCCACCAATGCAATCCATAAAATAATTTTTCCTATCAGCGTAATAATCCCACCAGCATTTCCTATTTTGTTTACTTTTTCAATAATTTCTGTTTTCATAACATATTCTCCTTGTTTAAATGTTTTGCGAATAAAAATTAACGTTAATCGTTAATTCCTTATAAACAGACTATACTACTCATAAATATGTTTGTCAATAAGTTTTTAATGATAAACGTTAATTTTTTTATATTATATGAAATTATTCTTCCCAAAACAGGTCATCCAGCGTTTTTTCCAAAGCTTTACAGATACTCCGGCATAACTGTATGGTAGGATTGTAATCTCCTTTTTCAATCGCATTGATGGTCTGCCTCGAAACTCCGACTTTATCCGCAAGCTCCTGCTGTGATAAGTCAAGTGCCGCTCTGGCAGCCTTTAATTTTAAGTTTTTCATACATGCCACCAGCCTATTCTTCCTCTTCTTTTTCTGTCAGCTTCATGTGAATATGCAGCACAATCGCAATCGCTAAGAGAAAAATACCGCACAACAGATTCAGACATCGAAATGTAAGCACACCGTCTACTATCATTCCACCATGGAAATATGCCATCAGTCCGATTCCGATATTCATAACTCCCAGTGCACTGAACATGATTTTGAAACGAGAAGCACTCTCATTTAAGGAAATATATGCCTCTTTCCTAATGCAATAAACCGCATATACGGATACACTAACGATAATACCGAAAAACAGCAGCACTTCCTCTGCAATCGGAATCTTTATTTCTGCTATATGAATCAGGCAAAGAATCATATTATAAAACAATCCTGTAAAGAAACCATATTTAAAGCCATCTCCTCTAACTTTAAGCTGGCGTTCATCATATTTTGCCTCATCACTCTTATCAGTTTTCACATATTTAAGAATGAATGCTATAAGAATAATACCTACTGCTGCTCCAACCAGCATTCCCACCAGCAAGCCTACTTTATAAGACCCAGAGTGCAAACGTTCTACTACAAAATGATATTCCGTCTCATAGGATGTGTTTGTCGTATAAACATATTCCTCACTATCATTGCTATAGTTTATTAAGTTTGCTTCTTCTTGCAATTTCGCAAATTGTTGCTCATCCGTTATAAACTGATATTCTGCCCGGTATTCACCCGCTGTAAGTTCCAGCTCCGTTGATTCTGCTTCTACACTTTCTCCGGTCACGCAGAAGACAATCTCATCTGCCTGATTACGTACCGTAAAGCCGGTAATCACTCCCTCTTTAACTGCTTTCCACTCTGTAAAAATTTCATAGGTTCCATCCTCTTTCAGGGTAAACGGTATCGTATGGGAAGCCTCTTTGGCAACGCCTTCTTCTATCACATTGTCTTGTGTGTAGCGGACATCCGTTGCTACCTCACTGGCACTTCCATATGCAAATACACCCGTTGCAATTCCGAACAAAAGTAACACTGCTAATACTACTGCTACCCATTTTTTCTTCATCACTGTTTTCATGTCTATTCTCCTCTTAAAAATTACTTTTCCTCTGCTCGCTTTTTACGGATTTCCTCCCGTTTTCTTCGGAAAGAAGCATCCATAGCTGCTCCCAGGCAAAGCCCTATTCCCATGCCCAGGCACATTCCAATTGACATTTTATCCATCGCCATACCGATTGACATCCCGATGCTTAATCCAAAACACATATAAATTGGCATCCACGCAACTTCAGCCCGCTCTTTCACAAATCGAGGACCTTCTTCGCCTTCCCCGTCAGCGACAAATTCCAGCTTTTCTAAAATTCTTTTAGATTCCATATTATCCAAAGCTGTTTCCGCTTCAATAAAATAAATCTCCTGATTTGCTCCAAATGCCCATTCCGTTAAAGCCTTTACCGCCTCTGTTGTATAGCCGTTTCCTTCATATTCTTTTAAGATGCCATAGCCGATTTCTACCGCATTCTTCTTCTCCGGCCCCTTAAAGCCCAAATCTCCGATATAGGTACCTTCCTTCTTCAAACACATCTTCCACGGCGCATACCAGATACGATTTTCTACATCAGCTTCACAGCCGTCCAGCATTTCTTTATATGCGGCTTTTAATTCCACATCAGTAGTTTTTAAAATGATATCTTTTATCTCTTCGTCCGTCATAGGCAAAAGAGTCAATCGTTTTGTTTTAATAATAGGTTCTTTCTTCGCCATTTTTCGCTCCTTATCGCTTCTCTTTTTGATTTCTTTAGCTCAAAAATAACACCTGTTTTACTTTTTGTCAAGTATATTTTACATTTTGTAATGTGTTTTTTAACAGCTATAAAAAAGGGGCTGCCAAAACAGCCCCTAAGTACTTCTTTTCTTACATTCTTTCATAGCGTGACCAGATTTTATCTTCCCCGCATACATGTTTTGTACCGTCTTCATCTTCAATGAGATAATCCCCAACTCCGATAAAGATACGTCCTCTGCGGTTCTTTACATATGGGCATACAATTGCACCATCCTCCCGCTCAATTTTCACCAGATTTTCTGTCTCAATCCAGCCTTTTGTCACTACATCAGACCAGAGTTCAAATCCATCCTCCAGTCTCTGTCCGATTTCATATTTTTCCACGTTTGCTGTCAACGGTGTTCTTTTACAATTCATAAATACCTCCAAGTTGATTTCCTTCTCTTTATACCTAGTTCTATTGTACTACATTTTCTCTGATTTTTAAATCCTATTTTTCTGTCACTAATTGCAAATCAGCCCGAAACTGCAATCTCCTTACTCCGTTCACATTTTCAAAGGCAATGGAATACACCTGAAACTTCTCATCCACCTCAACGATTCTGCCTTTTCCAAATATCTTGTGGCTCACCATATCTCCCACCGAAAAGCAGGTCTTTGGAAGAGCAGTTGTCACATGTGTTGCCGGTCTGATATTACTATGGTTGATGCAATGAAGCAATTCTTCTTCAATGTCTCGTAAAAAATCAGACTGTTCCACATAAAAAACACCACCCTTTGCCTCATAACTGCTAAGATACAACCGTTTTTTCGCCCGGGTCACTGCCACATAAAAAAGTCTGCGTTCCTCTTCCAGTTCGTCCTCATTGCGCAAGCGCTTGCTTGGAAACTGTCCCTCTACCAGGCCATTAACAAAGACGGTGTCAAATTCCAGCCCCTTTGCCGTATGGATGGTCATCACCTTAACCACGTCTTTTTCTACATCATCATCCTGTTGTGAAAAAAGCGCGAAATGCTCCAGCAAATCCTCCAACGGAATCGGCTCTTTATTTTCCTCCTCCATTGCTGCAACAGTTGTAATGAATTCTGAAATATTATCCAGTTTCGTCTGTTCCACATCATTTTGCAGTTCTTGGCGATAGCCGATGTCTAACACCAGATTTACCAAATCTTTTGCTGTCTCATTTTGATACATCTGATGCAGTTCCATGATTCGTTCATAATAGGCAAGAAGCGCCGGTTTTTTTATCACTCCCTGCGCAATCTGTTCCCCAAGTGCCTCCATCAGCGTAAGCCCTTTGGCACCGGCATAGTTTTTTAACATCGCAACAGATTTCTTGCCAAAGCCTCTTCTGGGATGCTGAATTGTCCAGACAAAATCCAAATCATTGAGCGAATATATCATTCTAAGATATGCCAGCACTGTTTTTATCTCTTCCGAGCCGTAAAACTGAGCCCCATTTAGAATCTTATAGGGAATCCGCTTGCGGATAAAAGCCTCCTCAAGTGCCCTGGTCTGGGAAGATGCGCGCACCAAAACTGCGTGGTCCGAAAACTTTTTTTCTTCCCCTTTTGCCATAATCGTATCTGCAATCCAAAGTGCTTCTTCCTGTTCCGTTTTCAAATGGTTATAAACAGGTTTTACGCCAGTCGGATTATTTGTAAACATTTGCTTCGTCAGACGGTGCCTGTTAGCCTGGATTAAAGAGTTTGCCACTGCGATAATCTCCGGTGTACTTCGAAAGTTCTCACTCAGATAAAAATCCCGCACATCCGGGTAAGTACGGTCAAAATCCACAATATAGTCTACCTTTGAGCCGCGCCAGCCATAGATACACTGATCATCATCGCCAACGACAGTCAGATTGTGGTATTTTCCGCTAAGCAGCGCCAAAAGTCGCTCCTGCTTGTCATTGACATCCTGATACTCATCACACAGAATATATTGGCATTTTTCCTGCCATGCATTAAGTGCATCCGGATACTGTTCTAAAATATAAATCGCAAAGTTAATAATATCATCAAAATCCAGCACATAGTTATCTCTTTGCTTTAACAGATAATGATAATATACCAAATCGACCGGCTGCTTTGCCTTCGATAACTGCTCTAAAAGTTCTGACTTGTCTGGTCCCGCCATGTAAGACAGATAGCCGTATCCCAGCTTTCTCTCACCTATTTCTTCCATATAATGCTTTGCCGTAAAATCCTTCAGTGACAGCTGCAGTTCCTCCGCAATCTCCCGAATCAGGTCAATCTGTCCTCTTTTGTCCAATATCGTAAACGTCTTCGGATATGACAACCGGTAAATCTCTTCCTTTAAAATCCGGTTGCAAAATCCATGAAAGGTTCCCGTAAAGCAGGTTGCTTCGTCCCCGATGAGCTGCTTTAAGCGTCTTGTCATAGATGCTGCTGCCTTATTCGTAAAGGTAAGCGCCACAATGGAAGACGGATCAATATACAATTCTTTTATCAGATAAGCCATACGATGAGTGATACAAAAGGTTTTCCCGGAACCCGGGACTGCCCCGCAGCGAACATAGCCTTCTGTCGCCTCTATCATATTTTTCTGCTCTTTTGTTGCATCCAAAAACATCTTTTATACTCCTTTGATTGCATTATACCAAACTCCTGTTCGATTTTAAAGAGGAAATTGACATACTTTTTTCATAGATATATACTGAATTTATCATATTAGTGTAATGAAGAGGTGTATCACAAATGTTACTTATTATCGCTCTAATTCTCGCCATTCTAATTATTCTTCTTGGCGCATACGTCACTTACCGTATCGCTTTTCATGCGCCAAAGCATATTACAGATGAAGAGGTTCTCCAGCATCTCCCAAGCACTCCTGTCTATCAGCGTTTTCAGAAAGAACTGAGAGCTTCCGTAGAATCGATGCTCGTCCGTTCCTTTGAGCCGGTCACCATAACTACCTTTGATGGGAAAAAACTATATGCAAGATATTACCATACAGCAAACCATGCGCCTGTACATATCATCTTTCACGGCTATAAAGGCAATGCCGTTTTAGACTGCAGCGGAGGCACTGCCTATGCCTTAAACCTTGGACATAATGCGCTTGTGGTGGACCAGCGTTCACACGGAAAAAGTGAAGGGAATGCCATTACTTTTGGTGTGAAAGAGCGAAAGGACTGCCTTTGCTGGATTCATTATGTACTTGACCGTTTCGGTTTCGATACGAAAATCATTCTTTCCGGTCTCTCGATGGGTGCAGCTACGGTTCTTATGGCACTTGATCAGGAGCTTCCGGAAAATGTTGTTGGCGTCATTGCTGACTGCCCTTATTCCTCTCCAAGTGCTATCATCAAAAAAGTCTGCCGGGTAGAAATGCATCTTCCTTCCGGTCTGATGTATCCGCTTGTAAAACTTGGAGCCAGACTCTTTGCCGGATTTGATTTGGAAGAAAGCAGTGCCATTGATGCCGTTAGAAACACCAAACTTCCTATCCTGCTAATTCATGGAGAAACCGACACCTTTGTTCCCTGTGATATGAGCAGAGAAATTCAAAAAGCAAATCCTTCCGTTGTCAGTCTGCTCACTATACCAAACGCAGAACATGCCCTTAGTTTTATTGTCGGGCCAAAACAATATGAGGAAGCGGTTACTGCATTCGTCAAGGAAGTATCAGCCTCATAAAAAACTCAGGCAGGTCACTAAGTTTCTCTCTTAGTGTACTTGCCTGAGTTTTTCATAATTTAAGCTTTCACAACCGGAAGCCACAATTCCACATACCGTGAATCATTTACCGCATCATTATCCGGCTCATAAAACCAGTGTGTAACTGCTATTTCCGGTGCATCCGCCAACTCATAGCCGGAAGAAGGAAGCCATTCGCTGACTGCCTTCCTTCGAAGTTCCTCCACCTGTGTAACCGGATAACGCTCCTTTTCTGTCTCACAAACCAGATAAAGTCCTGCCGGAACTGTAATTTTCTCAAAACGGTCCTTTTCCTGTTCTCCAAGAATTTCATCCAAATGATTGGTCTCCCACTCGCTCAACAATGCTGCAATGTAAAAATCGTACCCCTCATAGTCAAAGTTTGTTATTACATTATAATTTGTGGCACAGTCCCTTGCCAGACCATGCAATGCATATTGATTGATACGCGTTTCCAGATAAAATGCTTCTTCCTGCTCGCTTCGTTTTGCCGGTGTTCCTGTGAAATGTCTTTTGTATCCTGTCAATACGAGCTCCGGTTTTTCTTCCATTTTGTAATTCATCATCTTACCGCCCTCCAAGCTTATTTTTAGCGACAGTCTTGAAAAAGAATTTAAAATTGCACCATCCATGCGCGCCTTCGATGGTGTGATTCCATGGAATTTCTGAAATGCCTTAGCAAAACTATCCGGGCTGTCGTAACCGTACTTTAATGCCACATCAATTACCTTTGCCTTTTCGGTCTGTAACTCTATCCCGGCAAGAGATAACCTGCGGTTCCTGATGTACTCACCTACGGTATAGCCGCAAAGGATGCCAAACACTCTCTGAAAATGATAGCCGGATGAATAGCTTTGTCTTGCTATCTCTTCATAATCAATCTCCTCAAGCAGATGCTCCTCGATATAGTTGATTGCGTTCTGTATTCCTGTAATCCAATCCATTTCTTTTCCTCCTGTCTGTCTCTATTCTAGCCGGACGGCAAAAAAGTTTCCCGACTTTCTGTGCGAATACCTATCGGTGTTTTTATTGCTTTTTATCCCGTTTTCTGTATAATAATTAAAGAAGTCTTTTTATATTTTAATATGCGGAGGAAGATTATGAAATACCAGAATTATATCTTTGATTTATATGGAACCCTAATTGATATCCATACGGATGAAGAAAATCCGAAGCTTTGGGAGGCACTTGCCAGTTACTATGGAAAGCAGGGTGCAGAATATGCTGCAGACGAATTAAAATCCGCTTACGCAACCGGTGTACGGAAATTGTTAGATATCACAGAAGAAATTCAGGTAGAAAAGGTCTTTCGTGCATTATATGAAGCAAAGGGTGTTACACCGGATGATGAGTTAGTTCTTGAAACCTGTCATTTCTTCCGGGATACCTCAACCGAATATATAAAACTCTATCCTTGGACTCTTCCGATTTTAGATTCTTTAAAAGCAGAGGGCAAAGGTATTTATCTATTATCAAATGCGCAGCGTTCCTTTACTGCACACGAACTGGATAAACTTGGTCTTACCAAATATTTTAACGATGTCCTGATTTCCTCTGACTGTGGAGTAATGAAACCGAATCTGACCTTTTTTAAGATGCTGTTAAAACGTTGCAATCTGGATACAAAAGAATGTCTCTTCGTCGGTAATGATGAAGTATGTGATATTTTCGGTGCTACGAAAGCTGGTATGGATTCTTTCTATATCCATTCCAACTGTTCACCGGAATTTACCGGTAAAATAAAGCCTACCTACACTGTAATGGACGCATTGGAAACAGGTGTGGTGACATTACCATAATTATATAATGTAAAAAACACCCGGTAATCGTTTTGAATACCGGGTGTTTCTTCCATGCAAATCTATTTAGATATGCTTAAGTCTCCTAACCTTTTCCGACTGTCAAAGTATACAAAGGAATCAATTGCATCTAAAATATCTTTAAAATCTTCCCGTGGAGCAATCTCTAAATATTTCCGCAAGAGCTCTGTCTCCTGCTCTCGAAAACGTCCGTAAAATATATCATATAAATTATGTCCGCGCATATATATTTTGAATTCTTCAAAATGTTCTTTCAGTTCCTCAATAGATGTAATATCTTTCCCCAATACTTCTATTAAGTTCTGTCCGCTGGCGATGCGGTACAGATACTGCTGCCACTTGGCAAAAAGTATTTCCCAAAAGACCTCCTCGCTCTCCACCACGCCAAGCTGTGCCATGACCTTCGGATTCAGGAAATAGTTTTCAAAAGAATAGTATTTAAGGATTAACACATTTTGTCTGCGAACTCTCGGCAGTTTGTCAATGTCCTGCGCATTACGCTCGCTGTAGTAACGGCAAAGCTGGTTTGCCAGTTCCTCCGGATTTTTCCCATCTCCATCGCGAATCATCAAAAACTGATCACGTAAATAGAGCTGATTCATGTACTTTAAATTGGCATAGGTTTTGATATTCGTGCAGCTATTCGTGGTGATAATGGAGATACGGGACATGTTTCCATCCTTATCATGTACATCCGAATAATATTTTTCCAGAAGAAGCGGCAGTCTCGATTTGTCCTGCTTTCCTTCTACGATAAAAACAAAATCCACGTTCAGGAAATCGTTAGCACTGTAACCAAGGTCCGTTAAAATATCATCAATATCCGCATTCTGTCTCGCGGAGGAATAACCATCCTCTTCCAATACAATCTGGCAAATCTGCCCTCGAGTGAAATTCGCCACCATATTTGGCGAATGAGTCGTAAAAATCACCTGATTTTTCTTAGACAGGCGATAGAGGATTTTGCTGGCACTCTTCTGTAACGACGGATGCAAAAACAGCTCCGGATACTCCACGATGACGATACTCGGCATACGTTTTTCATCTTCCACATAGGTTTCCAGCAATGAAAGCATGTAAATACTTTTCATACCGTTTCCCAACTGTTCCACCGGACTCATGCGTTTAGACTCCTCGTGCCATGCCTCCACAGCAATGGAAAACATCTCTTCCCTGTTACAGGATAAGGTGTAAAGAATCTCCTCTACACCACCGTTTTTACGATAGTTTTCATTCACCCTGCGGGAAAACTCACTCAGGTTCAACTGATACATTTTATATTCTAAAAGTCTTGCCGTCTCATGCAGCTGCAAATCCTCCGGTTTTTTCTGATTGATTAAACCGATGCATTGAAAGCAATGATTACAAGCCTTCGCCGCGTCAAAAATACAGGCATTGGAGCGGAGTTTCTCCAATTCTTCTGACTTTTGAAACATTAGGAAATCCTCCTGAAATGGTGTTAGGTTTCTGGCAGCATCAATAAAGTGCAATTTCGGGAGTACTTCCGGAAGATAGCGGTTATTTTTGTGTGTGCCGTCATCATAGCGGATTTTGCCATTTTGATTGATACTGCAGACAAAAGCTAATTCACCTGCATCATAAGTAGGCAGCTTTTCGCAAAAATCCCTCTTCCAGGCTTCATATCTCTTATAAGAGCTTACTACACCATGTGCATGAAATTGTTGCAAATCCTCTTCGGTTATTTGTAAGGTCATTGCAATTTCAATGTTCTGCTTTTTCTCATTGAAATCCGTTTCTTTCACGGTATAATCGCCCGTTACCGCGCGAATTGCATCTAAAACCACTGTTTTACCGGTATTATTCTTTCCAACCAGAATCAGTGCATTTTCAATATCTGTAATGGTAAGTTCACGAATCGATTTGAAGTTCTTAATATGTAAGGATTTAATTTGCATGGGCAAGACTCCTTTTCATTCCGTCATACGATCTGTACTATTGCAGAAAATAGTATAACGCTTCTGATTTTATTGTTCAAGAAAAAGAGCCCGCCACAATTTTTTGTGGCAGGCCCTCAAAAATCATTATTTGATTAATCCGCTGTCTTTTAGCAGGAGTTCAATATCCGTGCCTTTCACTTTTTTTAGAACAGTCTTTAGCAGTGTTTTTTCTTTAAAACTTAAAGGCAGTTCATCCACACTCTTCTTATCAACTGCATAGTAACAGGCCTTTAGCAGTTCTCTGACATCGTACTGGGAACCCCAAACCTCCGGTACTGCACGGTCTACGTTTAATAGTGTATACACAGCCTCCATTCCGGTACGGATGGAATATTCTGTTGTAAAAATGGTGTCTCTCGGTGTTTCTGCAAACTGACCGACAAAGGCAAAGTTTACCGCTCCTTCCGGGACAACAAGCGGTCTGTCCTCCTTCTTTCTCGGTTGGAAGAAGGCATTGATGTACGGCATATAGCAGGTTGTGGTGTTACATGCATTCTTTGCTAAGTCTGCAATCTCATTTTCCGGAATACCGATATGATACAGCCATTCCCTGCAGACTTCTTCACCGGTACATTCCCTCATTGCCTTTTTCACATAATTTCCCGGTTTATTCGTATTTAAAGAGTAAACCCAAATCAGAACCGTATCCTTATCCTGTGCCTTAAACTGTGGCTGACGGTTGATTGTCCATGACAAAAACCAGTTTTCTGTGGAGTCTTTTACTGTCACAATACCACCGGTGGTAACTTTTCCTTCACGTGGATCTCTATGGCAGACATTAATAATATGCTGAATGATTTCTTCATTTGAAGTTGCTACGGTTGCAGACATCCAGTTTGTAGCTTCTACATCACTGCAGAACTTTTCCGGATTACCATATTCGCCATGTGTAGCCTGCTTTGCGATATTCTTCCATAAATCCCAGGACTCGCCACAGCCATTTTTAATACCGGACAAATCCGGAGCATGGTCCTGATCTCCGTAGCAGGAAGTATCCGTACAGCAACCGTTTGTGATAATAACCAAATCATCTTCTACTAAATCAATGGTTTGTTCTTTGCCATCCTTGATGTAAACAATCTGCTTTGCCACTTTCTTTTTCCCTGTACTATCAATGACCACATTTTTTACATCCATGCCATATTCAATCTTCACTCCATGGCTCTCTAAGTATTTTACCAGTGGAAGAATCATACTTTCAAACTGATTGTATTTTGTAAATCTTAAGGCTGAAAAATCCGGCAACCCATCGATATGATGACAATATCTGCATAAATACCGTTTCATTTCCAGCGCAGATGACCATTTCTGGAAAGCAAACATGGTCTGCCAGTATAGCCAGAAGTTTGTGTTCCAGAAAGAATCCGGCAGCACTTCTGAGATTTTTTTATCCTCAAGGTCCTTTTCCGGTGTCATAAACAACTTGGATAATGCCAATGCAGATGCCTTATCCAGTTCGAATTTTTTATCCGTATGTGCGTCCTCTCCACAATGAATGGAAGCTCTGCATAAGGAATAATTCGGGTCATGCTTATTTAACCAATAGTATTCGTCCAGAACAGAAACACCTTCTGTCTCGATAGAAGGGACATCCCGATACATATCCCACATGCATTCAAAATGGTTATCCATTTCACGGCCGCCACGCATGTAAAAACCTTTTGTAACATCTTTTCTACCATCACAAGAGCCACCGGCCAATTCCAGTTTTTCCAATAAATGAATATGCTCACCCTTCATCTGTCCGTCTCTTACCAGATAAAAGGCAGCTGACAATCCTGCCAGTCCTGTTCCAATGATATATGCTGATTTTTTGTCTACGCCTTCCGGTTTCTCCGGATGTGCAAATGCCTCATAAGTTCCTGCGCCATAATACATAATTTTGTCCTCCTGTTTCTTTTGATGCCTTTATTATGTACGATTTCAAGCCACTTTAAAATCATCAGAATTCAAAGTTTGACGTACTTTAAGACAGGCTACAGGCATTGGCGTAATTTACGACATTCCGGCAGAAATGTCTGATTTTCTGCTATCTTTTCTCATTCCTGCTATAATTTTTAAGTGCATGCTCGATAGTTCCTTCGATTAATAAATTTAATCGTTCAATGATTTCCTGCGGTTCTTCTTTCATATCATTTTTTACCCACTCTAACACAATTGCTACAAATGCATATTTAAAAAAATCCGCTATAAACTTTTTATCTTCCTCCTGCACGACTAACCCAACTGCTTTCTCCTCTACTACATTATAAAGAAGAGGATATACTACTTTATAAAGATAACGGTTTAACGTTTCTAAGGAGACGGAATGGTAAATATTGATGACGAAGGGTTTGTCTTCCTTTAAAATATGAAAAATGGAAAGGAACCCTTCCTGCCAGGTATCATATGTTTTATTATCCTTCAATACTTTATCTGCATCCGTCAGGCAAATCCATTCCACCAAATCCGTAATATCCTGAAAATGATAGTAGAATGTCTGTCGATTGATATCACATCGTTCCGTTATGTCATTAATTGTAATTTTTGTCAATGGTTTTTCTAACAGTAATTCTTTCAAGGAAGCCGCAATTGCTTTTTTCGTTGTCATGCTGCTCATATTTTTATCACCTCACGTTCTATCATAACATACTTTATGTTTCAAAGTAAGATAAAAAGGACTGCATATCAATCCCAATATGCAGTCCCGTATATTAAGAGGTGCCGTTTATCCCTCGATGGCAATGTAATTCTTTTTGTTTTCAACCGCTTTTGCTTCCTTCTTTGGAATCGTCAATCTCAGAATGCCATGTTTAAACAGTCCTTTAATATCCTCTTGAGTAACGTTCTCTCCCACATAGAAGGAACGCTCACATGCCCCGGCATAACGCTCTTTTCGGATATATTTACCTGTTGTCTTCTCCTGCTCATCCTTGTCAAGACCTCTTGCCGCACTAATTGTCAGGTAACCATCCTTTAAGGATACCTGAATTTCATCTTTCTTAAATCCCGGCAAATCCATTTCCAATTCATAAGCATTGTCTGTTTCTTTTACGTCCGTCTTCATCATGTTCTTTGCATGATGTCCATACAGCTTTTTCTCAAGCTTCTTCATTTCCCTGTCATCAAAGAATGGGAAATCATCCATAAAATCATCAAATAAGTTTTCTCCAAAAATACTAGGCATTAACATAAGTCATCTCTCCTTTTCTTACTATCTCTATGCATGTTTACCTTGTTTCTTGGAACCTATTAGAGTTTTCTGGAACCGATTGGGGTTTCATAAAACCTATTGGGTTTCATGAACCGGATTTAGGATTTTTATCCCTCCTCCTTTGTTCAGTATGTACTATATCACCATTATTAGCACTCGTCAATACAGAGTGCTAATAATTCTATAAAAGAACTATTACCAAATTATAAATTTTCACAGGATTTTTACACTCTCCAAACACCTTTTTTATAGAAGCCCATACACAACACTGTACCAATTACCCAGCCAATCGGCCAGGGCAGCCAAATGCCTGTCGCTTCAAATGGAAGCACTAATATATAAGCAAGTACAACCCGAAGAATCAAATCTTCGAATGTTGAAACCATAAAATACTTCATAGCTCCCGAGCCACGCAATACTCCATCTGTAGTTAGCTTCATAAAAATCATGAAATAAAATGGTGCTACAATGCTTAAAAACTCCATACCTGTCTCTAATGCAAGCGGGCTTTCTTCACTAGCTCATTATTTTTTGCTCCAATATGTTGTGCCGTAAAGCTTGAGATTGCATTTCCAATCGTGCCGAAGCAGGTAATTGCAAAGGTATTAATCTTAATTGCAGCAGAATATCCTGCAATCACGGAAGAGCCAAAGCCATTCACAAGGCTTTGTACAAAAATATTTCCTACCGATACAAAGCTCTGCTGTAAAATACTTGGAATTGCAACACCGGTCACATCCCAGTGAAGACATGCCAAAAATACCCAGTAAACTGCCATAAAATTTTTCGTGGCTCCCCTGCCGTTAAATCTTTTATCATTGCCTGTATTGCTCCTTGCCAAGTCTTTTATTTTTACACATTTTCCGAAATAAGTGAAAAAGACCTTACAGGAATCATTTCCTATAAAGTCTCCCCAACCACTCTATTATTCAATTATTATAGTAAAATCAGCATGTAAAAACATGTTTTATACTGCCAATTTTTTCAGTACTTTTCCGAATTCCTTATTATCAGAATTGTATGTAACAATCAGATTGTCATTTCCTATCAGTGACATCATGCCTAAAATAGATTTTCCGTCCACATAATACTGATACATTTCTTTTCTTACATTCACATCAGAGTCACATTGACTGCTGGCTAATACAAATTTTCTTGCAGAATCAATGGAGTCTAATTTAATACGTACTTCTTTCATATTTATCCCGCTCCTTACATTAAAGATTCTTTTGTATTTTTATTTTTTATAAAATAGCATAAATGGTTTTATTTTTCAACCTCTAATATATTACATATTTTGATATATATATGAGAAATCGTTATGCAATATTGCAACAATCTTGTTGAATCATCAAACATATGGTATAAAATATATATGAATATATGGAATGGGAGCGCATAAATATGATTATTACTACTAAGAAAAGTCTGGATGAATCTGCGAAAGATTATGTTGCCAGACAGCTTATCTATAATATTATTCATTTCCACCTTGTTCCGGGTCAGCAATTAGACGCAACTGAATTATGTGAATTATTCCATGTCAGCAAAATTCCCCTTCGTGAGGCGGAGTTAGAACTGGCACAGACTAAACTGTTAGAGATAAGACCAAAGGTAGGCGTTTTTGTTACCTATATTGATACGGATTTTATCGAAGAAATTCGCAGCTTAAGAAGTACGTTAGAAAGCGAACTGGTCACAATCGCCTGTGATTTATTTACCAGAGAACAAATTGATTCCATGTGGGAAAATATTGCATTATGGAAGATGTATTTAGAGCGCAACAACGAAGAGAAAGTGTTTCAGCTTGATAAAGAATTTCACAAAATGCTATATGAGTTCTGCAATCATCCCAATTGGTACCAATTAGTAAATAATATTTCTCCCCACTATGACCGAACCATTGTTTTAAGTTTTCGCTGTCATGAGATGAATCGAATCGTAACAGATCATGAGGAACTCGTCCGTGCTATCGAAGCGCATGATAAAGAAAAAGCGGCTCATATTGCAAGATTGCATATGACCCGCTATATAGAAAATCTTACTATTTTAAAAGAGCAGTTTGCTGATTACTTTGTAAAGTAGCCCCATTCCCAATTTCGCATTCCTCATCACTATATCCCATACAGCCACACAAAACAGAGGTATATTCTGAAACTCTTCTTACGTGCTGCCCAGTATTTTCCGATTTGTTTTTTATAATCTGAGAAAGTGACAGAATCAAGTTTTCCTGATCTGCATATAGCTCTTTATTTTTATTTGCCAGTGTAGTGATTAGCTTTTCTAATGAGATATTACAATCATTGGTACACTTAGAACTGCAGTATATATCACATATTTTCTTTCATTATAAAGGCAAGAAAACACCAAAGGAAATACCAGCATAATAATGGTGTAGTAAGAAAGTGTCGCATATTACAGCCCCGACTGAGAAACCAGAATTGCTAAAATAAAGTACCTCACTCCGGTCGACCGTATCTTTAAAATATTGTAAAACAAAGTCGGCCAAACAGACTATTGATATCTTATTAATTTTATTATAAAAGGATTTATACATAGTCTAGGGTTTCTCCGGAGTCGCAATCATTTTGCAGATTGCTTCGACTGTCTGATTTTGTTGTTCCTCACTCGAAATAAAAGCATCTCCATCCTTTTTCTGAATACCATAGTTTCCAAATTGTGCATGGTTTCCGCCATCTATACAGATTTCTGTATAATCCGCGGGCATATACGCTCTTCCTTCCTCCAATTTATCCATATTGAGCACACCATCCTCACTTCCATAAAGCGAAACCACTGAAAAATTCTCTGCCTGCAAGCTTTTCGTCGGATAGGCTGCCAAAAGCACCAATCCCTTTAAACTGTCCAAGTGTTTGGCAGAATATGACGCCGCCATTGCACCTCCTAAAGAATGACCGCCCAGATACCAAAACTTGTATCCATAATTCTTTATGATATCGTCTGCCCTGTTCTGTTCTAAAAATGCCAGGTTGCATGGCATTTTTACTAAAAATACATCTGTTCCATTTTCAGCAATCTGGTGCATCAAAGGAACGTATGCAGTATATTCTACCTTTGCCCCGGGATAAAAAATAAGTGCCTTTTCTTTTCCCGGCCCATCTATAAATAAACCGCTTTCTATTTCATCAATTTTTACTGTACTGCTTTCATGAAAAAATTGCTGTACACTTTCGTCGCTTTTATAATAGTCACAAACGTACCATGTAGAAGCAGCTACCAGTAAAAAGACTAATGCAGCAATCGCTACAAACCCTTTATTCTTTCTGATTTTTCTCATTTTCTTTTCTCAACTCCACGAACCCTCGTAGACACCACCGATCCAAGCGGCACCATTCCAATCTCTACGGTTCCATCCGTTTTCCTCTCAATAAGTGTTCCACCACGCTGGATATAATTTTTTTTCATACCATTATAGCCAAGGTAATCAATGGACATCCCATAGGTCATCTGAATGCCCTTATAAGTAAGTGACAGTGTGTTTAAATGATCATGTCCACAGAACATCCACTTTATCACACCATTTTCCACTGCTTTATCAAAAAAAGTACCCGGGTACTTAGAAATTCCAAAGTACTCATGCTTCTCAGCAATGCTGCCATGCTGATAGATAACACTCTTGTCGCCAAGCTTCATTTTCTCATAAGCTTCCTTAAATTCACGGAGCGGCATGTGGAAAAATGCCATAGCCTGTATGTCCGGATTCTCTTGTTTTAATATAGTAAGGCGCTCCATACACCAGTCCACCTGGTCATCCTGAATGCGGTCAAATCCACTGAAAAACCAGCCTCCCTCTCCGTACATATTAGAATCCAGCATCACCAGTGGTAGAAGCACTTTCCCGGTATCATCCACTAATTCGATCAGAAAGTTGCCTACACCCGTAAGATTCTTCCTGCCTTCTGTGAAGATGCAATACTTTCCTTGCTTGTACAGTTCTGCCAGGTCTTCCTTGTTACACGTCGAGCCCATCTCACAATCATGATTTCCAAAAACCAAGGTATAAGGTATCTCAAACCTATCCAGGAATGCCATTAATTTTTTTGCCTGTTTGCGGTTATTAAGTGTTCCTGCCTTTGGCAAAAAGGGAAAAATAGAATCCCCGGTAAGCACTATCAAGTCCGGTTTTGTTTTTTCGATGATTTTTTTCACAGCATCCAGAGCAAGCTTGTCCTTCCCCTTTGATAGAACGCCAAAGCCCAAATGCAGATCCGTCAGCTGCAGGATTTTAAAATCCCTGTCTTTTTGTATTTGTAATGTAAATGTCTCATCATCTATCTGTTTGCATTTTTCTGAAAGATACATAAATCCTGCCTTTCCTTAAGTTAACGGAACAAGTGATCCAATCGCCGAAATAATTGTCGAAATGACCATCAGCACCTGAAACGGCACTGTTCCTATCACACCGCATATCGGACTCGCACCGGCTTTCCGTCTTGATTTGCCATAGGTAAGCACAAGCATGATGCTGACAAGAACCACAACACCACTCATGATTCGTGTCAGAATAATAAAGCTGTTTACTCCAAAAATTGCAAACAGAATACATGGAATGGTAGCAATCAGCCAGCTCACACGGTTTCCAATACCGACCTGCTCATGTACCACATCGCGCAACGCCAGAGTATTTGACCAAAAAGTCGTCAGCAGTGCAAACAGTGAAAAGATTCCAGCCAGAACAACTGCCCATTTGCCGATGCTCTCGCCCAGCTGCATATATGCCAGTTCCTTATTGATAGCCCCTTTCGTTCCAAGCAATACCGTCATTGTCACAACGAGGACAAATACAGAGGACAACCCAAAGCCTATGAATATAGACTTTCTTATCTTACCCGGATTCCCATCAAGCCCCTTCACAACCTGGATGACCGCCTGATTTGCGGAAGTGGCAAACACTACCATGCTGTAGAGCGCAAGCAGATTGTTCCAGTGAAATGGTGCCGTATACAGTGCATTTACAGGATGCATAAATGTTCCGACTGTCATGACTGCCACGATACCCATGAGAAGTACCACTGCATATTTCTGTGCAATTCCCACTGCTTTCATTCCCATGAATACCACGATTCCCGCAATCACATAGTAGACAAGCTGCGCTGCCCACATCGGCATTCCAAACCATGTTGTGAATATCTGGGCACCACCATTAATATTGCCGCTTACACCAATCATTATGGCCAATCCATACACCACGAATACAATCCAGCTGAATATTTTCTTTGCCACGCCATGGAACAATTCGCCTTCGAAACTTTTGACGAGCTGTACACCTCCGTTATTATAGGAAAGTTCTGCAATAATTAAATGCAGAATCACATTGACAAGATAGGCGAGCGCTACCATCCATACCACATCCAGCATACTGTTCTTCGTCGCCAGATAAGGCACTGCAATAATCCCTGTACCTATACTGTTTCCCACAATCATGCTGATTGCTTCAAATGTAGTTAATTTTGCTTCTGATTTGATTTCCATCTTTTGTATCTCCTATGATTTTCTTCTTCCGTGTAATCTTCCACGTGCTCTTTGCATATCTCCGTGTATCCTTCTTCGCCCTCACCAAAAATACAAGGGTCTGTGCAAGGTAACAATACTATGCCTGCATTTTCTGGTACTGCCTTGGTGAGATTCCATATTCCTGTTTAAACGCCCGGTAAAAGGTAGAATACTCTGCAAAGCCAACGCGCTCGCTCACCTCGTCCATGGCTACTCCATCCAGAATCATACTTTTTGCAGCAATGAGCCTTCGCTGCGTAAGAAAATGATGAAAGCTGACATCCATTTTCTTACGAAACGTCTGGCTAATGGTACTTTCACTAACCCAGAAGCGTTTTGCCACATCCTCGAGTGTAATTTTCTCACCTAGGTTTGCTTCCATATAATTCATAACCTCGTCAAGAAGTTCCGGCTTTTCTGCACCAAAAGACGCATTCCCTCTATCTTTTAGCGCCCGTTCGAGCATGACAAGCAATTGGATTGTATTGCCACACAAAACAGCCTGCCATCCATATGCACGTTGCTCGGCTTCTTTTACTCCCATATCAAAGTAATCTCCCAATACCTCCCATCGCGTTCCTGCAGTTCTAAGCAATGCATGGTGCTTCTCCCACTTCGGCGCACTCCCCTCGAACATCGGCGTGATTTCCCTCACGAACTCTGGGCTCATCCAAAGGACCTCTCTGCGATAAGGCTCTGCCATCTTAGCCTCTAAAATGGGTCTGTGCCCTACTCCGGGCGGTACAAACACAATATCGCCCCTCTGCAGACGATAACGCTCGGTCCCCACCAGATACTGAATTCCGCTGTTACTCTTACAATAAAGTACCTCATAAAAATCGTGGCTATGCAGGTTTAGCTTGTCGTTCGCATAGCTGACATCCCGATGTGAATCCACAAAACGAGAACGCATCTCCATCTCCTGATAGAGATTTCCATAATCATAGCCCATCTCTGTCAAAAGCTTTTCCATGCGCTTGATATCTACCTTTCCTTCACGCACATCTATCTCTTTTAATATACGATGCAATTCGTCTAATTTCACAAAATACGCCCTTCTTTTTTATATATTTTGTCATTATTTTATCATTTTATTACTGATTTTGCAATGTTTTATCCCAGTATTGCAATTTTATTTGCATTCTCTTTTTGTTATGATAATAGTATCAGGAAAAGGTTGCCATTTTGCAACCGCAAAATACATTTCGAGGAGGAAAATGAAATGGGAAAAAAATCTACTAACACCGGCCTGACCAAAAAACATTGGATTGGCTACATGCTCGGTGACTTTGGCGGCTGTATGACATTTGCGCTCATGGGCTCCATGGTTACCCGTTACTACACCAATATTTTACAGGTAAATACTGCAGTTCTTGCAATTCTTCTGCTTGTATGGAACGTGTGGGATGCCGTAAATGACCCTATGATGGGCGCACTGATGGATAAAATGTTTGCAAAGCATCAGCACAAGCAGGGCAAGTTCCGTCCATGGTTACTTCGCGCCACACCGCTTCTTGCGATTACTTCCATTGTCTTTTGGACCGTTCCAACCTACTTTGAAGGAACTGCAATGATTTGCGTATTGTTTATTTGCAAGATTTTATATGAAGGCTGTTACACAATGTTCAATATCCCGATGGGATCCCTTTTATCTGCAATGGCAAATACCGATGAGGAACGTGCTTCTCTTTCCTCTGCCCGCGGCTTCGGTTCTATGGTTGGTAACATTATTCCGATGATGATTTTTCCAATTCTTTTGGAAGTTTTCCATGATTCTGCAAAGGGATATGCCCTCGGAGCTACCATCTGTGCATCAATCGGCTTTGTTATCTGTTTCTTACACTACTATCTGACAGAAGAACGCAATATTGTTGCAAGCAGACCGGAAGACGCTGCTAATATCAAGTTTACTGATATTCTTGGTGTATTTAAGAAAAACCGTGCTTTCCTTGCGCTGTGTCTCCATGGTATCTTCATCTGTACCAATCAGTATGTCGCTTCTACCTTAGGCACATACATGTACGCAGATGTTCTCGGAAGTATCGGTATGATGAGTATGGCTTCTGCGATCTCCATGCCTTTGGGAATTCTTACCCTGATTATTGCTCCAAAGATTGCCAAGAAATTAGGCTTGGAGAGAATGATTCGTTATTGCTTATTGATTAGTTCTGTTCTGTATTTTGGTCTCTTTGCAGCTCACATGCTGATAAATGTGAATGTCTGGGTTCACATCATCTGGAGCGGTGTTGCAATGAGTTTTGCCAGTGTATCCATCTACATGCAGTGGGGTATGGTCGGCGAAGCCATCGACTACAACGAGTATATTACCGGAAAACGTACTGAAGGTTCCATCTACGGCACCTTTAATTTAACCCGCCGTATCGGTCAGACCATTGGTAACTCTGCCGCTGTATTAATGCTTGGCTGGATTGGTTACGATACTGTTGCAGCAAGTGCAGGGCTTGCACAGTCAGCAAGTGTTATCGTTGGCATTAAGGTTCTTTGTGTATTGTTACCTGCCATCTTTATTCTTGGTTCCTGGGCTGCCTTTAAGTTCGTATGGAATATTACGCCGGAAATTCGCGAGGAAATGGCACGCAAAAAAGCCGGAAACTAAACGGAGGAACATCATATGGAAATGCGTACACGTATTTTAGGAAAAATGTTAAATTCCGAAGTACAGGATTATTTGAATCACAATGACATCATCATTGTTCCGGTCGGAACCACAGAAATGCATGGTGGTTTTCCACTGGACTGCGAAACGGTCATCAGTGAGGCCTATGCAGTAAAAATGGCCGTGGCATGTGATGGATTGGTTTTAACAGGGCTTCCTTACTTTTATGCAGGTGCTACCGCATCCGGGCGCGGCACAGTGCAGGTTTCCGTTCGCCAGGGTATCGATTACCTTGGCGCAATCGCCCGCAGCCTGCTTCGCCTCGGCTTTAAACGTCAGGTCTATATCAGCTTTCACGGACCTGCACACATGACCATCTGTCCGATGATTCGTGATTTTTATGATGAGACAGGTGTGCCGATTCTGTATATGGATTCTATGATGAATGTAGGAAAAAATCAGGATTTGCTTAAAAATTTTATGGATGACTTCCACTGCATCACGGTAGGCGCTTATCAGATTATGAACCGCTTGGATGACGTTCCTCTTGTGACAGGTTATTCACACAGTGAGCCGCAAAGCTGTGCACCTTTTAATGACTTGTTTGGTCTCGGCTATCAAAGTGCTGCTGTCGGTTACTGTTTTGGTGAAAACAAAGATCATATGTCAACGCCGGACATCCCGGATATCGAAACGCGTGACCGCATGGCGAAAACCGGGGCTGAACTCATCAGCAAGATGGTGGAACGTATGGATATGCCTCATGTGGTGGAGCAATTACGCAAATTGGAAGCATACGGATTGGAAAATGAAGAAAAATATCCATGGATGCCAAGCACGTACAACAAGAAAAAGTAAGCTAGAGGGAAAATTATGTCAACTATCATCAACACACCATGTGGACAAATAAAGGGAACCACCTGCCAGTGGCAGGGTGTTACCGTCTACAAGGGCATCCGCTATGCCACAGCCAAAAGATGGGAATATCCTGTGGCAGTCACGCACTGGGATGGTATCTACGATGCCACCGGGTATGGCAATTGCAGTTACCAGCCAAGAGCCTTTTATAATGAAGAGGATGTTCCGGAAAAAGCATTTTATTTTAACGAATTCCGTCGTGGTGAAACTTATACCTACAGTGAGGATTGCCTCTTCTTAAATATCTGGGCACCGGAAGGTGCCGATGAAACCTCCGGGCTTCCGGTTCTTTTCTACATCCACGGTGGTGGTTTTACCGGTGGCTGCGGGCATGAAAAACATTTTGACGGGCCGATCTGGCCAACTAAGGGTGTAATCGGTGTAACCATCAATTACCGACTTGGTCCACTCGGCTTTGCCTGTCTGCCTGAGCTTACCAAAGAAGCCGGGCATACGGGAAATTACGGTCTCTACGATCAGGTAACCGCTTTAAAATGGGTGCAGGATAACATCGCCTCTTTTGGCGGTGACCCATCCAACGTCACAATCATGGGGCAGAGTGCCGGAGCCATGAGCGTACAGCAGCTTTGCCTCTCACCGCTCACAGACGGACTCTTTTCTAAGGCTGTCATGAGCAGCGGCGGCGGTGTCAGCAAACTGCTCAGTGTTCCTCCTGTCGAAATCAATTACGACTTCTGGCATGCAGTGATGGAGGATACCGGTTGTAAAACCATTTCCGATTTTCGCACTTTGCCGGTGGAGAAGCTTTTCACTTCCTGGCAAAAGTTAAAGGCAGCAAACCGAAAATATGCCATGGTATGCTCGCCTTGTCTTGACGGCAAACTTATCACCCAAAATGGTGTTGATGCCTTAGCCGTAGGCAAGCAGAAAAATATTCCATATCTTGTTGGTTCCACCAGCCATGACGTTATGCCGCCGATAATTTTTAAAATGGCAAAAGACTGGTGTAAGGCGCAGGCCACACAAAAAAGGCCGGAAAGCTTTGCATGGTTTTTCGACCGCAAGCTTCCGGGCGATAACAATGGTGCATGGCATTCCAGTGACTTGTGGTACTGGTTTGGCACACTCGCAAATGGCTGGCGTCCGTTTACCGATCAGGATTATTCGCTGAGCGAGCAAATGACGGACTACCTGACAAACTTTGTAAAAACCGGCAATCCAAATGCCGTTAAGGCCGCCTCCGGTGACGCGACTGATTTGCCGTCTGACGGGACTCTTCCGGTGTGGAATCCGATTACAACAGAGCAAGGAAAAGTTCTTCGTATCGGCGAGGGGGATACCCGCATGGGCAATGTAAACATGTTAAAATTAATTTATACGATGCTGACAAATAAAGCCGTTGGGGAATAAATATAAAAACCGCAAGTCCTTATTACCGGACTTGCGGTTTTTTATTTATTGCAACTATTTATTTTCCTATCAATTCTTCTGCAAATGCTTCATAATCCTGCATACTGGTACATTTCGGTGCATAGTCAATCAACAGCTTTCTGGCATCCTGTGCCTCTTTCGTCTTGACACATTCACGGATTGCTGTCGCAAACACTTTCGTTCCCAGCTCCTTCGCCTGCTGCTGTAATTCTTCTTTTACTCTTCTTTCCAAATTAGAGCGTCCGGAAAACTTTACTAAAAGCAGCCCTGCAATCTTTAATGTAGGATTCTGTCTTCTCTGTACGGCTTTAATGGTATCGCATAACTGCTGCAATCCCTGCATTGAGTAAGCATCTGCTGCCATCGGAATGATTACCTCATCCGCTGCAATCAAACTATTGTACAAAATAACATTCAAAGATGGTGCCGTGTCAATGACAATATAATCATAACCTTCTAGCACTTCAATGGCATCCTTCAGTCGGTATAATCCTTCCACATCTCCGTCTAATATTTTTTCTGCCTTGCTAAGCAATGGGTCAGATGCCACGATATCGCCATTTGGAAGATTCTGGATGGCATCTTCAAGAGGGAGCATGTCTGAATCTACCATAACATCATATAAGGTTGCCTGGTCTTCAATGACTGCCTGATAGGTTGCGCTGCTGTTTCCCTGCGGGTCCGCATCAATTAGAAGCGTTTTTCCTTTTCTTGCTAAGATTCCTGCCATAGCGGTCGCTGTCGTTGTCTTTCCGATACCGCCTTTTTGATTTGCCACTACATATGTAATTGTTTTCATAATATTCATCCTTCTTCCTATGTAACTTATCAAAAATTCTTTTGTATTCTAAAATGGGATCTTTCCCTGTATTTTCTTATTTGCAACATAGAACACGGATGATTCTTCCGGTTTAATATAAATATTTACCTCTTCTATTTCTTCATCTTTCATACCCTGACGCAGAATATCCTTGCGAATCTGATCGAAAAGCCCCTGCTCCATCCGTTCTCTTCCCTGGTACTGAATGACTACATTCTTCTTGGCTGTTGCAAAACCGCCAGCCATTCTGCTGGCTCTTTCCATACTACTTTTTAATGCCATAATCCATTCCTCTTTCAAATAAAATATAATCTTTTTGTTATCAACATATTATTTTACCATATTATAGAAAAAAGCCAAGGAGATTTCTTAAATTGCGATTACCACAACCAGAACAACCAAAATTCCCGCCACAATCAATGTTGTCCCAACTACCTTTTCTACAACATATGTATCAACAACATCCGCATAGCAGGTAGTGCTAAGTAAAAGAACAGCCAGTGACAGAAATGTTAAAAATTCTTTCATACGTTTTTTCATAAGACAACACACTCCTTAAAAAATATAAGATTGCCGGTATGCCAAAAACAGGGCTCTCAAAGGCGAATAAAAGGCAAATTGCTGACACCGAAAGGGAAATCACAGCTATTTTTTTAAATCCGATTCTATCGCCTATCACTCCACCAAGCATTTTGCCAAACACAACAGCAAATATCGAAAGGAGAGCCAACCAAAAACGGAAGCATCCACACCAAAAGCCTCAAAGCTCGGAAATCCGAATGCTATGGCAACTAACAGGCATCCCCTGTCCCATTCTCTGTGTCACTAGATTTGTTACCAAAATTGCACAGGCCAAATCCACAATAAAATGGATGGTGCTGTATATTCCTACGATTTTATATTTCATAGTGATTTCCTTTTTTATATCATATGCGTTGTGGCAGAAAGGACAGATTCTCTGATGTGAACCATCAAAGCTTCCACCGCAGTTCTTACACTCTACTTTCTTAATTGAAAACCCGGCATCGTTAGGTGTTGAAATTTTTTCGCCACCTGCAGCATTATCTTTTCTCTCTTTACTTTCATCTTATTGTTCACAAAGTAGGTGTTACATAAAAGAACACTCATATTAAGTTTTACCACATCTTCAGTTGTCTCTATCTCTTTTAAGGCCACTGCGCCCTGATAACCCATATCTACCAAATCGCTGTAAATCATCTGAGCACTTGTATTCAGTTCATTATTAAACATAACTGGCAATAGCTGCAATCTTCTTTGTTCCCGTAGAATCAAATATCATACTTGGAACAGGAATTCCCTTATATGTGGAAACCAGTCTAATCTGATCCATAATGTTTTCCGCAAACCCTGTAAGAATCTGTTTCATCTCATCTATATGCTCAAATATACTCTTCTTTTTGGACATCATACTTGAAATCATATGAAAATTATTTTGCAAAAGAAAAATGCCGGGAGGCAAGTGCAATAAAAAGGGAGGCAGAATCGGACACAAGTGCTCTTTCTGCTTCCCTTTTTATTTTATCGCCTGCTCTTCTCTTAGCTTACTCAAACTCGACCGTTCCAGTTGGTTTTGGTGTAAAGTCGTAAAGTACTCGATTGATTCCAGGAACTTCATGAGTAATACGATCTGTGATGTGACACATTAAACCGTATGGAATATCTGCTACACTCGCAGTCATAACGTCAATCGTATTTACTGCACGGACGATACAGCACCATTCGAAAGCTCTCTTTTCATCCTTAATACCGGTAGAACGAAAATCTGGAACTACTGTGAAATACTGCCATACCTTTTCACCCAGCCCGTTCTTTTCAAACTCTTCACGAAGGATAGCATCTGATTCACGAACTGCTTCCAAACGATCTCTTGTGATTGCTCCTGGGCAACGAACCCCAAGTCCTGGTCCTGGGAATGGCTGACGGTAAACCATACCGTGTGGAAGTCCTAATGCTTCACCTACGACACGAACTTCATCCTTGAAAAGAATACGTACTGGTTCAACAAGTTCAAAGTTCATATCTTCTGGAAGTCCACCAGCATTGTGATGCGCTTTAATTCCGTTTTCTGATTCTAAGATATCCGGCCAAATAGTTCCCTGTGCAAGGAATTCAATACCATCTAACTTTCTAGCTTCCTCAGCGAATACTTCGATGAATTCGCCACCGATAATTTTTCTCTTTGTTTCAGGGTCTGAAACACCTGCGAGCTTGTCAAGGAAACGGTCTGTGGCGTCTACATAAATTAAGTTTGCCTTCATCTGATTACGGAATACTTCGATTACCTGTTCTGGTTCCCCTTTTCTAAGCAATCCATGATTTACATGAACACAAACAAGATTCTGTCCGATTGCCTTAATTAATAAAGCCGCTACCACAGAAGAGTCAACCCCTCCGGAAAGTGCTAAAAGAACTTTTTTGTCTCCAACCTGCTCTTTCATGCGTTTTATCTGCTCTTCGATAAAAACATTGGCAAGTTCTGGGGTGGTGATTCTAACCATATCATCTGGTCGTCTATCCATTGTCATTTTGCTACCTCCAAAAGTATAATTTATTTTTCTAATATATCACAATATGCCGCAATTGCAAACAACTATAGGAGCATGCATAGCGAATAGAAGGTATCTAATCCCATTTAATCCATTCTTCAACTTTATCATTTGACAACTCATTGATATTTTCTGAAAATCCATTGCTTAATTCAACAAGTATTGTTGTACAAATTCGAACCTTTTCAAGAACCTCAGAAAAACTCTCCGATACAAAGGAACCGGAAAAGACATCCTTACCCTCATTACCGGTTACCATAAAAGTATATTTTCCTTTTTCCACAGTCACATGGGTAAACAAGATAACACCGAAGTTTTCTATTTTAAAATCAATCGTCTTTGCAACCAGATGTACCATGTCGGAATGGTTTTTGAACAGGTCCGCATATGCTCCTGTATGGTTTTTACAATAGCTTTCAACCAACGCTCTGATGCAATCATCATCTGTCAGAATATCTCCGGCAGCAGCTGTTCTTTCAGATACAACCTTCTCATCAAAGTAAAAGGTAAATTGTCGCGCCAAATCGCAATGCTCAGCAACTGCTTTCAGCCTGTGATTTTTCATTGTAAAAACGTATTCAACCTTAATTGGTGTCATTTTACTCATATGTTACTACCTCGCCATCTCCTTCGTACCATAGTATTATATACTCATTGTAACATACTATATAGCAAATACCAAATATATATTTATTTGTGATAATTTCCTGTCTATTGTGTGTGTAACCTAACGGAGCATTTTTTGCTCCATGGAAACAAAGTTTTCTATCAGCTATTCACATATGCTGATATTTCCTGCATTTGGGGCACTTCTATTTCTCGATATATCGCTCTTTTCGCATCATTTTCAAAATTTTTAGTAGCAAATTGGTTGCAGTATCTGCTCCGGCAATTTTTCCATCGGCTTGATATAATCTACTTTTTTATTACTCACAATGAATAAATTCATGTGGCTGTCAGGTTATCTATTACGCCTGCTGCCACAGCCAAAACGAAAGGAGCATTACTATGAGCAATCAACATAAAAATCCAACCATCAGCTTCAGAATTACTGATTCTGAACGAAAACAAATCGAAGCCCGTATTCTTGCCAGTGGACTGATGAAGAAAGATTACTTCGTCCGTTCCTGCATCTACAACCGCATCTGCGTTGTCGGTAAGAAGGAAACGATATATCCTTTGGTATAGACCATAAATGCATTGTATCTGCAATTACTTGAAATGCAGAAGGCATTTACCACAGCTGGTGACATTCAAGATACACTTCCTTCTTCAGAAGACATAAGAGAATTACAAACTGAATACACCAATATGCTAACAGCTATTATTGACCTACTGGATGGTGCAAAATATCTGTGGGGGGGAGATCGCCATGAACAACAATCTTAATTTTCATTTCGGTATGTACGAACCCGCCACAGACTCCATTATCATCAATACCGGCGAGAACGCAATTCTTGTTATCTGTTGCAAAGAATGTAATTCCTCTGTTATCTTTGATGACCCGGCTGATATTGTATATCTATACCGGTTGGCAGAAGAAGCACCTCTACTATATGCCAAGCTAGCATTGAAAGAAAAGGATTGCAGGATTATGTGGATGCGATGAATGAATTTAATTAATTATTCCCCAAGTTGGGAAAACATTTTACTTTAGTCAGTCTCATCTTAGTCTCACCAGTCTCATAGTAATTTGAGACTAGTGAGACTATAATTAGTTCTATTTGCTTTTACCTTATCAATTCTCTTTTATATTATCCGCAAAAACGGCCACAACATATAAGTTGCAGCCGTTTACATATCAATCAAGACATATCATTATGATTTCCATAATCCATGAAGGTTGCAGTAAGCATATACAGCTTCTGCTTCATCGCCTTCAGAAATGGCAAAGCATACTTCTGGTGCATCACCTGGCTTTAACACCTTTCTTTGATTTCCGGACTTTGTCTGTAAAGATACCCATTCAATATAATGAGCTTCTACCATTGGATGCTCTACTGAACCAACAGAAACCTTTACTGTATTACCTTCCACAGTCCATTCTGGAAGATGCTTTTCTACTGCACCATCAGATGTACCAGGAATAATCTCTGTCATTTTCTGACCACAGCACATTACCGGTACACCAGAGTCCTTTACCATTGCAATAATATTCCCACAATGCTCACATATATAAAATCTTTGTTCCATAAATTATATCTCCGTAAATTCATTTTTTAGTAATTCTCTGCATTTACTTCAAAGTATGACTGTGGGTGTGCACATACAGGGCAAACCTCAGGTGCCTTTGTGCCAACTACGATGTGACCACAATTACGGCACTCCCATACCTTCACTTCACTCTTTTCAAATACCTGTGCAGTCTCAATATTCTTAAGAAGTGCGCGGTATCTTTCCTCATGATGTTTCTCGATAGCACCTACCATACGGAATTTTGCTGCAAGAGCTGTGAATCCTTCCGCTTCAGCAGTTTTAGCAAAATCTTCGTACATATCTGTCCACTCATAGTTTTCACCGTCAGCCGCTGCTTTTAAGTTAGCAGGTGTATCGCCTAAACCATGCAATTCCTTGAACCACATCTTTGCGTGTTCTTTTTCGTTGTCAGCTGTCTTTAAGAACAATGCTGCCATCTGCTCATAGCCTTCCTTCTTAGCAACAGAAGCAAAATATGTATACTTGTTTCTTGCCTGAGATTCTCCTGCAAAAGCAGCCTCAAGATTTTTCTCTGTCTGAGTTCCTGCATAAGGATTTTTCTTCTCTTCTTCCATCAGCTTAAACTTTTCCTTTGGCTGTTTGCAAACAGGGCACTGCTCCGGTGCTTCCTCTCCTTCATGAACATAACCACATACTGTACATACCCATTTCTTCATAGTCTTTACCTCTTCTTTCTTCATATTATTTTTTTCGTTGTTTGGAATCATTTCTAATAACTTTCTTGCAGCATCCACCGGAAAATCTTTGGTCGGCGGATTTGCAATCAAATCTTCTAAAAGTTCATGTGTATTATTACTCTGTGGAAGCATGTATCCAGCTTCTCTCAAAATGTCTTCAGCTACCAGTCTCTCTGATTTTGCTACCGCCTTCATCAAACGGTACAGTCCATCTCTATCAGTTGCTTCCGCTATTTGAAGTGCTTCCTTTTCCTCATCCGCTTTTGCCTGTGCAGTCTTATTCAGCACTGCTTTCACCTGATTTGTCTTTGGCTGTTGTGCAGGATATTCCTTTGGCACCATGGAAATTGCACCACTCGGACAAGCCTGTGCACACATTCCGCAACCGATACACTTATCTACATCAATCACACTGTTTTCTGTGTCTGTAGCTCCAACAGGGCAAACATAAAGACATAGACAATCTTTTGTACAAAGTCTTAGATTTCTTACAGCTACTTTTTCATCCATGATTATGCTCTCCCTTCTATTTTCTCAAATTTCCAGTCAGGAACCTTACACACCGGGCAAAGTTCCGGAGGTGTATCGCCTATGTAAACAAATCCACATGTTGTACATACCCAGATATTGGTATCTTTTAACATGGCTTCACCCTCATTCAAATAACGATTCACTAACGATGAAAGCATTCTTGTAACCTTTTCACCCCATACACATACTCTTGCAGCACCCCTGTCTGCATTTGCATCTGCGGTAGCTCTTACAGCTGTATAGTTTTCTGCATCTGTCTGAAGTTCCTTGGCAAGTTTTTCAACTGATGCATCATTTACCGCCGGTACAACTGCGGTAAAATAATCTGCTAACTGCTTAAATAAATCTGCTTCTTCCTGCTTATACTGTTTCTCACAGCCTCTGGCAAGATTGGAACAAAGTGCTGCCAATTGTCCTGCTGAAAGCTTCTCTAAATCTGCTTCCACCTGCTCTATGGCTGTAACAACTTTCTTTTCGTCACCATTTACTTCCGGTTTAAAATCTGATTTTGCCGCACCACATAGTGGGCATTTCCAATCATTCGACAATTCTGCAAATGGGACTTTTTCTTTGGCATCATCGTAGACATAGCCACAAATCTGACAAATGTACTTCATAGAAAATACCTCCTTTT
>CALZGM010000026.1 GCA_945787015.1 uncultured Roseburia sp.
CTCTTCCTCAATATACGAAACTATAAATTCAAATTTTGGACTAAATATCTATTTCAGCGAATAATTTAGAATTTCTTAATTTGCCTTATATTTTACTAAGATTTCATAAAGGTCATTCTAATACAGAAACAAATGTGGTAAGGTTGAAAAAAAGAAGAGGTCAAGGTGCTTTATGGGAGAGACAGAATGGGTTATGCCAACGCATATCATTGCAGCGGCCGGAGTTGTTACAAATAGTAAAGATGAAGTGCTTATGGTAAAAACGCATAATAGTGGATGGGTTTTTCCGGGTGGACAGGTTGAAGTGGGCGAAAATGTAATTGATGCCGTAAAAAGAGAAATCTTGGAAGAAGCCGGTATTGAAGTTGAAGTGGGAGAGGTCTTTTGTATTGCCTCAAATACCTGCACATACCCGGGGTGGAATGGTGTAAAAGAAATACCAACAAAAATTATGCTGGATTTTATCTGTAAAGAAACCGGAGGTACCCCGAGACCTTCCGAAGAAAATTCAGAAACCATGTATGTTGCAAAGGAAAAGGTGCTGGATAGGATTACTGCACCTGCCATTATCGAAAGATACAAGGCATATTTAGAGTACACGGATAGACCAATTTATATGGAGTATGTGACAAAGCCTGAGTTTGAATTAAAGCTAAAGAGGCTTATATAAGCAATCATAGAAAAAGGAGAACTGCCATGCAAAACATGAACGATGGAGAAATCGTAAAACAACAATATCAGAATGCTGACAAATTAAATATTCGTATCATGCTGCACCACAAGTATTCAACCAACAAGACTCCTTTTGGCGACTGGATTGTATCCAATTATAAAATCAAGCCGGGAAGCAGAGTGCTGGAACTAGGTTGTGGAACAGGAGATACATGGAAAGAACATCTGGATTTGATAGACAACGAGGGTCTGCTCATTTTGTCAGATTTTTCGGAAGGAATGTTAAAGACTGCAAAAGAAAATCTGGGAGAACATTCTAACGTGGAATATCAGGTGATTGATATTCAGAATATTCCATATGAAAATGATTCTTTTGACGTTGTGGTTGCAAACATGATGTTGTACCATGTGCCGGATTTGCAGAAAGGTTTGTCAGAGGTTGCGCGGGTTTTAAAAGAGAGTGGAACATTTTATTGTGCAACTTATGGGGAAAATGGAATCATTCATTACATGGAAGGTCTGTTAAAAGAATATGGCTTAAAGGATACCACAAATAAGGCATTTACTTTGCAGAATGGTGAGGAGATTTTAGCAGGACATTTTAGAAGGGTGCGTAAATTGGAGCGTGAAGATGGTCTGGCTATTACGAACCTTGAGGATATGATGGATTATATTTTTTCCTGCACAAGCATTACAAATGTAGCCGATTTAGATAGAGATGTCTTAAGAGAGATTTTTAACAACCAGATGGTTGATGGTGTGTTACATATACCAAAAGAATATGGGATGTTTGTTTGTGAAAAGTAAGGAGGAAATTTTAAGTAACTGAATAAGTTGCCAAATATGATAATATGTGTTTAAATATACTCATGGAGGTATACTATGAATACATCAAATATCACAAATTACAAGCCAAAAGATTTTGCTGAATTGCTAGGTGTTTCCGTCAAAACGTTACAGCGTTGGGATAGAGAAGGAACTCTCAAAGCAAATCGTACTCCCACTGATAGGCGTTATTACACTTATGACCAATATCTTCAATTCAAAGGAATAAATACAGAAAATGATAATCGTCAAACAGTTATTTATGCCAGAGTGTCTACAAGAAACCAAAAAGATGATTTACAAAACCAAGTGTCTTTTTTACGACAGTTTTGTAACGCCAAAGGCATTATTGTAGACCAATGTATTGAAGACTATGGAAGTGGTCTAAACTACAACCGCAAGAAGTGGAATGAGCTATTAGATGAAGTGATGGAACAAAAAATCAAAACGATCATAGTTACACATAAGGACAGATTTATTAGATTCGGATATGATTGGTTTGAGAAATTCTGTATGAAGTTCAATACGACCATAATGGTAGTAAACAATGAAGAACTATCATCGCAGGAAGAACTTGTACAGGATATTGTTTCAATCCTTCATGTGTTCTCCTGTAGGTTGTACGGTCTTCGTAAGTATAAAAAACAAATAGAAAGGGACGAGGAAATTGCTAAAGAGCTTCAAGACGGAAATAAATCCAACAGAAGAGCAGAAAGTCAAGATACGCAAGACGATAGGAATTTGTAGGTACATCTATAACTTATAACTTCTATCTTACTCACAATAAAGAACTTTATGATAATGGCGAAAAGTTTATGAGTGGTAAGTCGTTTAGTGTCTGGCTTAATAACGAGTATCTTCCAAACCATCCAGAGTATTCTTGGGTTAAGGAAGTAAGTTCAAAATCTGTAAAGCATTCAATCGAATGTGGGTGTACTGCTTTTACAAGATTTTTCAAACATCAGAGTGCTTTTCCTAATTACAAAAAGAAAGATAAATCTGATGTGAAGATGTACTTCGTTAAGAATAATCCAAAGGACTGTTTTTGCGAAAGGCATCGTATCAACATTCCAACTTTAGGCTGGTACGTATCAAAGAAAAAGGATACATTCCAACAACCAAAGATGGATATGTAATCAAAAGTGGTTCAGTTTCAATCAAAGCTGACAAATTTTATGTTTCTGTTCTTGTAGAAATTCCTGATGCCAGGATTGCTAATAACGCTAACGAGGGAATTGGTATTGACCTTGGTTTAAAGGATTTCGCTATTGTTTCCAATGGTAAAAAGTATAAGAACATTAACAGATCGGCAAGACTAAAGAAACTTGAAAAGCAACTGATTCGGGAACAGAGGTGTCTCTCCCGAAAGTATGAAAACTTAAAGAAAGGAGAAGTCACGGGGAGAGCAAATATACAGAAACAAAAGCTCAAAGTACAAAAACTTCATCATAAGATAGATAATATCCGTACCGATTACATAAATAAGACAATTGCAGAGATCGTGAAAACCAAACCATCTTATATAACGATTGAAGACTTAAATGTAAAAGGAATGATGAAGAACAGACATCTTTCAAAAGCCGTTGCAGCACAAAAGTTTTACGAGTTTAGAACTAAAATTCAGGCTAAATGTAATGAAAATGGTATTGAGTTAAGGGTAGTAGATAGATTTTATCCATCTTCAAAACTATGTCACTGCTGCGGTTGTATCAGGAAAGATTTAAAACTTTCAGATAGGATTTACAAATGTAAATGTGGTTATATCGAAGACAGGGATTTCAATGCTGCACTTAATTTGAGGGATGCTATAACTTATGAAGTTGCATAGCTAAACGCAAACATAAGTATGTACCGAAGGCTATTTCGGGAATTAACGACTGTGGAGTGTACATAGTTGTTCCAACATTGGAACTTGTGAGTAGTGTGTTATTTGTAACCACCAAAGCATACACGTTGAAACAGTAAGTAAAGTTCGTGAGAATTTACATTATCTCGATGTGATGAGTATATTTAATCACATTTTGAGTGGAAGGAGCAGGATGCTTACACCAAAGGAAGCAGAAAAAATACTTAAGCAGGGAGTTGCACTAAATCCGGGACCTTGGGAACAGCATAGTTTTTCAGTTGCAAGGAATGCAAGGCTCATTGCAGAAAAAGTAGAAGGGATGGATGCAGATACAGCTTATACAATGGGATTACTGCATGATATCGGGCGTCGGGCAGGTGTGACAGGTATTTTACATACTCTAGATGGTTATGATTATTTGATGAGTCTCGGGGAAACAGAGATTGCTCGAATTTGCCTCACCCATTCATTCCCGAAAAAAGACATTCACACCTTTATGGGAAAATTTGATTGCACAGACAATCAGAAAGTGTTCCTTCAGGATTATTTGAATAAAGTAGCATATACGGATTACGATATTTTAATACAGCTGTGTGATGCGATTTCTTTGCCAAATGGTGCCTGTATCATGGAAAAGCGTTTGGTGGATGTGGCAATGAGACATGGAATTACAGACGGAATGATAGAAAAGTGGAAAGCATTTATGAATACAAAAAAGCATTTTGATCAATTATGTGGATGCAGTATTTATACCTTGCTGCCCAATGTCATGGAAAATTCTTATCAGGATTTAATTTAACGGAGCAATGTGGGCACTTTTTTCGCCATGTGAAGCAATCCTACGTTACGTAGGATGCTTTTTTTCTTTATTTCTGTTATTTTAAAGGCAGAATGAGTGAAAGGACTGTGTACATGGAAACAGAAAAAATAGCGAATTTTATAAAAATACATAGAAAAGAAAAAGGCTTGACACAACAGCAGCTAGCTGAATTGGTAGGTGTTACGGAGAAGGCAGTTTCAAAATGGGAAACAGGGAGAGGCGTACCGGACATATCCCTGCTAATTCCCATTTCAGAAGCATTAGATGTGAAAGTTTCTGAATTGCTAAATGGAGAGTGTGAAACGGTAATTAGCTATGAATTGGAAAGAAGAAAAAATAAATATAATTGGCAGTTTAAATTAACAGTAAGTTGTTTTCTTGCATCCATTATTGTTTATTTGTTTTATTTAAAAGTTGAATATAGTCCGTATGTCGAGGTGAATTATTTTTACAGGTTGGGAATCGTAGTTTTATCGATGTTTTTTGCATGGTTAGGTGGATACATTGGTATGAATTTTTATCTTGAAAAAATTGAAGAACAAAATAATTTAAAAAAAGTATCCCTTTTCTGTATGTTTGGATATTATGCAATTATGTTATTTAACATGTCATTTTTTGCGCGATATACAAAAGTTAGTTCTTACAACCTGGCCCCGTTTCAGTCAATCATTGAGGTGATTAAAACGAATAACGTATATGATATTACAATCAATTTATTAGGGAATCTGGTGGTGTTTATGCCAATTGTTTTCTTTCTGATTGAACTGTTTGAACGGAATAAGTTGAAAGAGATACTGGTAATAGCAGCCGGAATTTCTACTTTGACAGAAATGTTGCAATTTCTTTTTTCACTTGGAACCTTTGATGTGGACGATATCATTTTAAATGTTTGTGGAATGGTGTTATTTTATTTTGTGCATATCAATAGTAAAAAGAAATGGAGGAAAAGGCATGCCAAAATCAATGATAAAAATAGCTAGACGACTGGCAATGGTGGCTTTTGGTATTTTACTAATTATAGTTATCTGTTCCATGTTAACTCCATATAAAAGGATAAGCCGCTATATTAACCGGAACCATGAAAACATGGAGCTTGCTTGTGAAGGCTATCTAGTATCCGGAGAAACAGATAAAGAGTATGATGGTATTGATATACAGGGAATCTTTGGCTCAGACAAAAAGATTGTACAATTTTATTACACTGGTTTTGGTATAGCCCCATCATCAAAATATTATGGTTTTTACTATTCACCGGAAGATATTCCGGTCTGTTACTGTAATGACAGGTTTCATTTAAGTGAAAATACAAATAAAGAATGGAGTTGGAAGGGCGACGGAGACAACGGTGGAATCATTAGGAAAATCCGGGATAAGTGGTATTATTATGAGGCCTGGTTTTGACAAAGCACACGGGAAAATAACTTGACAAATCAAAACAACGTGCTATATTTAGTTTAATTAACATAAGAAAAAGCGATGACGGAAAAAAGTAGCATAGTAAGGACAGCCAGAGAGAGCATCACTTGGTGGAAGATGCTTATGTAGATAGTATGTGAAAACCATTCTAGAGCTGCAATGCCGAAAGTAGACGTAAGCGTTGCCGTATATCTGCGTTAAAGGTTAGGATTTGTTGGAATCTGAAGTGAAACTTAAGGTGGAACCGTGCAATAGAAGCACCCTTAAAGATACAGTTGTATCTTTGTGGGTGCTTTTTCTTATGTTAATCAAAAAATTTGTATTGCCGTAAAGGGCAGAATGGAGGAAAACATGAAGATTAGCATGAAGGATGGTTCCATCCGGGAAGTAACATTTGAAGAAGAACTGGGAAGAAATGCATTTCGCCACACAAGTGCGCATATTTTGGCGCAAGCGGTGAAACGTCTATATCCGGGAACAAAATGTGCAATCGGACCGGCGATTGCAGATGGATTCTACTATGATTTTGAATTCGATTTCGAGTTCTCTGAAGAGCGATTTAAAGAGATTGAAGCTGAAATGCAAAAAATCGTAAAAGAAAACCTGCAGCTGCGCCACTACACATTAAGCAGAGAAGAAGCAATCAGGCTTATGGAGGAGAAAGGTGAACCATACAAAGTAGAATTGATACGGGAATTACCGGAGGATGAAGTCTTAAGTTTCTATCAGCAGGGTGAGTATGTAGAGTTTTGTGCAGGACCGCATGTGGCATATACAAGTGCAGTAAAGGCATTCAAGCTATTGTCTGTTGCAGGAGCTTATTGGCGAGGGGATGAAAAAAATAAAATGCTGACAAGAATCTATGGAACATCATTCCCAAGCAGGGAACTGCTGGAAGAATATTTAAACCGTATGGAGGAGGCAAAAAAGAGAGATCATAGAAAGCTTGGAAAAGAACTGGGCTTATTTACAATGATGGAGGAAGGACCGGGATTTCCATTTTTCCTTCCAAAAGGAATGGTATTAAAAAATCTTCTGATTGATTACTGGCGTAAAATCCATACAAGAGAAGGTTATGTAGAAATCTCTACACCAATGATGCTAAACAGACAGCTTTGGGAGACATCCGGACATTGGGATCATTATCGAGAAAATATGTATACAACTGTCATTGATGACACAGATTTCGCAATAAAACCAATGAACTGTCCGGGAGGCATGCTGGTATACAAAATGGAACCGCATTCCTATCGGGATTTACCAATGAGGGTAGGCGAACTGGGCTTGGTACACAGACATGAAAAATCAGGTGCACTGCATGGATTAATGCGTGTGCGCTGCTTTACGCAGGATGATGCACATATTTTTATGACGAAGGAGCAGATACCGGGAGAAATAAAAGGTGTGATTCGTCTGATTGATGAAGTTTATTCCAAATTTGGTTTTAAATATCATGTGGAATTATCTACAAGACCGGAAAACTCTATTGGAAGTGATGAGGATTGGGAAGTTGCAACGAATGGTTTAAAGGAGGCACTGGATGCATCCGATCTACCTTATATCATCAACGAGGGTGACGGCGCATTTTATGGACCAAAGATTGATTTCCATTTAGAGGATTCCATTGGAAGAACATGGCAATGCGGAACGATTCAGTTGGATTTCCAATTACCACAACGCTTTGAAGCAGAATATATCGGAGCAGACGGAGAAAAACACCGGCCAATTATGATACATCGTGTTGTATTTGGTTCTATCGAACGCTTCATTGGAATTTTGATTGAACATTTTGAAGGCAAGTTCCCATTGTGGCTGGCCCCGGTGCAGGTGAAAATTTTATCGATTTCAGATAAATTCAATGCTTATGCGCAGGCAGTAAAAGCCGAGCTTGCACTAGAAGGATTCCGGTGTGAAGTAGATGAACGGGCAGAAAAAATCGGCTACAAAATTAGAAGCGCCAGAATGGAACGAGTACCTTACATGATTGTGGTAGGAGAGAAAGAAGAAATAAGCGGCAACCTTTCTGTGCGAAGCAGAGAAGAAGGAGATTTAGGAAACATGTCAATGGAGATGTTTGTTGAAAAATTACGGAGGGAATAGATATTTAGTCCAAAATTTAATTTGAATTCTTTTTCGCTTTCTCGCATTATATCTGCGGAATTTATGCCGTCAAGGTCGAGCAAAAGTGCTACGCAACCTTGACGGCATAAATTCTGCAGATGTATTGTAGACAAGCGAAAGAAAGAATAGGTGCGCCGGCGAAAGCCGGCATCTGCTCATATATAATTGCATATACTGCCTGACTTCGATTTTTGTAAGACCAGGCAGTATTTTTTTGCCATTTTTCTAATTGCTTTCTTGCACTTTACTGCTTATATTGCCTTTTTGTTTGATGAGCAGTAATAAATCTGAAATGTTTCAATTTCAAGTTAATATTTTACTGCTTTCATCACGGCTTTTTTAAGTAAAACAGTAAGTTGCTTGTTCTGGCATTGTTATTATTAGGATAACAGATATCCATATAATTGATAGATATATTAAAATTCATATTCTATTCTGTACGGATATAATATAAAATCGCCTGGGGGATTTTTCACTAAATTGAACTAGTTATCCCCCGATTTTTGAAAAGACGGGGTACAAGTAGCTATAAATGCGTTATTATAGAAAATTTGATGCAATTCTTCAGTCAAATCCCCCATAAAAGCTCTCTTCCGGGGTAAAATTAGTCATAATAAGTGTTCTATACCCCGGAGGTCATTCTGCGGAAGATAATTCAAATAGGTTTAGTTGACATAATACTGAATAATTCAGAAAAAATTGCAAAATGCCGGCGAAAGCCGGCATTTTTTCAACTTTATAGAGTTTGAAACATTATGTCAACCAAATCTATAAGCTATCTTTCCAAAAATATCTTTCGAGACATAGCAGCCTGTTATGTATAATTTCCTCCTCTGAGGAGTGAAATTATTGCCTTTTTAGGCACTGGAGATGTTCTATTGCGTTCTGTGCCGAAAAAAGCAGCTTTGTTTAAATTTTTAGGCACTGAGAGAGAATTGAAGTATTTGTTGCCTAAAAAGGAGAGTTTTTTAGGCATTAGATGAGAATAACTTCATTCTATGCCAAAAATATAATCCACAAATGTAGTTCTATGAAATAGCACAGATGCCGGTTTTAACCGGTACACCCATTCTTTTTTTCGCTTGTCTACAATTTATCTGCAGAAATGAATGCCGTCAAGGTTGCGTAGCACATTGCTTGACGGCATAAATTCCGCAGATATAATTCAAGAAAGCGAAAAAGAATCAATTTAAATTCTGCACAAAATATCTAATTTGTCTTCCGATTAATATACTTTGTCCGATATTTGGAATACATAATTCTCTGGCTGCTGTAAAGTCCGTAATATCCGGAAAGCATATAGCTGAAAGCAACAGCAAGCAGGAAATAAGGCATACCGTCATAGCCAAACAATTCAAAACTGATTAGAAGTGAAGTAATCGGGCAGTTGGTAACACCGCAGAAAATAGAAGTCATACCAACAGCTGCACACAGTGATGGTGAAAATCCAATCAGGTTACCAAACAGACAACCGAAGGATGCACCGATAAAAAGAGACGGGACAATTTCACCGCCTTTATATCCGGCGCCAAGGGTTAAAGCTGTGAAGATAATCTTTAGTAAAAAGGCTTCCGGAGCAACCGTTCCTTCAATACATCTTTCAATGACATTCATTCCGCTTCCGTTGTAAGTCTGATCACCTACAAGAAGGGTTAAAATGATAATGAAACATCCACCCAGGAAAATACGCAAATAAGGATTTTTGAAAACTTTCCTATATAAATGTTCTATCTGATGCAAAACAACACAGAAGAAAATACTGATAAATGCACACAAAACAGCGAGAATTGTGATTTTGCCCGCAGAAAAAAGGGTTAAATTCGGAACACGTTCTACCAGAAAAAGTTCCTGTGATACACCAAAGGCCTGCGCAACAGAAAAAGCGGAAAGAGAAGCAACCACACATGGAACTAATGCGGAGTATTGCATGATACCGACACTAATAACTTCCATAGAAAAAATAGCTGCCGCCATTGGAGTGCCGAAAAGGGCAGAAAAGGCAGCACTCATACCACACATAATCATAATATGCTTGTCATTATCGTTAAAGTGAAATAAACGGCCAATACCATTTCCGATACTTCCTCCAAGCTGTAAGGCTGCACCCTCGCGTCCGGCGGAACCTCCGAACAAATGCGTGATTATGGTAGAAACAAAGATAAGTGGGGCAACTTTTAATGGAAGCTCTTCGTTTGAGTGGATAGCAGAGAGCACAGAGTTGGTACTTAGTTCTTTATTATCTTTTACGATACGGTAGCATCTGACTATGATAAGACCGCCAAACGGAAGCAGAAAAAGAATCCACGGATTCTTCTCACGTATCATTGTAGCAATTGTAATACCAAAATGGAACATGGTAGCAATGCTTCCCACAACCAGACCGGAGAGAAGTGCAAAAACAACCCATTTAACAGAAGTTCCGGCATGCTTTAAAACCTGAGTGAATTTATTCTTTACAATTTCTTTCATACTGTTTCACCATTCCAAATTATTAATTCGTGTTATTATAACATATATTTACATAGATGATAGCATTTTATGTGCTGGAAAGCAATAGAAAGTGGCAAAACGCACAAAAACGACCATGAAAATATGTAAAAAACGTAGAATGTGTAAAAAACAATTGAAATATTAGAAAAATAAGGTATAATAAAATTACCAGCTGAAAACGTTACCGAGAACAATCCCGGAAATGTTTTCAGCATGTGTTACCCTCTAGGTAACAACACACATCATTAGGAGGATGGAAAAAGATGAAAAGAAAAGTTTTATCACTTATGCTTGCAGCAGCTATGACAGCAACATTATTCGCTGGTTGTGGTTCAAAAGATGCAGGTAACAATGGAACAGCAGGAACAGAAGCAGCAGGAACAGAAGTAGCGGGCGGAGAAGAAAAAGGTTCAGTTTATTACTTAAACTTCAAACCTGAACAGGATGAAGCTTGGCAGAATCTTGCAAAAGCTTACACAGAAGAAACAGGAGTAGAGGTAACAGTTGTTACAGCAGCATCCGGTTCTTACGAGACAACACTTATGGGTGAAATGGGAAAATCCGGTGCACCTACATTATTCCAGGTAAACGGACCGGTAGGTCTTGCTAACTGGAAAGATTACTGCTATGACCTTTCAGGTTCAGACATTTATTCTCAGTTAACAAGTGAGTCCTTCGCATTAAAAGAAGGCAACACAGTATATGGTATCGCTTATGTTATCGAATCTTATGGTCTTATTACAAACAAGACTTTACTTGAAAAAGCAGGTTACTCAGTAGATGATATCAAATCCTTTGCTGATTTAAAGAAAGTTGCAGAAGATATCACAGCTCGTTCAGCTGAACTTGGATTCTCAGCATTCTCATCAGCAGGTATGGACAGCTCTTCTGACTGGAGATTCAAGACACATTTAGCTAATTTGCCAATCTACTTTGAATATCAGGCAGATGGTATTGGAACAACAGATGCAATCAAAGGTACATACCTTGACAATTATCGCCAGATTTGGGATCTCTATATCAACAACAGCACATGTGCAGGCGCAGATTTAGCAGCTAAAACAGGTGATGACTCTCGTAATGAGTTCCTTGCTGGTAAAGCAGTATTCTTCCAGAATGGTTCTTGGGAATATGGTAACCTTGTAGGCGATGGTAAATTCACAGATGATGATTTAACAATGATTCCGATTTATGTTGGTGCAGGCGATGAAGCTAATCAGGGCTTATGTACAGGTACAGAAAACTTCTGGTGTGTAAACAAAGAAGCTGATGAAGCTGATATCAAGGCTACATTAGATTTCATTAACTGGTGTGTAACATCAGATAAAGGTACTAACGCTATGGCAAACGATATGGGATTTGTAATTCCTTTCAAAGCTGCTGTTGAATCTCCAAACTTATTCGTAAAGGTTGATAATGCATTAACAGCAGAAGGAAAGACACCAGTATCTTGGAACTTCCCAACAATGCCATCTGAAGAGTGGAAGAACGGTGTAGGTACAGCATTAACAGCTTACGCAGCAAATCCAACAGATGACAACTGGGCAGTAGTAGTAAGCGCATTCGTTGATGGTTGGGCAGCTGAAGCAGCTCTTGCAAAATAATACAAGCGAAAGTTTACAAAAAGGCTTACTTAGGACAGGCAGATATTCCTGCCTGTCCTATTTTAACTCATAGGAAAGCAATTGTTATCATCATGAATAGCAGATTTTCCTATGCGTTAAAACGTATATAGAAAACCATGATTAAGTAGGAGGAAATTATGGAAAAGGCATTAAAAAAATATGGATTTGTATTTACTATTCCGACATTTGCAGCATTTTTCATTGGATTCATCATGCCTTTTATTCAAGGCTTGTACCTTTCATTTTGCCAGTTTACTACGGTAGATAATGCAAAGTGGAATGGTCTTGATAATTACATACGTGTATTTCAGGATGAATCATTTTTATCAGCTTTTGGATTTACGGTTTCTTTTGCAGTTGTATCTGTAGTATCCATCAATATGCTGGCATTTGGACTGGCACTTTTGCTAACCAGAGAAATAAAAGGAACTAATTTTTTCCGTACGGTATTTTTTATGCCGAACTTAATCGGGGGAATTGTATTAGGTTATATTTGGCAGATTTTAATTAACTGTGTGTTGTCGTTAGTAGAGCAGCCACTGTTAAAGTTAAATTCTACAGCAGGTTACTGGGGATTAATTATCCTTATGTGCTGGCAGCAGGTCGGATATATGATGATTATCTATATTGCAGGTTTGCAGAATATTCCGGAAGATGTATTGGAGGCTGCCAGAGTGGATGGAGCAAATTCTATCCAGACACTGATTAAGGTTAAACTTCCGATGGTGATGTCTTCCATTACGGTCTGCGTATTTTTGACATTAACAAACTCATTTAAGTTATTCGATCAAAACTTGGCACTGACAGCAGGAGAACCGGCTCATTCAACAGAAATGCTTGCACTTAATATTTATCAAACCTTCTATGCACGTGCAGGTGCACAGTGGAAGGGACTCGGTCAGGCAAAAGCAGTTATTTTCTGTATTGTGGTTATTGCAATTTCCATGTTACAGTTGAATGCAACCCGTAAGAAGGAGGTACAGAGCTAAAATGAAAAAACGTACAAGTATTTCTGATAAGATATGGTTTGTGATACTTACCATTTGTTCCATTGCATGGGTTTATCCGATATTTATGATTCTGATAAATTCTTTTAAAGTGGATACAGCAATCAGTACCGACTCTGTATTTACACTTCCCACAACAGAGAATTTTGCCGGATTGGCAAACTATTTGAATGCAATTGATTCAAAGGGATTTTTACAGAGTTTGATTTACAGCTTGTTTATTACCGTGTCATCCGTTGTAGCAATTCTTTTCTTCTGCTCCATGTGTGCATGGTATATTGTGAGAGTGAATACATGGTTTACAAAACTGTTGTACTTCCTGTTTGCATTTTCTATGGTAGTACCTTTCCAAATGGTAATGTTTACCTTGTCACAGACGGCAGATAAGTTAAGTTTAAATACACCATGGAATATATGGGTCATTTATCTTGGATTTGGAGCCGGATTGGCAGTATTTATGTTCACCGGTTTTGTGAAATCCGTTCCGGTGGAAATTGAAGAAGCTGCATTGATAGATGGATGCAATCCGTTGCAGACTTATTTCCAGATTGTATTTCCTATGCTGAAACCGACGATGGTATCGGTTGGTATATTAGAGGCAATGTGGGTTTGGAATGATTATTTGTTACCGACCTTAGTACTTGATATCAAAAAGTATAAAACAATTCCGATGCTGATTCAGTATTTCCGTGGAAGTTATGGACGAGTAGAAATGGGACCTATGATGGCATGTATTATGCTTACGGTTATTCCGATTATTGTTGTCTATATTTTAGGGCAGAAGCATATTATCAAAGGTGTAGCGGCTGGCGCAGTAAAAGGATGATAGAAAAATAGTCATTTTGCAAAAAAGAATGGATTTATACTTGTAGGAATGGGTACTTTTCTGTTATTATATGGTATAATTGTAAATAACTTACACAAGACAGAAGAATAGGAAGAAATATGGTTACGATTAAGGATATTGCAAGGGAGTCTGGCTATTCCATTAGTACCGTTTCACGTGTATTAAATCATCGTAGTGATGTGAGTCCGGATGCAAAGAAAAAAATAGAAGATACAGTAAGAAAGTTCAATTTTGTTCCTAATAATAACGCAAAGCACCTAAAACAGAACAATTCAAAAGCAATTGGTGTTTTGGTAAAAGGTACTTCTAATATGCTGTTTGCCAGTATTGTAGAAGAAATCCAACGCATGATCGAAAAGACCGAGTATACTTTGGTAGTTTCTTACATAGATGAGGATGCAGACGAAGTAGAGCAAGCAGTGTTACTTTGCCGTGAAAGAAAGCCGTTAGGACTTTTGTTCCTTGGTGGTAACCCGGAACACTTTGAGCAGGGTTTTGAGGAAGTGGATGTGCCGTGTGTTCTGGTTACAAACCGCGCAAACAAGACGCAATTTGAAAGTCTTTCCAGTGTAGCAACAGACGATATCGCAGGTGCACGTTGTGCTGTGGATGCGTTGTTTGAAGCTGGCCATAAGAAAATCGGTATTTTGGGCGGTAATTTGGAAAAATCGCATACCAGCCGACAGCGTTTTAAAGGATGTAAAGAAAGCTTTGAGGCGCATACACAGGAGATGAATGTGGATTTATGTTATGAAAAGTCACGATTTTCTTTTGACAGTGCATATCGGGGTATGGGACGTTTGATTGAAAAGTATCCGGAAATGACAGCTGTATTTGCAATGTCGGATGTGACAGCAATTGGGGCAATTCGTGCTTTGCGTGATCGGGGTTATCGCGTACCGGAGGATATTTCGGTAATCGGTTTTGATGGCATTGCGTTGGCAGAGTACTATAATCCAAAGCTTACGACGATTAAGCAGCAGTATCAAATTTTAGCAACCAGAAGTGTAGAAATACTTTTTGGTCAGATTGAATTAAAAATGGATCCTGTTCATGAATTGGTTCCATTTGAACTCGTAAACGGTGAAAGTATACGGGATATAAAATAATAGAAAGTACGTTTTACGAACTTTCTGTTATCATGAATAAGAATGCCGGATAAGGCGGTTTTGGAGGATAAGAAGTTATGAGATGCGGAGGCATATTAATGCACATTTCATCGTTACCATCACCATATGGTATCGGTACGATGGGAAAGGAAGCACGGAAGTTTGCAGACTTTTTGGAGAAAGCAGGCCAGAAATACTGGCAGATTTTACCGATTTGTCCAACAAGCTATGGTGACTCACCATATCAGTCGTTTTCAAGCTTTGCAGGAAATCCATACTTTATTGATTTAGAAACATTATGTAAAGAAAAATTATTAAAGAAGTCAGAATGCGAGTCATTTCCATGGGGTGAAAATGCTCACTATGTGGATTATGGTGTAATGTATCAATCCAGATATCAATTATTAAGACTTGCATTTGATAGATTTAAGAAAAATACTCCGGAGGAATTCTACACATTCTGTAAAAAAGAAGCAGAATGGTTAGAAGAATATACGCTGTTTATGGCGCTAAAAGATGCTCATGGTGGTGTAGCTTGGTTTGAATGGGAGGACGAACTGAGATTACGTAAGCCTGAGGCATTAGAAGCAGCAAGAAGAGAATATGCGGATGATATTCTCTTCTATAAGATGCTTCAATACCTGTTCTATAAACAGTGGTGGAGCCTGAAAGAATATGTGAACGGAAAGGGAATTGAAATCATCGGTGATGTCCCAATTTATGTAGCGGGCGATTCCGCCGATGTATGGGCAAATCCGTCACAGTTCTATTTAGATGAAAACTTAAATCCAATTGATGTAGCAGGATGTCCGCCGGATGCATTTTCAGCAGATGGTCAGTTGTGGGGCAATCCGTTATTCCGTTGGGATGAGATGAAAAAGGATAATTACGAGTGGTGGACAAAGCGCATTAAAGCGGTATCTAAATTATATGATGTAGTTCGTATTGATCATTTCCGCGGCTTTGATTCTTACTATGCGATTCCGGCAAAAGATACAACCGCTAAAAACGGTGAGTGGAGACAGGGACCGGGTATGGATTTATTTAAAACCTTAAAGCGTAGACTCGGAAAGCTTAATATTATTGTAGAAGACCTTGGATTCTTAACACCATCTGTCCTTAAATTAGTAGCGGATTCGGGTTTCCCGGGTATGAAGGTAGTGCAGTTTGCATTTGATTCCAGAGAAGGAAGCAACTATTTACCACATACCTATCCGACGAATTGTGTTGTATATACCGGTACACATGATAATGATACGATTATGGGCTGGATGAAAACGGCTCCAAAGGCAAGTGTGAAGTTTGCAAAAGAGTATTTGAATCTTACAAAAGAGGAAGGTTACAATTGGGGTATGATGCGCGGCGCATGGAGTTCTGTTGCGGATACGGCAATTGTAACGATGCAGGATATCATCGGTGCAGGCTCAGAAGCCCGTATGAATACACCTTCTACTTTAGGCGGCAACTGGGAATGGAGAGCAACTGCTGACCAGATTGATAATAAGCTTGCGAAACGTGTCTATCAATATATGGAAATGTATGGTCGCTTAGAAAAATAATGGAGAAGCAGATATGCTGTATTTTATTGCAAATGAGACAGCCAGAACCGGAAAGGGAGAAGGAGTCTGGCGCACGGTTCAGAAAGAACTTCGTGCAAGAAAAATTCCATACAAGGTGTTCATGACAAAACATAATGGACATGCAACGGAGCTTGCCAAGACGGTGAGTGAAATGAAAGAGGAAGATATCTGTCTGATTGTGGTAGGTGGTGATGGAACTCTAAATGAAGTCATCAATGGGGTGACAGATTTTGAAAGGGTTCGTATTAGTTTGATTCCGGCAGGTTCGGGTAATGATTTTGCCAGAAACCTTGGCATAACCAGAGAGCCAATTGCCCGATTAGAGCATATTTTAGCTGTGATAGAAAAGGGCGAAGAAAATTTTGAACGAGTTGATTTGGGACAGGTAGAATGTGGAGAAAGTAAAGAAAAACGTTTATATGCAATTAGTTCCGGAGTTGGTATGGATGCACTTGTCTGTAAAAAGATGATGACATCTAAGGTAAAGGTGCTCATGAATAAACTCGGATTGGGAAAAGTATCTTACCTAATCGTAACAATCCAATCGCTGTTTGGTATGGAGAAAGCAGATATGGCAGTAAATGCAGATGGAAATGGAACGCAAAACTTTAAAGGCGGCATCTTTGCTGCAGCCATGAATGCAAAAGCAGAGGGCGGCGGTGTACCTATGGCGCCAAAGGCAAGTGTACAGGATGGATTACTTTCAGTTTGCATAGCACATAAGTTTACAAAGGTCGGTGCACTGTTTCGCTTGCCGTTTCTTGCAATTGGTAAGCATCAAAATTTTCACGGATTCAAGGTGTTTGATTGTAAAAACATGAAAATTAAAATAAAAAAGCCAATGGCATTACATACCGATGGGGAGTATTTAGGTGATGTGACAGAGCTTACTTATTCCTGTCTGCCGGGAAAGATGCGATTTATGGTCTAAGAATTAATAGCATAATGAGAGCATCCTTTTCATACAATGTTTTAAGTATGGAAAGGATGTTTTTTTATGGACAGGAACAGCGAATATGACTTATACAAAAATATCAGAGAGCGGTGCGGTGGGGAAATCTACATAGGAGTGGTAGGACCGGTAAGAACCGGAAAATCTACCTTTATTAAGCGGTTCATGGAATGGATGGTGCTTCCGTATTTGACCGATAATGCGGCAAAGGAACGAGCAACAGACGAACTCCCACAGGCGGCTGCCGGAAAAACGATTATGACAACGGAACCAAAGTTTATTCCTCAACAGGCAGCAGAAATCAAGCTTCCCGGAAAAGACGGTTTAGATGACGGCGGTATGATCAAGGTGCGTTTAATTGACTGCGTAGGTTTTCTGGTAGATGGCGCAGTAGGGCATATGGAAGGAAACGAAAAACGTATGGTAAAGACCCCATGGTTTGATTATGAAATTCCATTTGCAGAGGCAGCGACCATTGGGACGGAAAAGGTAATAAAGGACCATGCGACCATTGGAGTTGTGGTAACAACAGATGGTTCTATTGGAGAACTGGAAAGAGAAAATTATGTTCGTGCAGAGGAGAGGACCATACAAGAATTAAATGAAATTGGAAAGCCGTTTATTATTCTGCTAAATACTACAAAGCCTTATAGTGAAGAAACGAAGCAGCTTGCTATAAGTTTAACTGAGAAATATAAAACCACAGTACTTCCGGTGAACTGCGAGCAGCTTCGGAAGGAAGATATGACAAAGATTTTAGAAACAGTTTTGTATGAATTCCCGATTAGGCAGATTGCATTTTATATTCCAAAATGGACAGAGCTGCTTCCGATGGAGCATGCGGTTAAAACTGAGATTATTGAACTGGCAAAAAGTGTGCTAGAGCAGATTGGACGAATGAAGGATGTATATGCGTTAAATTGGCAAAAAGAGACAGAGAATGCATCTTTTGTGTCTAAAATGAAGCTGGATGAAGTGGATCCTGCTACCGGATGTATTCGGATTCTTATGGATGTAGCAGAAAAATATTATTATGAAAATATCAGCGAATTATCCGGGGTTTCCGTAACCGGTGAATATGAATTAATTAACCTGATAAAAGAAATGTCAGCTAGAAAAGAAGCTTATGAAAAAGTAGCAAGTGCTTTTGAGGCGGTACAGGCAAAAGGATATGGAGTGGTGAATCCGGGCTTATCTGATATTAAGATGGAGGAACCGGTATTAATCCGCCATGGAAATAAGTTTGGCGTGAAAATTAAAGCGGTTTCCCCTTCTGTTCATATGATTCGTGCGAATATTGAAACAGAAATTGCACCGATTATCGGTAGTGAAGAGCAGGCTAACGACCTGATTCAGTACATAAAAGAAGGACAGCAGAGTAATGAAGGCGTCTGGGAAACCAATATTTTTGGAAAATCCATCGGAGAGCTGATGGAGGACGGCATCCGCAGTAAGATTGCAATGATGGATGATGAATGCCAGATGAAGCTTCAGGATACGATGCAAAAAATTGTGAATGATAATAATGGTGGGATGGTGTGCATCATTATATAAGGGATATTTAGTGCAGTAATTGTTTTTATAAAAGTGTATATCAGAGAAAAAGAGATGCTTCCTATTTTCTTTCTTCGGATGTACGCGTGTAAGAAGTTCGATTATCCATATATATAATTTTTCAATTGTTTACGCGCCGCATCGTAGCGGAGTCCATTCCGCACGATGCTAAAAATGACGTCCTGTCATTTACGCGCTGTGTACTGAAATATGGATAAAGAACTTCTAACACGCTCCCAAACGAAAAAGAAAATTAGGAAGCATCTCTTTTTCTCTCATTTACACTTTGAAAAACAATTAATGTAGCTAACTACCAGCACTTTTAAGTAGATAAAAAGCGGGAAAACGTTTATAATAATAGCAGTTATTTACAAATTGGAGATAAAAGGTTGTGTTATGAAGGATGAATTACTGAACGTGGTCTCGAAAAGAATTAGCGAATTTGATCAAAAGAATAATGAAGCAAATGCAGAGTACAATATTTTTAAAGTGCTGGAAGTATCAGAAAAAGAGGTTATTTTGTGCCGTATGCTTGCTGATTTGCTGAACCCGTTTGGATATCATAAATGCGGCAGTATTTTTTTGAAAATGTTTATAGAAGATGTATTGCAAATTTATGATTTTACAGAACAAGAGTTAGTGGTTGCGGAAGTTTATAAAGAATATCTGATACCGAAAACAGATAAAAGAATTGATATTGTAATATGCATAGGAAAAAGATTCATCCCGATTGAAGTAAAGATAAATGCTTTTGATCAGGAAGCACAGTGTTATGATTATTATTACTATGCATTAGATAAGATGAATTCATCAGATGCAAAAGTATATTACCTGACAAAATATGGAACAATGCCTTCAATTGGGAGTATGATATCAAAGGGTGACATGATGCCGCGAAATGGAGTAAAACCAATTGCATTCAGTACAGATATTTGTAGATGGATTAAAAAATGTATTTTTATTGCAAACGGAGCGATAAAAGAACTATTACAACAATATTTACAAACAATTGAAGAATTTACAGGTGTTGCAAATGAAAGGAAAATTAAAATTGTGAGAGAAACATTACTGGAGAAGAAAGAATTTTTTTCTGCAGGAATTATAATAGAAAAATCAATAATTAGTGCAAAAGAAAAACTTCTTACAAGTGTATTTGAAGAATTTGAAGAACAAATAGAAGATGAAAAAAGTTCGTTGCCATGCAAATTGATACCATTAGGGGATTATTCATGGTATTATTATAAACAGCAGGTGCCATTGTATTATAAACAAAAAGGTGTTTCATGGCCGGGAGTTACATATTTGATTGAAGGTGTAGATTTTGAGGACGGGAAACAATTGTGGCTTAGAATAGAAGTAGAGGAAAATATATATGCTGGTTTATGTCTCTTTGATCCGATGGCTGATGATGGAAATGGTGCACAAGTGGATGAAATGTCGGATGAGACGAAAGAGATGATAAAAAAGCATTTGAATGTGAACTATATTGATAACGAGTATTGGTGGGTGAAATGGTTTTATCTTCCAACAGGAACCCATGAAATAGGAACAGGGAAAAGTGCAGTCCCGAATTTTAAATATATGAATGAAATGGCCACAGAATTAGTGGATGCTTGTACGCGAAAGGCATTTGTGGAACATGCGATTAAAATGATAAAAGAACAGTTGCTTTCAGTTTTAAAGATTGAAAGTCATTGAAGAGAGGAAAAATATGAAAGTCATTTTTATACATCACAGTTGCTTCGTAATAGAAGTGGATGAGAAGGTTTTTATTTTTGACTGGTTTGCAGGTGACAGAGTAAATGGATATCGGTTTTGCGGTGTGTTGCCGGAATATGAGCCGGATACACCGGTTTATGTATTTGCCAGTCATAAGCACCAGGATCATTTTGATATGGACGTGCTTCGCTTAGCAGAAAAATATACAAATATTCAGTTTATTCTCTCAAAAGATTGCAAAATGACACCGCGCTTTTTAGAAAAGCATGGTATTAATCCGAAAGTGCGAGAGAAGATTACTTATGTTTCACCGCGGGCAAAGTATGAGATAGAAGGAGGGGTCTATGTGGAGACCCTTCGTTCAACAGATGCCGGTGTGGCATTTTATATAGAAACAAATGGAGCAGGTTTTTTCCATGCAGGGGATTTGAATGACTGGCGTTTTGAGGGAGTAGAAGATTTGACAAGCTATAAGATGCGTAGCGAGTTTCAGAGAGAAATCAATCTGCTTTCAAGGAAAAATATCAATCTTGCATTTGTACCGGTTGACCCGAGACTTAATGCCAATCAGTGGAATGCGCTGGAATATGTATTAGAACATACAGATGCCGAGTATGTTTTTCCAATGCATATGTGGCAGGATTATTCTGGAATTACTACCTATATCAGAAGGCAGAAGAATCCATCTTATGTAGAACGAATTGTGCCGATTTCACATGAAAATCAGGAATTTGATATTTTGGAAGAATAACTTGGGACTACTTGACGGAGACGAAAACTTTGCGTTATAATTATTTAATTGTTGAATAGGAGGAAAATGTGATGGCATTTGTAGCTTCATTTTTACAGTATTTTATTATCATGGTTCTTTTAGCGGCAATCGCAGTCGCGGGTGTTTTTGTCGGGAAAAAATTAAGAGACCGCAAGGACGCGAAAGAAGCGGCAGCAAGTGACGTAGAAAAATAGAAAAAGATACAGGTTTGGAGGACGAAGTTGTGAAGAAATTTTACGGCGAGAATGAATTACGTAGAATGTACCTTGAATTTTTTGAAAGCAAGGGACATTTAAAAATGAATAGCTTTTCATTGGTACCACACAATGATAACAGCTTACTTTTAATTAATGCAGGTATGGCACCGTTAAAGCCATATTTCACAGGGCAGGAGATTCCACCGCGCAGGCGTGTGACTACCTGTCAGAAATGTATCCGTACAGGTGATATTGAAAATGTAGGTAAGACAGCAAGACACCTTACCTTCTTTGAAATGCTGGGTAATTTCTCCTTTGGTGACTATTTCAAGCACGAAGCAATTGCATGGTCATGGGAGTTTTTGACAAAAGTACTGGGCTTAGAGGAGGACAGGCTTTATCCGTCTATTTATGGAGAAGACGATGAAGCGTTCGATATCTGGACAAAGGAAGTCGGCGTACCTGCTGAGAAAATTACCAGATTTTATCGTGATCCGGTAACCGGTGAATGTGATAACTTCTGGGAGCATGGTGCAGGTCCATGCGGTCCTTGCTCTGAGATTTATTATGACCGTGGTGAAAAATACGGCTGCGGGAAACCGGATTGTAAGGTTGGCTGCGACTGTGACCGTTTCATGGAAGTATGGAATAATGTATTTACACAGTTTAACGGTGATGGCAAGGGCGGTTATGAAGAACTCGCCAATAAGAATATCGATACCGGTATGGGATTAGAGCGTCTTGCAGTTGTAATGCAGGATGTAGATTCTGTATTTGATATTGACACCATGAAAGCAATCCGCGATAAGGTTTGCGAGTTATCCGGAAAGACCTATCAGACAGATGCATTGGATGATGTTTCCATTCGTTTGATTACGGACCATATCCGTTCTTCTACCTTTATGGTATCCGATGGTATTATGCCGTCGAACGAAGGACGCGGTTATGTACTTCGTCGTATTATCAGACGTGCAGCACGTCATGGAAGAATGTTAGGTATTGAAGGAACCTTCCTTGCAAAATTATCTTTAACTGTCATCAATGAAAGCAAAGATGGTTATCCGGAATTAGAAGAAAAGAAAGATTTCATTTTAAAGGTTCTGACTCAGGAAGAAGAAAAGTTCAATAAGACGATTGACCAGGGACTTGCTATCTTAGAAGAGATGGAAAAGGAAATGCAGGAAAAGGGCGAAAAGGTATTGTCCGGTGAGAATGCATTCAAGCTCTATGACACTTACGGATTCCCAATGGACTTAACGGCTGAAATCTTAGAAGAAAAAGGTTTCTCCATTGATGAAGAGGGATTTAAAAAAGCGATGGAGGTTCAGAGAACGACTGCACGTAATGCACGTAAAGTAACAAACTATATGGGCGCAGATGCAACCGTTTATGACGAAATTGATCCGGCGATTACCACTGCTTTTGATGGATATGATAAATTAGAACTTACTTCTAAGGTGTCTGTTCTTACAACAGAGACAGAAATTGTGGAAGCATTATCTGATGGTGATATCGGAACCATCATCGTAGATACGACACCATTTTATGCTACCATGGGTGGTCAGCAGGGTGATAAGGGTGTGATTAAGACTGCAGGAGGTACATTTAAGGTAGAAGATACCATTAAGTTAAAGGGCGGTAAGGTTGGTCACATCGGTAAGATGGTAGGCGGAATGATTAAGACCGGTGATGAGGTTACTTTAACAGTTGATGATTCTTTAAGAGAGAAGACCTGTAAAAACCATTCTGCAACACACTTATTACAGAAAGCGTTACGTGAAGTGCTTGGTACACATGTAGAGCAGGCCGGCTCTTATCAGGATTCTGAGAGAACCCGTTTTGACTTCTCGCACTTTACAGCCATGACTCCGGAAGAATTGGCAAAGGTGGAAGCAATGGTAAATGAAGAAATTGCACAGAAGCTTCCGGTTGTTACAGAAGTAATGTCAGCAGAGGATGCAAAGAAGTCCGGTGCGATGGCACTCTTTGGTGAGAAATATGGAGAAAAGGTCCGTGTCGTTTCTATGGGAGATTTTTCTAAGGAACTTTGCGGTGGTACCCATGTGAAGAATACAGGCGATATTGCTGCATTCAAGATTTTATCAGAAAGCGGTGTGGCAGCCGGTGTACGTCGTATTGAGGCATTGACGGGCGAAAATGTATTTGCTTACTATAAGAATATCGAAACACAGTTAGAGGAAGCTGCAAAGGCTGCAAAAGCAACTCCGGCAAACCTTGTAGAGAAGATTGAGCATATGATGGCTGAAATCAAGTCTCTTAACAGCGAAATCGAATCCTTAAAGAGCAAAGCAGCAAAAGAAGCACTTGGTGATGTTATGGACCAGGTAGTAGAAGTAAAAGGTGTAAAACTTCTTGCTACATCTGTTGAAGGTGTCGATATGAATGGCTTACGTGATTTGGGTGACCAATTAAAGACGAAGCTTGGAGAAGGCGTTATTGTACTTGCATCTGCTGCAGACGGAAAAGTAAATCTTGTTGTCATGGCTACTGACGCAGCAATGAAGCAGGGTGCACATGCAGGCAACTTAATCAAAGCAATCGCAGGAAAAGTAGGAGGTGGCGGCGGTGGACGTCCAAACATGGCGCAGGCCGGCGGCAAGAATCCGGCTGGTATTCCGGATGCAATTGCAGAGGCAAAAGTAGCATTAGAGGCACAGATTCAGTAATTCTTTGGGGGAATTTCTTGAAATTCCCCTATTTTTATATAAAAAAACAGTTGACGTGAGAGAAATTTATGCTATAATATTTTTTAGTGCAATGAATTACCTTACAGTTGATATGCACAATACGCAACTGGAGGGAGGTTAGGTGTGAGATAATGTCTAGTGTAATTGTAAAAGAAAACGAGACTTTAGATAGCGCTTTACGCCGTTTCAAAAGAAACTGTGCAAAAGCAGGTATCCAGCAGGAGATTCGTAAGCGTGAGCATTACGAGAAACCAAGCGTAAGACGTAAAAAGAAATCTGAAGCAGCAAGAAAAAGAAAATATAATTAATGCATGTGAGAAGCTACCGTTTTTTGGTAGCTTCTTTTTGCACCTATTGAAAGGAGATAGAAGTGATGGTAAAGATTATTTCAGACAGTACCTGCGATTTATCAAAGGAATTGATAGAAAAATACGACATTGAAATTGTACCGTTGCATATTTTACTGGGGGAAGAAGAATATGAGGACGGAAAAAGTATTACACCGGATGAAATATACAAATGGTCAGACGAGCATAAAACGACACCAAAGACTTCAGCAGCAGGCATTACGCAGGTAATTGACGCATATAAGCCATATCTGGAAGAGGGAAGAGATATTGTGTCTTTTTCTATTTCTTCCGAGATGTCTACAACAAACAATGTGATGCGTATGGCAGCGCAGGAACTTGATGCAGAAGAAAGGGTTTATGTGATTGACTCTGCAAATCTTTCTACAGGAATCGGTTTATTGGTAATTGAAGCTGCTATTATGGCGCAGGAAGGAAAAAACGGTGCAGAAATTGTTGCGCGGATGGAAGAACTAAAACCACTTGTAAGGGCAAGTTTCGTTGTAGACACGCTCACATATCTATACAGAGGAGGAAGGTGCAGTGGTTTAGCCGCTATGGCAGGAAGTATGTTAAAACTGCATCCAAAGATTGTAGTGGAAAATGGTAAAATGAAACCGGAGGAAAAGTTTCGTGGGAAAATCGCAAAAGTAATTATGGACTATGTGAAATCCATGGAACCGGATTTGAAAACTGCAAAAAAGGATAGAGTATTTATTACACATTCAGGATGTGATGAAGCTGTTATAGATGAAGTAAAGTCATATTTGGAAGGTATGAATCATTTTGATGAAGTTCTTGTGACAAGAGCAGGCTGTGTGATTTCCAGTCATTGCGGTCCGGGAACACTAGGGGTACTATTTATTAAAGAATAAGGATAGGATAAAAGATGAATCAGAATATAAAGAAGATGCTGTCTTATTACAAATCACATATGAGAGCGTTTTTAATGGATATGTTTTTTGCAACTCTATCTGCTGCCATTGCGCTTACAATTCCGTTAGTAATCCGCTATGTAACATCCCAGTTGATTTATATGGATACGGATGTGATTTTGAATCGAATTGTCTATATTGCAATGATATTATTGACTTTAGTGGCTGTAGATTGCTACAGTAAATTTTACATTTCCAATCAGGGCCATGTGATGGGTGCAAAAATTGAATATGAAATGCGAGCAGAGATTTTTGACCATTTTCAGAAATTGTCCTTTGCATTCTATGATAATCAAAAAGTTGGTCAGCTGATGAGCCGTATTACATCGGATTTATTTGATATTACGGAATTGCTTCATCATGGGCCGGAAAATTTGATTTTGTCGATTGTGAAAATTATTGGTGCGCTGATTATTTTATTGACAATCAATCCGATACTGGCACTGGCAGCTTTTGCCGTACTTCCATTTATGTTGGCTTATGCATTTGCCCTTAATAAAAAGATGCGGCAGGCCTTTCGCCAGAACCGTGCAAAAATTGCGGAAATCAATGCACAGATAGAGGATAATTTATCCGGAATCCGTGTGGTGAAGTCCTTTGCTAATGAGGAAATTGAAAACCGTAAATTTAAAGTGGGAAATGACGGCTTTTTGTCTGCGAAGAAAAACAGTTACTTTTATATGGGAAGCTTCCATGCGGGATTAGGATCTTTTACGACATTGATTCAAGTAAACGTGATTGTGGTCGGAACGATTTTGATTGCAAAGGGAAGTGTGAATGTTAGTGATTTGTTGACCTTCTTGCTATATATCAGCGTATTTACCGATCCGGTCCGTACGTTGATTGATTTTATGGAGCAGTTCCAGAATGGATACAGTGGTTTTGAACGTTTCATGGAAATTATGAATATTGAGCCTGATATACAAGATACAGAAGGCGCGGTGGAACTGGCTGATGTAAAGGGGAACATTACATTTGAAGATGTCTCTTTCCAGTATGAAGAAAATACGGAAAAGGTGTTAAATCACATTAATCTGAACGTACCTGCAGGTTCTTATATGGCGCTGGTAGGTTCTTCAGGAGCAGGAAAGAGTACCCTATGCTCTTTAATTCCGCGATTTTATGATGTGACAGGCGGTACGATTCGAATTGATGGAATCGATATTCGTGATGTGAAATTAAAGAGTCTAAGAAATCAAATCGGAATCGTACAGCAGGATGTCTATTTATTTGCAGGAACGATTATGGAGAACATTCGCTATGGTAAGCCGGATGCCACGGAAGAGGAAATCATTGAAGCAGCAAAGAGTGCAAATGCTCATGAGTTTATTATGTCATTCCCGGATGGCTATAGGACGGATATCGGGCAGCGTGGCATCAAACTCTCAGGTGGTCAGAAACAACGCTTATCCATTGCAAGAGTATTTTTAAAGAATCCGCCGATTTTGATCTTTGATGAAGCAACATCTGCCTTGGATAATGAGAGCGAAAAAGTAGTACAGGATTCTTTGGAAAAACTGGCAAAGAACAGAACAACCTTTGTGATTGCACACCGCCTTTCTACGATTAAGAATGCAGAGAAGATTCTGGTGCTTTCAGAGGATGGAATTGAAGAAGAAGGAACGCATGAAGAACTTTTGGCAAAGAAGGGGACTTATGAACATTTGTATATGATGCAGTTTCAAAAATAAAATAGGTTTGAAATGTTATTCTGAGTTTGTTAGAATGAATAGAAGAAGGTAAAAAAGACGGATTGGGGTTATATTTATGAAAAAAATAGCATTGCTAATGGATAGTTGGAAACGTTCCTTTACTTATGCATGGCCGGCAGGGATTTTGCAGCGTATTAAGGAAAAAGATGAAGATATAAACCTCTACATTTTTAACAGTTCAGGTAACTGGAGTTATGATGAGGCGTATAATATTGGCGAGTATAATATTTTCCATTTGCCGGATTTAAAAGAGTTCGATGGTATTATTCTGGATTTGAATAATATTAGAAGAAGAGATGTACGTGAATATATTGTAAATGCTGCGAAAGAGACCGGAAAACCGGTGATTTCTATAGCAAATGAGATTGATGATTTCTATTATGTGGGAATCGATAATTATTCTGCTATCCAAAATATTATCGAGCATTTATATAAGGTACATAAGGCAGAAACATTCTGGTTTGTCATGGGACCTGCAGATAATTATGAAAATAGTGTGCGGGCACAGGGATTAAAGGATTATATGAAGGAGAATCATCTGGCCTTTCAGGATAGTGATTTTTATTACGAAAGTTATGAATATCAATGTGGGGTAAACGGATTTCGTTCTTTAATGGAGACGCATAAGTGCCTGCCGGATGCAATTATTTGTGCGAATGACAATATTGTTGTCGGTGTGTGTGAGACTGCGGCTAAGATGGGCTTTGCAGCTCCGCGGGATTTCATGGTTACCGGATTCGATGATTTTGATAAGGCAAGCTATTATTCGCCACATATTACAACTGTCAGTCATATCCGCGAAGAGGTAGGAGCGCGTTGTGTGGACATGCTTTGCCATATTTGGAAGGGAGAGCCGGTTCCACGTTTTAATTATACAGGAACCAGACCTGTTTATTCAGAAAGCTGCGGTTGTGAAGATACTGACTTTGTCGATATGAAAGAACATTCCAAAAGCCAGATTATGTATGGAATCGAAACGGACAGCTTTGAGGAACAGATGTTAGCCTTGGAGTATGAATTGATGCGCTGCAACTCTGTTTCTGAAATGACGAATTGTATTTTTAGGTGTATTCCATCCATGAAATGTGACGCGATGTATCTGGTTTTAGATGAACACATGAATGAATTTAAAGAAAAACAGCCTGATTGCGGATATGCTCCGATAGAGGATGAAAAGTTTCATACGCAAGGATATCCTGAAAAAATGCTGGTTGAATTCGCTTATGAGGATGGCAGATTAATGCCGCAGAAGCAGGTTACAATTGAGCGGCTTTTTCCAATGTTTGATACAGAGGAAAGTATGGTAGATTTCCTCTTTATGCCGATTCATTTTCGAAGTGATACGGTGGGATATTTTGTCATAAAAAATGCAGTATATCTGATGGAGAAGCAGTATTTGTTTCAGGTGGTGAATGCACTTACCTCAGCAATGGAGAATTTACATCGGAAAGAGATTCTTGAATATATGAACCGTGAACTTTCGATGTTATATATTAAAGATCCGATGACTTCACTGTATAACCGTGTTGGTTATCAGAAAAAGGCATTTGCCCTGTTTGAACGGAGAAAAAGGGAAAAACGCAACATGATCATTATGTATATAGATATGGACCGGTTGAAATATATTAATGACAAATTCGGTCATGAACATGGCGATTTTTCAATTAAAGCAATCGGAGATGCTATTTTAAAGTACGCTCCGCAGGATTCTATTGCAATTCGCCTGGGTGGAGATGAATTTGCAGTTATTATTCCGAAAGAAGATGTGAGAGTGGCTGAGGCGTTAGCCGAGGCTATTTGCAGGGAATTGCGCTCTGTTCAGGTTGAGAAAGACCTTCCATATCCGTTGTCTGTCAGCATTGGTTATGTCCGTACGGATATGTCAACCGATAAAGAACTGGATGATTATGTACGGGAGGCTGATGAAATGATGTATCAGAAGAAGGTACAGCATAAGATGAATCGATCATAACATAATAATATTTGCAAAATGCCGTAAAAGCGAGTAAAATAGTAATGTTCGGGAAAAATGTAAAGTTGTAAGCCGTGTAAGCGACAGAATGGAGGCAATTATGACAAAGATTGATATTATTTCCGGTTTCTTAGGAGCCGGTAAAACTACATTTATTAAAAAAATGCTGGATGAAGTTTTTCAGGGAGAAAAAATCGTTCTGATTGAAAATGAATTCGGCGAAGTTGGGATTGATGGTGGATTTTTAAAGAATGCCGGAATTGAGATTACTGAGATGAACTCCGGTTGTATCTGCTGTTCTTTAGTAGGTGATTTCGGTAAAAATCTGCATGAAGTAATTGATAAATTTCATCCGGACAGAATTCTTATCGAGCCATCAGGCGTTGGTAAGTTATCAGATGTTATGAAGTCTGTCATTGATATCGAAAAAGAAGAAGATGTAAAATTAAATGGCTTGGTTACCGTTGTTAATGCGTTAAAAGCAAGCAAACAGATGAAGGCATTTGGCGAATTCTTTAACAATCAGATTGAATATGCAACAACTGTTGTCTTAAGCAGAAGCCAGAATGCAACACCGGAACAGTTGGAATTTTGTGTAAAGCAGATTCAGGCGTTAAACCCAAAGGCTGCTATTATTACAACTGCCTGGGAGAATATTAAGGGTGAGCAGATTTTAAAGGTAATTGAGGGACAGGATTCTTTAGAGATGAAGCTTTTGGCTGAGCAGCATGCAAAGGAAGAAGCTGCGGAACATGAGCATCATCACCATCATGACCACGACGAAGAGGAGCATGAGCATCATCATCACCATGATCACGACGAGGAGGAACATGAATATCATCACCATCATGACCATGATGAGGAGGAGCACGAGCATCACCACCATCATGACCACGACCATGAGGAACATGAACATCATCATGAACATGGCGAAAACTGTACTTGCGGCTGCCACGACCATGAGCATCATCATCACCATGCAGATGAAGTATTTACAAGCTGGGGAAAAGAAACACCGCATAAATACACCAGGGAAAAGATTGAAGATATCTTAAAGACCTTTACAGAATCCGATGATTATGGCGAAATCCTTCGTGCGAAGGGCATGGTAGAGGATGTGAACGGTTCATGGATTTATTTTGATATGGTTCCTGGTGAATATGAGCTGCGTGATGGCGAACCGGATTATACAGGAAGACTCTGTGTCATTGGTGTAGGTATTGATGAGCATAGATTGGAAGAATTATTTGAATTAGTATAAGGAGATGCATAACATGCAGGAAATACCAGTATATTTATTTACCGGTTTTATGGATAGTGGCAAGACCACGCTGGTAGAAGATACATTGTTTAACCAGGGATTTGCAGATGAGGGACGAACTCTTGTAATTTGCTGCGAAGATGGCGAAACAGAGTATGATCAGGAAAAGTTTAAGAAGAACTTTGTCAGTCTTGTTATGATTGAAAAGGAAGAAGATTTTACACCTGAGACGCTGTGCGAACTTCAGGAGAAATACAGACCGGAACAGGTTTTTATTGAGTATAACGGAACCTGGGGCATGGATACGGTTTTAGAGGCAGATTTGCCGAAATATTGGACTATTGTACAGTCTTTAGCAACCGTAGATGCAACTACTTTTGAGATGTATTTGAACAATATGCGTGCCATGATTATGGAACAGCTATTTGCGGCAGATGTAGTCATTTTTAACCGCTGTGATGATAATACGGATAAGGGAAAATTCCGTCGTAATGTAAAAGCATTAAACCGTAAAGCTCAGCTGGTATATGAGAGGGAAGACGGTACTTTGGATGAAAGAGAAGAAGAACTTCCGTTTGATATTACAGCAGATGAATTGGAAATCAGTGATGCGGATTATGCAATCTGGTATATGGACTGTCTGGAGAACCCAAAGAAATACGAAGGTAAGAAGGTTTCCTTCCTGGCGCTTGTCTATAATCCGGATAATTTAAAGAAGGGCATCATGGTTCCGGGACGTTTTGCCATGACCTGTTGTGTAGAGGATATTACTTTCATCGGTTTTAAGACGAAATATGAGAAAGAAGACCAAATTCCTCATAAATCTTGGATTCATATTAAGGCTGAAGTGAGAGTGGAATTTGCAAAAGAATATAAAGGAAAAGGACCTGTTCTTTATCCGATTTCTGTAGAGCCGGCAGAAAAACCGGCAACGCAGGAAGAAGAATTGGTATATTTTTCATAAGAAAAGTGCCGGCAGTGTATGTTTGCATATTAGCAAATATTCACTACCGGCTTTTTTAGAATATCTAAGGCATTTCCACAATTGTCACATCAGAAGTATCCTGAATCAGCATCTCAGAAGAGAAATTGCCGGAAGCTTCTGCATCTTTGTTTGTGTCATCAGGCTTTGTACCGCAGGCGTAAAGACTGCAAAGTAAGAGTACAAGCGTTACAAAATAAATACATTTTTTCATTTCTAAATCTCCTTATCAATATAATAAATTGGCACTGATAATAAGCTGTGCCTAAGCGTCTACAAGTTGTAAATCATATAATTTTTTATATAATCCATTCTGCTGTAATAATTCCTGATGGGAACCGGATTCTTTGATTTTTCCTCTATGCATAACAATGATTTTGTCAGCATGCTGGATTGTGGAAAGTCTGTGGGCAACCATAATGGTTGTACGGCCTTCCATAAGCTTCTCTAAAGCATTTGTAATTAATGCTTCGGTTTCGGTATCAATATTTGCAGTTGCCTCGTCCAAAACTAAAATGGTCGGATGGTAGGCTAAGGTTCTTGCGAAAGAAAGTAATTGCCTTTGTCCGGCTGAAAGAGTACTTCCCCGTTCCGTTACCGGAGAATCATAACCCTGTGGCATCTTCTTAATAAAGGAATCTGCATTTACGATTTCAGCAGCCCGCTTTACGTCTTCCAGAGAAATATTCTCGTTATTTAAGGATATATTACTCTTGATATCACCTGTAAAAATAAATACATCCTGCTGTACCTGCCCGATGGCGCCGCGGAGTACATCCGTATCAATATCTAAAATGTTGACACCATCGATTAGAATCTCGCCTTTCTGGATGTCGAAATAACGTCCAATCAGATTTAAAATAGTAGACTTTCCGGCACCGGTTGCACCAACGAAAGCAACTTTCTGGCCCGGTTCAATCACAAAGCTTACATCTTTTAAAATGTAATTGTCTTCCTCGTAAGCAAACCATACATGCTTGAATTCAATGCGTCCCTGAATGGTGACAGGAATCGGATTTGCCGGGCTTACGATTTGCGGCTTTTCATCTAAAATAGAAAAAATCTTTTCCGCAGAAGCAAGAGAGGACTGCAGGGTACCAAATTGCTCTGCCAGTTCCTGAATCGGCTCAAAGAAGGAACTGATATAGCTGATGAAGATGAATAAGGTTCCCAAAGACAGACTTCCGTTTAATACAGAAGCACTACCGGTTCCGATTACAATCATCATTGCAATCACAGACAGCAGATAAATGGAAGGACGGAAGATTGCAAAGGTCATCACTTCACGCCAGTTTGCCCGGAATAACTCCTGGGATTTGTTTTCAAATTCTTTATATTTTTCTTTTTCTCTTGCAAAAATCTGAATCAGCTTCATACCGGAGATATGCTCAGAAAGGAACGTATTTAGTTCCGTAATTTTGTTTCTGGTAATCTGGTAAGCTTTTCGCGACATGTAGCGGAACAAGAAGGTTAGTACTGTTACGAAAGGTAGCATGAGAAAAGACATACATGCCATCTTTATGTGGATGGAAAGCATGACAACTGCGTAACCAATGATTTTTACGATATTTTTAAACAGTTTTACCAAAATAGTGGTAAAAAGCTCGTTCACGGCTTCTGTATCATTTGAGACACGGGTTACAAGCTTTCCGACCGGTGTATTATTAAAAAAGTTTAGGGAAAGGCTGTGAATGTGGGAAAACACTTCTTCCCGCATTTCATAAATAATCTCCTGTCCCATTTTCTGTAACAGCCAGGTGTCTAAGGTATTTAGGATAAAGCCTAAGAGCAGCATCAGTAAATAGAGGCCTGCGGCAGTTAAAATGCCTGTAAAGTCAAAATGCCGTAAGGTTTTTAACTGGTCTCTGGTAAGAAGCGTAGCATCAGCTACATAGTCCTTAAGAGTTTTTGCATCGGCTTCCAGTAAAAATGTAGATTCCGATGCAGTTAATTGCTCTGCCATATAATACTGATTGTCATAGAGCAGTATCTGGTAGTAGACAGGTGCGTTATCGTTTATATCTTCAGAATCGAATTCTCTCGTTAGGTAAAAGTCCTTGTAGGAAACGGCACCTTTGTCTGATATTTCGCAGAGAACATAAGGATAGTAGTAGCCGTTGATATTATTGTCAATGGCATTACCAATGATAATGGGGCGGTACAATTCTACCACAATAATTAGTAATACGAGTAGAGTAGCGGTTGCCATTACCCATTTATGAGGCTTTAAGTATGTAAGTAATCGCTTCATGACAATTCACCTCCATCCTCGGTTTCTGCTTCAAAGGCAGCACGCTTTTCGCCTATGGCAGCTTCTAATTGTTGTTTCTCAAACATATCATAATAGATACCCTTTAATGCCATCAAACTTTCGTGATTCCCGATTTCCTTTGCTGTACTATCTTCCAATACCATAATAATATCTGCATTCTGAATGGTTGAAATACGGTGTGCGATAAGAATAGTCGTTTTACCGGCACGGTTTTCCTTTAAGTTATGCAGGATACGTTCTTCTGTATCGGTATCAACTGCAGAAAGCGCATCATCCAAAATTAAAATCGGAGCATCCTTCATGAGGGCACGGGCAATGGAACTGCGCTGCTTTTGACCGCCGGATAAGGTGACACCCCTTTCACCGACGATGGTATCATAGCCCTCCGGAAAGGAAATAATGTTGTCATGAATGCAGGCGGCTTCCGTTGCACGGGTAATGGCATCCATATCCTCCTCATCTACACCAAAGGAAATATTGCTTTTTAGTGTATCTGAGAAAAGGAAATTATCCTGAGGAACATAAGCAATGTTTTCACGTAAGGTTTTTAATGCAATGGTATTGATGTCTTTGCCATCAATTAACAGCATGCCCGGTTTGGTATTGTATAGGTGAAGCAGAAGATTCACAAGGGTTGATTTCCCATTTCCGGTTCTGCCAATAATAGCAAGAGTAGTACCTGCAGGCACATGTAAATTAATATCATTTAAAGTAGGTTCACTATGACCGCGGTGAATAAAGGTAAGGTGTGAAAAAGTAATGTCTCCCTTAATTTTTTCGACCGGTTTTGTCTCTTCATGATCGAATATTTCCGGCTTTTGATTAAAAATATTCTGAATTCGACCAATTGAAGCAGAACCCTGGGAAAACATATTAATGGCATCCCCACAGGCTAACATTGGCCATACCAACATGTTGATGTATTGGTTAAAAGCGACGAAACGACCAAGTGTAATGTCGCCAACTAAAGCAAGATAACCACCGTAAACTAATGCGATTAATATAGAAATACCGATAATGACATCAAGCAATGGCATAATGATAGAAGTTAGCCTTGCAATATCTAAATTTTTCTCTTTTGTATTGGCATTTTCCTTGGCAAAAGCGCGAAGTTCTGCGCGTTCACGGACAAAAGCTTTTATAACGCGGACTCCGGAAATGCTTTCCTGTACAAAGTCAGTCAAATCAGAAACTGCTTCCTGACGAGCGATGTAGCGGGAATGAATAATTTTTCCATAATATAATTCGCCAAACAGAATCAAGAGCATAGGAATAATTGCAAGCAGAGTGAGCTTTACATTAACATAAATCATCATCTGGGCAATTACCATAACTGCCATAACAGAGGCATCAAAGGCACTGATGACAGCAGGACCAATAGACATCCGGACTGCATTCAAGTCGCTGGTAAAACGGGTCATCAGGTCACCTGTTTTGTGCTCGTTGTAGTATTCTACATCCAGTTTTTCAAGGTGGGCAAACATATCGTCCCGCAGTTCTTTTTCAATTCTACGTGCAGCACCAAAGAGGAAAAAACGCCAAAAAAAACGGCCGATTGCCAACGTTAATCCTAAAAGACCAATACAAATTAAATTGCGAACGACACCATTCCAGTCAATTGTACGGGCGGTAAGCCCATCGGTAATGATTCCTGTAAATTTTGGAATATAGATATTAACAAAATCAACAATAAATAGAGTAATGATACCGGCAATATATCGAAACCGATGTTTTTTAATGTACTGAAAAATAAATTGAAAGGTATTCATAACTTAACTTGCCTCATCTTACGGACTTAAGTCCGTTTTATCGTGTATTTCTCTATTTTAACACAATAAAAAAAATGCACAAGAGAAGATTTATAGGAATCTTCTCCAGTGCATTTTTACTCTTATTATTTTGCAAGTAACATCATAATTTTGTTGCTTCGTTCTACGAATTTTGTCATGGCATCTACTGATAACTGCTGGTTTGCAATGACAGCCAAATCGTAAAGCTGTTCACAGAACATCGGAACATATTCGGAATCTTTGTTTTCAAAGATGTATTTTACAAGAGCATTATTGGCATTAAGGGTTAAAGTCTGGTCTGCTGCAAACATACTCATATCCATGCCACCCATGCCATTCATGGCGTACATCTTCATCATATCCTGCATACGTCTTCCTTCTTCAGAAAGAGTGATAATAGAAGAGATGTTCTCATTTTTGAGTTTTTCAACCTTAATGGTGAGCTTTTCATTGTTTAAAGCTTTTTTGAATACTTCTGTTAAAGCATCTGTCTCTGCCTTTAATTCTTCCTCGGAAGATTCATCCTTTAAGGATTCTGTCAGGTCTGCGTCAATTCGCATGAATTTGTAATGCTCGTTACGCTGCTCTAACTGTGAGATGAAAGAGGTATCAATGTTGTGGTCTAAGATAACAGCCTGCATATTCTGCTCTTTAAAAAGCTTAATGTACTGTCCTTGTAATACTTTATCTGTTACATAGTATACAACTTTGCGATCGTCTTTTTCTTCCTCGGAATCTGTAGCACCGTCTGCCGGTTTGTCCTCTGCTTCGGCAGTCACTTCTTCTGTTTCTACCGGATTACCATCTGCATCTACAGCTTTTGATTCTTCTTCTTTTACGAGCAATTCCGGAAGTGTGAGGTATTCATCATTTAAGTTTTTAAAGAGGATGTAATCATTCATCTTATCACAGAATTTACCATCTTTTAAGCAACCAAATTTGATGAATGGACTGATGTCATCCCAGTATTTTTCATAGCTTTCTTTTTCGGTTTTGCACATGCCGATGAGCTTATCAGCAACTTTTTTTGTGATATATTCAGAAATCTTTTTCACGAAACCGTCATTCTGTAATGCAGAACGGGAAACATTAAGCGGTAAATCCGGACAATCAATGACACCCTTTAAAAGCATTAAGAATTCCGGAATGACTTCTTTGATGTTGTCAGCAATAAATACCTGATTATTATAAAGCTTGATGGTTCCTTCAATAGAATCATATTCTGTATTAATCTTAGGGAAGTAAAGAATACCCTTTAAGTTAAATGGGTAGTCCATATTTAAATGAATCCAGAATAATGGCTCCTTATAGTCTAAAAATACTTTGCGGTAAAATGCCTTGTATTCTTCATCTGTACAATCTTTTGGATTTTTTGCCCAAAGTGGATTTGTATCGTTAAGCGGAACAGGACGTTTTACAATTTTAAGCTTTTCTTTGGCAGGAGAAACCTCTACGATTTCTTTTTCGCCGTTTTCATTTTCTTTTTCTTCAGTCTTTGCTTCTTCATGAATTTCTTCAACTACAGTATCCGTATCGAGCTTATCAGCTGCATCAATCGTTTCATACTGTGGTTCGGCATTTGCCTTTGATAAGAAGATTGGTGTCGGCATGAAAGAGCAGTATTTCTCAATAACTTCTCTTGCGCGGTATTCATTTGCAAATTCCAGACTGTCTTCATTTAAGAATAAAGTGATTTCGGTACCAACGCCTTCTTTTGAGCCGTCAGTCATATCAAATTCAGTACCGCCATCGCAGCTCCAGTGAACAGGGGTTGCTCCTTCTTTATAGGAAAGGGTATCGATGGTTACCTGATCTGCAACCATGAATGCGGAATAAAAGCCTAAACCGAAGTGACCGATAATCTGATCGTCATTTGCTTTATCTTTGTATTTCTCGATGAAGTCAGTTGCACCGGAAAAAGCAATCTGGTTGATATATTCATCTACTTCCTCAGCTGTCATACCAAGACCATTATCAATGAATTTTAAAGTCTTTTCTTCCGGATTTGCAATAATCTGAATCTGTGGTTTGTAATCAGCCGGAAGCGGATATTCCCCCATCATATCTAATTTTTTTAATTTTGTAATAGCATCGCAGCCATTGCTGATTAATTCACGATAGAAAATATCGTGATCGGAATATAACCACTTCTTGATAATAGGGAAGAGGTTATCACTGTTAATTGAAAGATTTCCATGTTTTTCTGCCATAATATAACACTCCTTTTTCGTTCATCTATATAGTGATGTAACATTTCATTCATGATTTCCTCATAAATAAGATAATATAACTGTGATTTTGAAATGTCAATAGAAAATCAGCACTCTTTTGTAGTGAGTGCTAATAATTTATAAAGATTTTATAATTGAGTGGAAAAGACCTGCCAAAAGTACTATACTTATAAGAGAATAATGTTTATGGGAGAGACGAATGACTGTATTAACTGCGACACCGGATTTAAAAGCAACCTTTGATAAATTGATTGAGAATATGAATGTCCAGGTAAATTGGAATGGACTTTTTGTGGTGATTGATAACTGTATGATTTTACAGGGGGAAGTTCGTTCACTTTTTTTTCACTTTGAAAGCCGGAAGGTAATGACAAATATCATTGATTTAGAAATCCCTGCTCAGTCTATAGTGATGATTGGAGATAATGGATATATCAAAAATGTAATCAATATGCTTTTGTATGCTTTTGGAAAATGGGGCAATATTAAGGGGCTAAAGGTAGAGAAGGATGATAACCAGCTAAATCAACTGTTTAAAAACATTCTTGGCGAAATTGATGTTGAGCCGGATTATACGAGGGAACATTTTTGGTTTTATCAGAAGGGAATGCGCATCGTATATGAAGATGTGGTGCAGTGTGCCATTGAACATAAAGAAAAGGAACTTGAGGTACCGGAGGAAGAGAGCCAGGGGCTTTGGCATAAGTTAATCTGGAAGCAGACTTATGAAAATTTTGGCGTTGAAGAAACTACGATAAAAGAACGAAATGAAAACCGTTTAGGCAATAATTTCTATCTGACAAGTTATCTTTGCCCACAGTGTAGTGGGAAGATGCATGCAGTGGTTTATCCGATAGGAAAAGAATTTGTAATTGATACCACGGAAGGACAGGTACGGCTGGCAAGAGCTTTTACCTGCCATAATTGCTATCGTTTTTATACACCGAGACCAAAACGCCTACTGATTGACGGTGAATGTTATCTTATGGATTTTCTGGGAGATGCGGCAGCCTATGCGGATTATCAGGAGTTGCTTGGAAAGAATGGAGATAAGGTCAGTAACTATAACTATAATGAGTATGTGAATCAGCGTTTGGAAACTGCGACAGCTACCTCAAAAAGGACTATAGAACCATTAGAATTACCTGAATTAAAGCGAGTAATAGAGGAACTTCAGAAACTATCTGACCGGGATTTTTCAGAACTTTTTGCACAAATGGAAGAGGGCTTTTATCCGGAAGAAGTGACAGAACAGGTACAAGGGGCTCTTTGGAAGGAGCAAAAAGTTCGTGAAAATAAGGCACAGAACGAGAAACAAAAGAAACAGAATGGTAAATCAGTTAACAGTAAAATCGGTTCAGAGGCAACAGAGCAAAAAGAAGTAACAGAGAAAATTGAGAAATATAAAGCCAGATTAAATCTTTTTCCACGTTTGTCAGAACGCCAGCGTACGGAATTAGTAAAACAGATTACGGTGGATTCTGTGATTTCAGAAAGTGTTCGTAGCGAACTATTGGAATCAGCAAAGTGGCTTCGAAGACAGGATAATGGTACACGATTAAAGGATAAGATAGAGGGTGCAAGAAATAAGAATCGATTGGTGATGCTTCGAATCTATGGAGAGATTGAAGCCGCCGATTTAGAGGAACCGGAACGGGATAAACTCTTTGGAATGACGGGTATTACACGTGATGCATATGAGGAATATCGAAAAGAGAAGGAAGAACCTTTGGCTGCGAAGGAACAAAAAGCAGTCATGCAAGGAATTGATGGGCGGAAAACATCGGGAGATAAACCGGTAAGTGGTGAAGTCGTCAAGACTTCTTATGTTGAAAAAATGGAAAGAAGAGCCAGGGAGGCAACCACACAGGAGAAAACATATATACCGGAGAAAAACGATTCAGCAGATAGAAATGTTGTGCCAGAAAAAGCAACTATACGGGAAAAAACAGCCTCGGGAAAGAACTATTCACAGGAAACGGGAAAGAGAGAAAATACAAGTCCGGCAAAGGATATCCGTATCATAGAAAAACGCTTACGTAGTGCCAGAGCGACTGATAGGAATGAATTGCAGAATATATTGGACAGTCTTTTTGCAGGAGAATATGATGCCAAAGAAGCAGCACCATATGTGAAAGAAGTAAGAGAAAGACTTCAGAAGCTGGATGAGGCTTATTTAGACAGGATTCTTGGAAATATGATGCAAATGTCATCTGAAGAAGGAGAAGAAGCCTATGAGAGATTAAAGGAAGCAGATATTTTACCGGAATTGAAAGCGGACGCTTTAAAACAACTGGAGCGACGCTTGTCAAAAATAAAATCGGATGAATGTGAATTATTGGTTCAGAAGTTAAAGAAAGAAATGGCAGAGGCAGGAATTGGAGAAAATGAGAGGCATCATTTTTATCCGGCGCGCCGTGTTATAATGAAAGAAACCACAAAAGAGGAAACGGAAGTAATTGATTTTGCAAAAGCTTCTTACGGTGCTGGAATCGGACCGTTTGAGTATCCTATCTGGCTGGCTGACACTTCACGTAATAAGTCCGGTGATAAGGGGATGTTTTTGACGCCGGAGCATATATTTTACAGTAACTTGACGACCTCTTATCATATTTCTGTTTTCAGTATTGATTCTATTGATGCTTCAACAGGGCTATTGAATAAGGGGCTATATGTTCACCTTAAAAATGGTGAAAGAATAAAACTCCCCTACGTCGTGGAGGTAGCAATGTTGCCAAAACTGGCAGAGGTATTGGAGTCTTTTGTGAAATATTTGCAGGAAAAGCCGTTCTCCAGAAAGGAAGTATATCTGGCGAAAGAATCCCATGAAGAAATCTGCTGTTTCCGCTGTGGATTTATCTATAAGGATTTAGAGGCCTGCCCAAAGTGCGGATATAAGGCAAACAGATAAAAAGTAATTGACAATTCGCCTCCAAAGTGCTATCCTTTGAAAAAATTCAAACGGAGGCAGCTGTAATGAATCAGTATCAACATCTTACAATGTTGAATAGGGACGACGATTTATAGCGCTTGTAGCTGTGAAATAGAATTCATAGGTACAAGCGCTATTTGTGTTGTACCTATGTGGAAGGAATATGAAGAGAGCCACATTGGTAAAGTTTATTTTACTGATGTGGCTCTCTTTTTATACATTTAAAAACGGCAAAGAAGCCAGAAGAGAGGAAAGAAAATTATGAAAACAGTAGAAGCAAATGAATTGCAAAATCACATCGAAAGTGAAGTGAAAATCCACGGAAGCATTTACAAAATCCGTAAAATGCACGGCTTTGCGTTTGTGCTGCTAAGAACGAAGCGGAAAGTCGTACAGTGCATCTATTCTGAGGAACAGGCAAAATTTCCATTAGAAGAATTAGTGGAAGAAAGCTGCGTTATTTTTACAGCGCAGGTAGTGAAGGAACCACGCTCGAAAACCGGTTATGAACTGCAGCTGAAGGAAGTGGAAATATTATCAAAGCCGGCAGAAGTATCACCGATTGTCATTAACAATAAGCTGGTAGACACTTCCATTGAAAATCTGCTTAATTTCAGACCGATTACCCTGCGTAATGAAAAACAGCGTGCAATTTTTAAAATTCAGGAAGGCATAACCTGTGGAATGCGTGAATTTTTGATGCGGGAAAACTTTACGGAAATTCATACACCGAAGATTGTGTATGCAGGGGCAGAAGGAGGTGCAAATATTTTTAAGCTGGATTATTTTGGGAAGGAAGCATATCTGGCGCAAAGTCCGCAGTTTTATAAGCAGATGATGGTTGGAGTATTTGAAAGAGTATTTGAGATTGCCCCGGTGTTTCGGGCTGAAAAACATGATACAGCCAGACATTTGAACGAATACACCGGCGTGGACCTTGAAATGGGTTATATTGAAAGCTTTGAAGAAATTATGGAGATAGAAACAAAAATGCTGCAAAATGTAATGCGCTGCCTGAAAGAACGGTATGTGGCAGAACTGGAACTGCTTCAGGTAGAATTGCCGGAGATGGAAACGATACCCAAAATAAAATTTAGGGAAGCAAAGGAACTCATAGCAAAAGAGTATCATCGCAAAATAAAGGACTATGAAGATTTTGAACCGGAAGAAGAGAAATTTTTGTGTGAACTGATGAAACAAAAAACAGGAAGTGAATTTGTATTCGTAACACATTATCCAAGCAAAAAACGTCCTTTTTATGCGATGGAATGTGCAGAAAACCCGGATGAAACGGAAAGCTTCGACTTGTTATTCAGAGGTCTTGAGATTACGACAGGCGGTCAACGGATTCATTCTTATGAGGAACAAGTGAAAAAGATGGAGAAGCGGGGAATGAACGTAGAATTGTTTGAAAGCTATCTGATGATGCACAAATACGGTATGCCTCCACATGGCGGCTTAGGTCTTGGCCTGGAACGTTTTACGAGTAAGCTTTTAGAGCTGGAAAATGTACGATTATCTACGCTGTTTCCAAGAGATATACATCGGTTAGTGCCATAATTTCTTTTGAATAGAGCAGCGTTTCCTTTCATATATTTTTATAAAAACCAGTATAACAGAAAGTGACTGTTTGTGAAAATAATGGAAATGAAAAAGAAACTAAAGGGAACAATTCAAAAGGTTTTGAGTATGAAGTACACAAAATACGTTGGCATTTATTTACTGTTTTTATTGATGTTTTTCCTGGGACGTTTTACGGCTCAGTTTAAGCAGGAATGTGTGGGTGTGTTTAGCATAGCTATGAAAACGGAGGACTGGGGAACCGGATTTACGGATATTCCGGAGGGCGGCCAGCCGGTGGGCAATGCAACAGCAGCGGAACTAAAGAAATATGATGCCTATTATGTGGGAAGTGCAGATAAAAAAGTGATTTATCTTACATTTGACTGTGGTTATGAAAATGGCTATACGGATGCGATGTTGGATGCTTTAAAAAAGCATAATGCACCGGCCACATTTTTTGTTGTGGGACATTATGTGGAATCCGCACCGGAACAGGTGAAACGGATGGTTGCAGACGGACATACGGTTGGCAATCATACCTATCATCATCCCGACATGTCATCTATTTCGGATCTGGCTTCTTTTAAAAAGGAAGTGGACGATGTGGCGAATGCCTTTAAAGAACTGACAGGAACCGATATGGCGATGTATTATAGACCTCCACAGGGCAAATACAGTACCAAAAATCTGGAAATGGCAAAAGAACTTGGCTATTCCACCTTTTTCTGGAGTCTTGTACATGTAGATTGGAACGTGGATAAGCAGCCAAGTCATGAAGAAGCAATGAATAAGCTGACAAAACGTATTCATCCGGGAGCCATTGTGCTTTTACATAACACTTCGAAAACGAATAGTGAGATATTGGATGAACTGCTAACGAAGTGGGAGGAGATGGGATACAGCTTTGGAACATTAGAGGAGCTGAGGACGCAGCAGTAAATGTAAAATATGCTGAAGTTTTTGTAGTTAATAGCCGATATATTCTGTAACGGGAAAATGGATTTTCAAAACAGATTCAGGGAGGATTTTGAAAGGGAAAATACATGATAAATTCAGTGGGTTCTATTCAAAATCAGGCGATTAATTTACTACAGGAACGTCGGACACAGATACTGGAAAAACTGAAAAATGGTGATGCAGAAGAAGCAATCATTACAGGTGGAAATGCATTTACGAAAAGTGTCTGGGATAAGATGCTGGAAGGAGTAGATAATTATCTTGATGAAGTAAAAGAAGAACAGAAAGTCCGCTTTGCGAAAATGGATGAAGAGAAGGAAGAAAAAGAGCTTTTATTAAAACGTGCTGACGAAGAAAAAATGCTGCAGGGGCAAAGTTTGAAAGAAGTATTAAGTATGAGGAACGGAGGCTCTTTAAAGGTTCCATATGGTTATCTGGCAAAGGATGGCGTTATTGAGTATAACGGAGTGATTTTTGTTTGTGATGAACAACACAATGCTATTTGTCTTGGAGATATGACAAATCCAAAAGATGTGATTACGATTCCATTAACAGAGGGCGGCACCTTAAAAGTGAATCGCGATAACATTCACGATTTATCAAAAGCAATCAGTATGTTTTCGCCGGAGGATATACGCAGAATTATGGAAGCGATTGCTACGGATACAAAATGCCGTCAGATGCAGCAGGAGATGGATGAAACGGTAAATAGTATTACCGGAAGTACGACATACGTCTCTGAAAATAATAAGGAGGATGTAGTAACTGCAGAGCAGATTGCAGAGTTATTTAAGAACAGAGATTAATAAATGTGCTGTCACGTAAACGATTATCAATCGGTGAAGTGACAGCACTCTTTTTTCATGGCGGTTTCCTATATCATAGTGTAGGGCTCAAGATAGCTCTACATAAATGGTGCAATCTGCGATAACGCATGATAGTCTTTTGCTTTCATAATCCGGTCAGCAATTTTGCGCACGGTCTCTTCTGATAGAAATGGATATAATCCGGTGAGATTCTTAATATCACAGCTTTCAAGTGACAAATATTTATCAACCAGTTGGTCCAGAGTTTCTTCTTCCAAGAAAGGTGCCAAAGCAATAAGAGTATCCAAAGAACCCTCATCTATTGTTTCTGCATATCGTAGAGCAATCCGGTTTAGCGTATCATCTTCAAGATAGGGAGCAAGACCTACCAGTTGTGATGGATGTTCTACGGAAACTTTTTCGGCAATTTCATTTAAATAGCTGTCATCTAAGTATGGTGCTAATGCAATGAGGGCATCCATATCTATGGAGTCGTTAGTTCCTTTATTTTCTTCTAAAACTTGTTCTACTTTTTTGGGAGTAACAATAGGAGCGACCTCGGCAAGCTCTTCTAACGTGATAGATGCATTCTCATCGGAGATGATTTTTTTTACGGTTTTGGTTGATTCACTTTCCCCAATCAGCTCGTCCAGATTCAGGTCGAGAATCCGGCATAATTCGGAAAGCTTTGAAATGTCCGGCATGGAATTTCCACGTTCCCAGTTGGAGACTGCCTGATAACTGATTCCCATCGCGTCTGCCAAATCCATTTGTGTCATATTTTTTTCATTTCTTGTAGTTCTAATTTTCTTTCCAATTTTAGTAGTATCAAACATCATTTTTTCCTCGCTATCATTTTTTCGACCGGTCAATAGTAGGATAACATTTGAGAATAAAAAATCCAATCAAGTATTGCTTGAAAAGCGTAAAAATGTAACTCAATTAGTGATTGAGTTTGGGATTATGGCTAGTTTTTTTCCCGAAATCCTGTCTCATCCGCTGCCAATGCAATCTGACGTCTCGAAATCCAATCGATTCGAATATACTGATCCCGGTAAAGTTCTTGAACTACGCGGTCAATATCTTCCGGAAAACCTTGTAATTCAGCAGAGACAGAACCATCGTATTCATTTCTGACCCAGCCGGTTACATGATAGTGCTCAGCATGCATCCTCATTTTATAGCGAAATCCGACTTCCTGAACGCGGCCTTCAAAAGAAAGGTGTTCACGTACTTTATCATTCATTTAAAAGCTCCTTTTCCCATTCCGCTTCTTTGAAACCGACTAATACAGCAGTATCAGTTATGATGAGAGGTCTTTTTACCAGCATGCCATCTGTGGCAAGCAGTGTATATTGTTCTTGGAGAGACATGGATGGAAGCTTGTCTTTTAATGCCATTTCTTTGTACAGCATTCCGCTGGTATTAAAGAATTTTTTGATATCTAAACCGCTTTTTTCATGCCAAAGCTTTAATTCATCTATAGAAGGATTCTGCTCTTTGATGTGGCGGTCAGTATAAGAAAGATTGTGTGCATCCAGCCATTTTTTCGCTTTTTGACAGGTACTGCATTTCGGGTATTCTAAAAATAAAATATTCATGTGGGTAGTCCTCCGCTTTCTAATTTTTGTAGGAATTTATTTTTAGTATATCATTTTCTGCTTGCGGTGCAATAGGGGTATTTAGTCCAAAATTTGGATTTATTGTTTCGTATATTGAGGAAGCGAGAAAGAGACTGACTTTTTTCTATTCGGATGTACGCATATAAGAAGTTCTATTA
>CALZGM010000027.1 GCA_945787015.1 uncultured Roseburia sp.
ATGGCTAAAATAAAGGCTTTTTTGTGCAAAATAAATAAGAAAGTATAGAGAGGATATATGGAACACAAAAATCCATTGCTTACAAGCAACGAAAATGAACATAAATTTATTACCATCGGCGAAATCATGCTGCGTCTGACACCGCCAAACTACGAAAAAATCCGTATGACAAACAGTTTTGAGGCCAGCTATGGCGGAAGCGAAGCCAATATTGCACTGGCATTGGCAAACCTCGGCGTTGACAGCACCTTTTTTACTGTTGTCCCGGACAACAGCTTAGGAAAAAGTGCCATCCGTTTGCTTCGCAGTAACGACGTACATTGTACACCAGTTATCTTAAGTACCCCGGAAGAAACTCCGACACACCGTCTTGGAAGCTACTACCTCGAGACCGGTTACGGAATCCGTGCAAGCAAGGTGATTTACGACAGAAAACACAGTGCCATTACAGAATATGATTTTAGTAAAGTCGACATCGAAGCATTGCTCGATGGCTTTACCTGGATTCACTTAAGCGGTATCACCCCGGCTTTAGCACCAAACTGCAAAAAGCTGACCATGGACTGCTTAAAGGTTGCAAAAGAAAAAGGCATCACCGTCAGCTTTGACGGTAACTTCCGCAGCAAACTCTGGACCTGGGAAGAAGCCAGAGATTTCTGTACCGAGTGCCTCCCATATGTAGATGTGCTTTTAGGTATCGAACCTTATCATCTCTGGAAAGATGAAAATGACCACAGCAAGGGTGATGTAAAGGACGGCGTACCGCTTCAGCCAAGCTATGAACAGCAGGATGAAATTTTCCAGAAATTCGTAGAGCGCTATCCAAACATCAAATGTATCGCACGCCATGTACGCTATGCACACAGCGGCAGCGAAAACAGCCTGAAGGCCTTCTTGTGGTATGAAGATCATACCTTTGAAAGCAAGCTATTCCACTTCAACATCTTAGACCGAGTTGGAGGAGGAGATGCATTTGCCAGTGGACTTATCTATGCCATGATGCATAACTACAAACCAATGGATATTGCAAACTTTGCCGTTGCAAGCAGTGCCATCAAGCATACCATCCGCGGCGATGCAAACATTACAGATGATGTACAGAGTATCCGCAATTTGATGGATATGAATTACGATATCAAGAGATAAAAAAAGAGTGGCTTTTCGGCCACTCTTTACTTTTATGATCTTTTTTACTAAGTACCAATGTGCTTTATTTTTCACCAATACTTCGTCTTGCACTTAACTCTTCCATAATTTCCTTATGCTTCTTATTCGTAATCTCATATTTTAGCATCGGCAGCACTGCAATAACGCAGGAAACCGCTGTCGGTATTGAAATCAAAAAGAACATGCCAAAACGATACGCTTCAAATTCCGGAGCTGTTGCAAACAAAAAGTCATTTGCGGGAGATGCTGCAAGCGCCTCGTTACAAGCCGCAACGGCATCACCGCTAAACCCAACCAGCGCAAATACAATACCTTGAATAAAGGAAGAAATTCCTGCGCCCAGCTTTGTAATAAAACTCTGTCCGGAGAAAAAGATACCATCCGGACGATAACCGGTACGCTGCTCATCAAAGTCTACACAATCTGCAATCAGGATTGACTGCATCACCGTTGAAGCACCGATTCCCGCTCCTGCAAATGCAAACATAATTGCCGTAAATACAAGCCAGTGTGTTTCATAAAGCCTTGTTCCATCCATCAGGTACATGATAAAAATTGCAGCAAACGGAATCGCGCCGCTTGCCGTGCTGACATTGTATACCGCGCGCTTTTCAAACTTCTGGCAAAGCTTTGGAACAAGCCCCATCGCAATAAACTGGCTGCCATACATCGCACCGCCAAGTACTGCCATATAAAGCATGTAGCTTTGTCCATCGCCACCGTTGTCCCCATAATAGTAAGACATCAGTGTCATCGCTACACCAAGAAGTAACTGAATCGGTGCCTTCAAAACGCCGGAAATCAATATTCTGCGGAATGGCTTGCATGCCCACATAATTTTAATATTATCAATAAATCCCTTATGCTCATCAGAAGGCTGTACCACACGCTCTTTTGCATAAGCTGCGCACTGGAACATAAGTGAACCGATCACAGTCAGCACACCACAAACCACGATAAATCCCCATTGAAGACCCTTACTCTGGCTCATACCTCCTGCTGTAAAGGAAGCTCCCACAGACTGGGAAATCGGAACAATCGTAAGTAAAATCAGTGCTCCCGCAATACCTGCCACAATTCGTGCAAGGCTTAGGATACTGGCTCTGTCTTTTTCGCTGTCTGTCATAAGCGAGGTAATGCCCCAAATCGGAATATCTCCTGCTGTATACGTCATTCCCCATAATATGTAAGATACTGCTGCCCAGCCAATAATCAAAGCATTTGTTGTTGCCGGATTCGACTCCGAGTACTGACCGTTTACAAAGGTTAGGAAGGTGGTCACCATAACAATCATCGGCACAAAGAAAAGATATGGTCTGCATTTTCCCCATTTGGTTCTCGTACGGTCCACAAGCGTTCCCATCATCGGATCATTAATCGCATCCCAGATTCGCGCTACGCCCATGATAACGCTAATGGCTATCGCCGGAATAAAAATTACACTCTGAAAATAAAAAGTCATTCCGGTGGCAATGATATTGTAAATCACGTTCTGTCCCATGAGACCGATTAGGTACATGTTACGTTCCTTTTTGGTGTAGGTATTCATTATAAATCTCCCCCCTGTTTTGTTTTATGTCAGTCACACTTTGATTTCTATTGCAGATATCGTTTTGCAACTTCTTCCGTTAATGAATATTTTTCTGCTATTTTTTGGAGAATAAAATCGTTGTCTTTTCCAAGTTCTCTTAAGGTATCTATGTATATTTTGATACCTAGCTCTCGCTCAAGTTCTCTTCCTTGCTGCATTCCAAGTTCTCTTCCTTGCTGCATTCCAAGTTCTTTTCCCTGCTGCATTCCAAGTTGAATTCCAAGTTCCCTGCCTTGCTGTATTCCTTCTTCAAGTCCCTGTATTCTTCCTCTGTCCCTGATTTTATCAACTGCTTCGCACATATTTTTAACCTCCTTTGATTCACCAGTCTCAATCAAATGTTCAAATTCATCCGTCTGACCAAACACGGATAATAGCTTCAATACTGCATCAACATGTTCTATCTGCTGTGGTGACGGATTATATTCTGTTTGCTTCCTCATCTGTGTAAAAAAATCTGCAACAATGCGGAAGTCACTTTTAAACATCTCAACCTGTTCATCACTAAGCCATGCGATTTCAAATACATGAATCCTATAATCATTAATATAGTCGTCGAGCTCCGTCGGTATAGAAACCACACTCTTCAAATTTGTTGGTTCACTCCAATGTGTTTTCCATCCAAAGTATAAAACAATGGTTACCACCGGATATCGATTGCCCGATGCATTTTTTAGCAACTGGCTTCTGTAAGAACTTCCATCATAACCTAATATCCGTAACGGCATATCCTTTTCTGCTTTTGTCTGATTTTCGATTCCACATAATGCAATATTGACGTTCTTATCTCTCCATAGCTTCATAACATCGCGTTCCATTTCATGAAGCTGTGTGTCATCTGCCTTATATTGAGATCTTATCTTTGAATCTCCCAATGCTTCCGGTAAAACAATTTCGTGCCCTCCAAACAGCAAAACATTTACGATATCTGCGAACACATCCTCGTAATCCTCCAGAAGCTTCTCTGTCATGTCCTTTTGTCTCATTCCATACCTCACTTTCCTCATTTGTTAAAAAATCGTTCTTTTTACAAACCGGAACGTGCATTTTGAAATAAAACTTTCTACCACAATTATAAAGGTGCTGTGATTCGTTTACAACAATTTCTTTCTTTTTCATGTTCTATTTGTAAAAAGATATACCTGGGAATCTTTGGCGAGCCGCCGGAATTGTCCAAGTAGAAGCCTTTCGAAACAGGCTTTTGGCTGTTTATGAGTTGCAGCCGATATTCAAAGAATTGCGCTTCCTGAATGAAATCAGTATAGCATTCGCTGAAGGTGTTGGCAAGATAATATTAGTAAACCCGTGTACATTTCTCCTTTTCTCGTTAAGGAATATCGTAAGCGGATGCCTTCTGTCTTCCAGAATCACATCCGCTCTCTTTTATCTCTTTATTCATCTAATTCCTGCTGCAACCGGTAAATATGATTTGTCAGCAGTTTTGCAATCGTATGCATGGTTTCAATCTCACTCTGCAGCCACAAACGTTTATAGCCGCAGTTATTGACACCTACGGTTCCAATAATTTCTCCGTCCTTATAAACAAAAACCTGAAGCAGGGTCTGTACGCCCATTCGGCGTAGTTCACTTCGGATCGGCTCCGTTGTCTGTTCAATATCTGTGCAAAAAAAGATACCGTCACTGTTAAAACATTTCTTCTTGTATTCATCCGCAGATACTGCAAGCCGTGGTGGAATGTTTTTGGATTCCACCTGTGAATAAAAATAGGATTTTCCTATATGACTGCGGTCCTTTGTGTAACAGCTGGCATAAGCTCTTGTGACATCAAACGTCTCTACAATTACCTTCGCCATTTTTTCAATAGCAGTTTTCGGATCCTCGTTCTCCTGCAAAATATCAATTACTTTATCCAGCATAACCTTAGATACCGAAAAGCCACTTTCACCTAACTGCTCTACAAAATCCTTGCGTCCCGCATTCAAAAGTCTGGTATTACTTATCGGCTGCTTCGTAAGTATCTCACTTTTCTCTTCTTCCTCAAATATCGCATAGCAATTTTTTCCAAGTCCCTTTGCACGATAAAGAGCAATGTCTGCTTCCTTATACATCTCAGAATAATTTTTTTCCGAAGGATTGGCAAATGTAATTCCGATGCTGAGAGAAATACCGTAATTCTGGTGCTCCTGCTGGTATTTATTTTTAATTGCCTCGCAAAGCATTCCGGCTTTATCCAATATCACCTGTTTCTCTGTTACCGCCGGTGCAAAAATCTGATACTCGTCTCCGCCCACACGTCCAAGGAAATATTCATCTAAAAAATTTTCACGAATATAGTCAGCTACGTCCACTAAAAGTGCATCACCCAGCATGTGTCCAAAATTATCATTCACGTTTTTAAAATTATCAACGTCAATAATCAGCAGTGCGCATAAACTGTCTTCTGCTTTTTCTTCAATAAAGTTGGTAATCCACTTTTCCATTCCATAGCGGTTAAACAGCTTCGTTAGAGAATCAATGTGAGCCGCATTCCAAAGTTCCTCTAATTCTTTTGGATTATTGCGGTAAACATCATAATCAACTTTAATTTCCATAATGCCATCTCCCGATATGATGCAAACACATTTTAATATCTATTATTTTTCTTCATAAATCGGTTCAAAGTCCTCTGCCGGATGTCCACATAATGGACAGCTGAAATCTGCCGGGAGTTCACTTCCCTCATAGACATAATTACAGATTTTACAACGCCAGCCTACAATCTTTTTGTCTTCCTGTTTTGCCTGTGGTTTCGGTTTTACCTTACTCTGGTAATCTGCGTAGGTAAGCGGAGCCTTTTCATTTAAGAGCTTTGCGTCTACTACCTCAGCAATAAATAACGTATGGCTTCCCAAGTCTTCTTTGCTTACGACTTTACAGCTGATAACAGCACATGTCTGCCAGCCAATATATGGAATTCCATTAATGTCTGTCGGAGCCTGTAAGTTTTCAAATTTATTTACATCTCTTCCGGACTGGAATCCAAAATGCTGAATGGTCGGGAACATACAAGTCTCATCTAAAATGCTTAGCGCAAACACACCGCTTTCCTTTATCAAATCGCAGGTATAATTCGTATTAATCACTGCGATAGCCACTCTTGTAGGACTGTTTGCTACCTGCATACAGGTATTGGTGATGCATCCGTTCACAACATCGCCAGACTTCGTTGTGAGAACAAAAACTCCATAACTTAAGTTATATAATGCTTTTTTATCCATGTAAAAACCTCCCTTATGTAATATTTCATAAAAACATTATAACATTATTGGGGAAAAAATACATCCACACATTTTATTTCTGATATACCTGCATAAAATTCTCCACAACCTCAATCAGCTTCTCATAGCTCATAGATGTGGTATCCAGACAGAAGTCATAGTTTCTCGCATCATTCCAGTCTCTTCCCGTATAATAACGGCAGTATTCTGCACGGTACTTATCAATCTTTTCTATTTTCTTAATGGCTTCTTTTTCGGAAAGCCCGTTCTGATTCATAACACGCTTCACACAATCCTCAAGCGGCGCATAAAAAAACAAGCGCAGTACATTTGGATTATCCTTTAAGATATAATCTGCACATCGGCCGATAATAATGCAGGATTCCTGCTCTGCCAGTTCCTTAATGACCTTTGCCTGATAATTAAACAGGTTATCATCGGATACAAAATCAGAACTCTCCGGTGGAATGACTCCGCCCTTATAAGGATTCTTTCTTAAAATAGACAAAAGCGGTGATTTTTTCAGCTTTTCATCTGCCTCACCAAACAAAGCTTCATTAATTCCGCTTTCATCGGAAGCCATACGAAGAATCTCTCTGTCATAACAGTTAATTCCTAATTTGTCGGCAAGCAGCATACCCAGAGTACGTCCGCCGCTTCCGTAGCTTCTTGCTATTGTAATAACCGTCTTTTTCATTGTTTTTGCCCCCTTATTTATTCTCCCAGATAAGCCTTCTTAATAGAATCATTATTCATCATTTCTTTCGCATCACCGGATAACACAATATTACCGGTTTCAAGCACATATGCACGGTCTGCGATAGAGAGCGCTTTTTTTGCGTTCTGCTCCACAAGCAGTACCGTTGTACCGCTGGCGGAAATCTCTTTTACAATATTAAAAATCTCCTCTACCAAAATCGGAGACAGGCCCATGGACGGCTCATCCATTAAAATAATCTTTGGCTTTGACATCAGCGCACGCCCCATAGCCAACATCTGTTGTTCACCGCCGCTTAAGGTTCCTGCCAACTGATTTTTTCGTTCCTCCAGTCTTGGGAAACTCTTGTAAACACGCTCCAAAGACTCTGCTATCTCTGCCTTGTTCTTTCTTGTATACGCACCAAGCTTTAGGTTCTCATATACAGACAATTCCGCAAATACACGTCTGCCTTCCGGCACATGTGCCATTCCCATGGATACGATTTTATGTCCCGGTATTTTTGAAATGTCTGTCCCTTCAAAAAGAATCTCTCCTGCTGACGGCCTTATCATTCCGGTGATTGTTGCAAGCGTCGTTGTCTTGCCGGCACCATTTGCACCGATTAGCGCAATGACCTCACCTTCATTTACTTCAAAGGAAATCCCTTTTATGGCCTGAATCACACCATAGTATACTTCCAGATTTTTAACTTCCAACATTGCCATATTGTAAATCTCCTCCTATTACTCACCCAGATATGCTTTTATTACCTGAGGATTGTTCAATACGTCACTTGTCTTTCCTTCTGCTAAAACCTGACCAAAATTTAATACGGTCAGCTCTTCACAGATACCGGAAACAAGCTTCATATCATGCTCAATCAAAAGAATCGTCATATCAAATTCATCTCTGACAAAATGAATCGTATCCATCAATTCCTTTGTTTCATTCGGATTCATACCTGCTGCCGGTTCGTCTAAGAGTAACAGTTTTGGATTCGTTGCCAGTGCACGGGCAATTTCCAATTTTCGCTGTTTACCATAAGGCAGATTGGAAGCCAGATAATCTGCTTCTTTATCTAAATCAAATACCTTTAACAGTTCCATTGCCTTTTCGTCCATTGCAGCTTCCGTCTTATAATACTTTGGCAAGCGGAAAATACCGGTCAGAGTAGAGTAGGTCATCTGATTATGTAAACCGATTTTTACATTATCAAGTACGGTCTGCTCTTTAAACAAGCGAATATTCTGGAACGTACGGGCGATTCCCGCTTTATTAATATCAATGGTTTTTTTACCGGTAATATCTACTCCATCCAGCAAAATAACACCATCCGATGGTGTATATACGCCGGTTAACATATTAAAAACTGTTGTTTTTCCGGCTCCGTTTGGTCCAATCAGACCATAGAGCTGTCCCTTCTCGATTGAAATCTGGAATCGGTCTACGGCACGAAGTCCGCCGAAGGAAATTCCAAGATTTTTTACTTCCAATAATGCCATAACTATGCCGCTCCCTTCCCTGTATTTTTCTTTAATCTCGTTACTATCTTCTGTCTCCATTCGATACATTTTGGAGCCCAGTTAAACAGCATCATCGCAATTAAAACAATTGCATAAATCAACATACGATAATCTTTTAGTTCACGCAATACCTCAGGTAGCAGCGTAAGCAATGCTGCTGCAATAATGGAACCGCGGAAATTTCCCATTCCACCAAGTACTACAAATACCAGAATCATAATGGACATATTATACCCGAAGTTCGCCGGTGTTGCGGTAACCGTAGAAAGGTTGTGTGCATAAAGCACGCCGCCAGCACCTGCAATCGCTGCAGAAATGGTAAATGCCATCAGTTTAAATTTTGTAATATTGATACCTACGGATTCTGCTGCAATACGATTATCACGAATTGCCATAATCGCACGGCCGCTTCTGGAATTTACCAGATTGTATACCACAAAAAGAGAAACCAGTATCAAAATAATTCCTGCCGTAAAGCTAGAAAGATGCGGAATACGGGAAATACCTTTTGCACCGTTAATCAGCCACATTCCCTCATCTGACAACTTAATTGCATTTCCGTTTGTAATGGCAAAGTGAAAACCATCCGTATCCTTTGCAATATATAATACGTTAATAATATTTTTAATAATTTCGCCAAAAGCCAACGTTACGATAGCGAGATAGTCTCCCTTTAAACGTAAAACCGGAATACCGATTAAAAAGCCAAAAAGTGCTGCCACCACAGTTCCCACAAGAAGTGCGCAAATTAATAACAGAACTTTATTTGTAATCGTACCCTCTAACAACTTTGTGCAGAGTGCACCCGTAAATGCGCCAACGCACATAAAGCCTGCATGCCCGATACTAAGCTCTCCCAAATAGCCGACACATAAGTTTAATCCGATAGCAACGATGGAATAAGTACACATCGGAACAAGAAGTCCCTGCATTAAAGAGGACATAGAACCCGCTGCAATCAAAAGCTGTACAACTATGTAAACCACGATAATAACTGTATATGTAAATAGCTGCTCTCTGGTCTGTTTTTTCATAGATTTTAAATTTAACTTCTTCATACCATCTCATCCTTCCCCTTAGACTTTTTCCTGCATCTTTTTGCCTAAAATACCGGTCGGTTTTACTAAAAGCACAATAATCAAAACCGCAAATACAATCGCATCTGACAACTGGGAAGAAATATAGGCACGACCTAAAATTTCAATGATGCCCAAAAGAATACCGCCGATTAACGCACCCGGAATCGATCCGATACCACCAAAAACCGCTGCCGTAAATGCTTTAATACCAGGCATAGAACCCGTATACGGAGTCAGAGTCGGATAAGCGGAGCAAAACAGTACTCCGGCAATTGCTGCAAGCCCGGAACCAATAGCAAAGGTCAGGGAAATCGTTGCGTTTACATTGACACCCATCAGCTGTGCTGCGTCCTTATCCTCTGAGACTGCTAACATCGCCTGACCAGCTTTTGTCTTTTTGATAAAAAGGCTTAATGCAACCATAATAACAATACAAGCCACAACTGTAACTATCGTTGTTCCCGAAATCGTAAGTGCACCGTCAGCCAGCTTTAACGCCGGAAGTGTAACAACAGATGTAAAGGATTTGGTATCTGCTCCAAAAATCAGCAATGCCGCATTCTGTAAGAAATAGCTGACGCCGATTGCAGTAATAAGCACCGCCAAAGGAATCGCACGTCTAAGCGGTTTATATGCAATTTTTTCTATTGTAATACCAAGCGCTGTACACACAACCATGGAAAGCAGGACTGCCGGAAGCGGATGCCATCCCTGTCTGCTCATGGTTAAGAAGGTCACATAGCATCCAACCATAATAACATCCCCATGTGCAAAGTTTAACATCTTGGCAATACCATATACCATGGTATATCCCAATGCAATAATCGCATACACACTTCCCAGACTGATTCCGTTAATCAGATAGGATAAGAAATTCATAACAACACCTCTGTCTTTCATTCTTTAATACGTTAAAATGACTCTATCCAGTATAACACAGTTTATACCGGTATACAATTCCAACTGCTGCAAACTTTCTATTATCATGAAAAAAAGGCTGACCGGCGGTATCAAAAACCACCGACCAGCCAACTTCTTTGTTGGAAATTAATTGTGAATCTTTGTTTTTGAAACGGACGTTTCATTTACATAGCTACATATGCGCCATCTTTAATTACAACTGCCTTTGGAGCCTTGCTAACCTCGCCGGTTGCTTTCCATGTCATACCAACACCTGTTAAACCATCTACAGAAATCTCCGGCATAACTGCTGTTAAAGCCGCACCTAAGTCAGAAACACTCATATCCGGTGTAGCACCTGCTTTTTCAGCTGCTGCTTTAATTACATAAATTGCATCATAAGCATCTGCTGCAAACTGGTTTGGTGTTTCACCATAAGCTTCTTTATATTTTGCAACAAAAGACTGCGTTGCTTCATCAGCCGCATCTGCTGCAAACGGTGTTAATAAAACTACACCCTCTGCAAGAGAAGTATCAAAATTTTCTACCCCTAAGATACCATCAATACCATCTACACCGAAGAAGGTTGGAGCATAACCCATACCATTTGCCTGTGTTAAGATGATAGAAGCTTCTGTGTAGTAAATTGGTAAGAATACTAACTCAGCGCCTGCACTCTGTGCTTTCTGTAACTGCGTAGAAAAATCTGTCTTAGAATCTGCAGTAAAGGATTCCTCTGCTACTACTTCAAGTCCTTTTGCCTGTGCTTCTTCTACGAAAGTAGCTTCAATACCGGAAGAATATACACTGGAGCTATCATAAATAACTGCTACTTTTGTAGCAAGACCATTATCTGCAATATACTGTGCAGAAGCGGTTCCCTGGTTAGGATCTGTAAAACATGCCTGGAATACATTGTCATTTATAATAACATCTGTGGAAGAAGCAGATGGTGTCAACTGGAACATTCCATCTTCTGCTGTCTTATCTGTGACTGCGATACATGCGGTTGTTGTTACAGAACCCATTAAAATCTGCATACCCCAGTCTTTTAAGGAGTTGTATGCATTAACAGATTTCTCTGCATCTGCCTGATCATCTTCATACTTAAATGCAACCTGATATCCATTGATACCGCCTGCTGCATTAATCTCATCTACAGCAATCTGTGCTGCGTTCATTACGGCCTGACCATAAATTGCTGCATCACCGGTTGTCGGTCCAATGCTACCGATTTTAAATACTGCTCCGTCTGTAGAAGCACCTGCTGCTTCTGTTCCTGCTGCCTGACTTGCGCCTTCGCTCTTCTGTCCGCATCCAGCCAGACATGTCGCAACCATTGCGGTTGCTAATAATACACTCATAAATTTTTTCATATTCGTTCCCTCCTCGAATATCTTTTCATCTTTTTCGAAATGATAGCAAATTTTTCCCATCTGCACAATATTCAGAATGTACGAACTTCTTTTCGCATTTTAATTATAAATTATGCAAAATGATGTGCTCGATAACTTATAGTTATTTTACTTATTCTATGTTGTAATATCAGCTCTATTTTCTCCACAAATCGCCCCAAACCTGATCACATAGGTTCACACAATATGCATAGGAAAAATCGGCATCCTGTTTTACGATTTCGTTCTGCCCGGCCAAAGCGGTTGAATAATCCTCTAAAAAATAAACCGTCACACCATTCGTTCCTTCTGTCAAATGACATACCACCGGTTCCACGCCATAATCCATAATGAAGACCTCTCCGTTCTCATCCATACCGAGCGTAACTTCTGACATTCCGCCAACCATACGATTTGCAATACCCTCGCCGCTGCCGGATGTCCAGTTTACAAAATTTCCAAGAGAATAGTACACTAGCATGGAATGTCCTGTCGCCTCATCCACAAGCATTTCGACCGGCTCAATGACATGCGGATGCGTTCCGAGCACCAAATCCACACCATTTTCCATAAAGATGTTACACCATTTTTTCTGCTGGCTTGTCGTCCCAAGCTCATATTCAGTTCCCCAGTGAGGACAGACAATCGTAAAGTCCGCCAGTTCTTCAGCTTTGGCAATTGCTGACACGACTTTTTCTTCTTCTAACAGGTCCACTGCAAACGGCATATCCGATGGAAGTGCAATTCCATTGGTCCCATAGGTAAAATTCAAAATGGCAATTTTTACACCGTCCTGCTCATAAATATAGATTTCATCCTGGTCTTCTTTACTGTCATGAATGCCAAGCACCGGAATTTCCGGATAGTTTTCTTCCCAGAAAGTAAGACAGTTTTTCAACCCTTTCTTTCCCTGGTCCAACGCATGGTTTGTCCCATGACAGATGACATCAAATCCTGCTTCCACTAAATCATCTCCCAGTTCAAAAGGCGCATTAAACGCCGGATAACCGGAAATGCCCAGTTTTTCTCCGCCAATAATCACTTCCTCATTCACAATCGCAAGGTCTGCAGCCTGAATCTTGGATACCGTATTTGCAAAAATAGCATCATAACTGTAGGTTCCATCTTCCTGCAACGCACTTTTTTCCACAGGTGTATGCATCAGCATATCTCCTACCATAATAATGGAAATTTCCGGTCCCTCATAGACCGGTTCTTCCGGTTCTGTTGATGTGGTTGTATCATCAGTAATCCCATCATCAATTGCTTCCGAATTATCCATATCTTCCGTATTTTCTGTAACGTTATCCACAGAAGCCTCGATTTTTTTGTTGAAATATCGAATCCATTCGTGTCTGTCACATGCCGTCAATGTTGATACGCACATTACACCAAACAGACAGAGCGCTAACATTCTTTTCTTCATCTTCGTCCCATCCTATAAAAGAGCCTGATACACATCCCGCTTACTGATACCTCTGTCCTTTGCTACCAGCTTCATGGCTTCCTTCCGGTCAATCCCCTGACCTTCATAAACTGCCATATGTTCCTCAATTGTCATTGCTTCCCAGTTTTTTTTCTCTTCCTCGGCAATGGTTTCAAAGCTCTTTCCTTCCAATACCAACACATACTCACCGCGTGGTTCATTCTCTTTGTAAAAATCCAGCATTTCCGAAATAAAAGCCAGCGTTTTCTCCTCATACCGCTTCGTCAACTCCCTGCACACGGCAATTTTCCGGTTTCCAAGTGTCTCAAGCAGCTCCTCCAAAGTCTTCACCAAATGATGCGGTGCTTCATATAAAATGATAGTTCTGGTTTCATTCTTAAGCTGCTCCAAAACCAGTGCACGTTCCTTTTTCTCTCTTGGCAAAAAGGCCTCAAACGCAAATCTTCTGGTCGGAAGACCTGACATCGTAAGTGCCGTAATACATGCTGCAGGTCCCGGAAGAGAAGTCACCTCGATGCCTTCCTCATAACAAATACGTACCAAATCTTCACCCGGATCCGAAATGCCCGGCGTTCCCGCATCCGTAATCAGTGCAATATTCTTTCCTTCCCGCATCTTATCCACAAGCTGATATGCTTTCTCAATTTTATTATATTCATGATAACTCGTCATAGGAGTCTTTATTTCGAAATGATTTAACAATTTAATGGAATTTCTTGTATCTTCCGCTGCAATCAAATCCACTTCCTTTAATGTGCGTAACACACGGTAGGTAATGTCCTCTAAATTCCCGATTGGTGTCGCACACAAAAACAATTTTCCTGCCATGAAGTACTCCCTTCTGTTCAAAAGTTATTCTGTACACGATTAATCTAATCCTGTTCAAAATAATATTATAATCTTAATTTTCCACTTCTGCAATCTTGTAAAAATCAATTCTATATTAGCAAAAAGCACCTGTCTCACATTCTCGTAAAACAAGTGCTTTCTCATTTATTATTTTAATTTTATCACTCTCGTCTCATATGAAAGAAGTTTTTGATTAGAAGTATTTTCACAATTGTGAAATAACAATTCTAACCCTTGATATTCATTCATATCAAATGTCTTCTCCTCTTCAGAAAAATTACAGATAACCAAAAATGAATTGTCTTTCAAGGAGCGCTTATATACATAAAGCTGTTCGTCTTCTTCAAAAAGTTCTTCAAACTTACCATAGATTGCCACTTCATCTGATGCTTTGAATTGAATCAATTTTCGATAAAAATGCAAAATAGAATTTTTATCTTTCTCTGCTTCTGCCACATTGATTTTCTTATAATTCTCATTCACCATCAACCATGGTACTGCAGTTGAAAATCCCGCATAATCAGAATCATTCCACTGCATTGGTGTTCTAGCATTATCTCTGCCCTTTTTCAGAATAGCATTCCATGCTTCCTCTGCTTTGCCAGCCTTAATTGCCTCTTCATAATACTTAATACTTTCAATATCTCTCAACTGCTCCAAGGATGTAAACGATGCATTCATCATTCCAATTTCTTCGCCTTGATAAACGAAGGATGTTCCCTTTAAAAGATGCATTGCAACACCTAACATCTTTGCCGCACGAACTCTCATTTCTTCCGATGTAATCGTTACAAATCGAGATAGTGGTCTTGGTTGATCATGATTAGACCAAAACAAACTTCCCCAACCGACTTCCGTCGCCTTTTGCCATTTTCTCAAATCACTTTTTATATCTGTCAAAGTATACGGAACAATTTCCCATTTACCGTTCTTTCCACTATCAATATCCATAAGCTCAATTTGGAAAATCATATCCAGCTCTTTTTCTTTCGGAGAAATAAATTTCTTTCCAATTTCAGGATTTACAAAAGGTGTTTCGCCAACACACATACACTCTCTTCCATAAAAGCATTTCTCGCGCAACTCTTTTAAGTAATCATGTAATTTTTCCTGATTTGCAAAATGTTCCGGGCAAAAATTATAGCCAGAAATTGTCTGTTCACCTTCCCCATCTGGCAATCCCTCTTTTTTAGCAATGAGATTAATAACATCCATTCGGAATCCATCAATTCCTTTATCTAACCACCAGTTAATCATTTCATATAGCTTTTCACGAACCACCGGATTTTTCCAATTTAAATCAGGCTGCTTTTCTGAAAAAAGATGTAGATAATATTGGTCTGTTGTCTCATCGTATTTCCACGCAGATGGGGTAAAAAAAGATGCCCAGTTATTTGGTTCTTTTCCATCTTTCCCATCACGCCAAATATAGAAATCTCTATATGGATTGTCTTTTGATTTTCTAGATTCTATAAACCATACATGTTCATCCGATGTATGATTTACAACCAAATCCATAATAATGCGAATACCTTTTTGATGTGCTTTTTCCAACAATTCATCCATATCTTCTATTGTTCCGAACTCGGGCATAATATCTTGATAATTACTAATATCGTATCCCATATCATCATTTGGTGATTCGTAAACCGGATTCAGCCAAATTGCACCTATACCTAACTCTTTCAAGTAATCCAGTTTTTCTATAACGCCTCTTAAATCACCTATTCCGTCGCCGTTAGTATCGTAAAAACTTCTCGGATACAACTGATAAATCACACATTCTTTCCACCATTTACGTTCCATCTTTATAGTTTGGCAACAGACTCTCTTTCTACCACTTCTACCGGAAGTACACATTCTTCCTGTTCTACCTCTTTATTATCAATTGCTTTACAGAGTAAATCTACAGCCATTTTCCCCTTTTTAAAAATATCCTGTCCAATTGTAGTAAGCCCCGGTGTACAATAATTTGCTATATTTAGGTTATCATATCCCATTACAGAAATTTGCTGAGGAACTTTAATTTTCATTTTATTTAACTCCTTTATCGCTCCTACTGCCATAATATCCGCCATACAAAATATAGCTGTACAATCTGTTTCTTCTACAATTCTTTTCGCCAATATTCTTGCTTCTTCAAAATCTACATTTCCATTAAAAACATATTTCGGATTCACAGGAATCGCATTTTCCTTCAGTGCTTTTTTGTATCCTTGATAACGTTTTTCACTGACACCGCCATCTTTTATCTTTCCAGACATAAACGCTATTTTATTATGTCCATGCTCAATTAAGTATTTTGTTGCGATATAACCACCATATATATCATCTAATTTCACTTCTTTATATTCATGATTTTCTAAATAGGAATCCACAAGCACGATAGGAATATTACTAAGATTTAATCCTTCATAAAAATCTTCTGGATATGCGCCTATTACAATAACTCCATCCATGTTTCGCTGCTTTGCCAACGTAAAATATTTTTCGTCTGCATTTGTGCCGGAAACAATGACATGATATCCCTGTAATCTAGCGTTATACTCAATACTAGACAAAATTTCACTATAAAATGGATTTTCAAAAACCATTACACTTCCCGGCTCTGTCTGTGGGATAACTACACCAATCAAATTGCTTTTATTGCTCACCAAACTACTAGCTGAAATATTTTTTACATACCCCAGCTTTTCGATCGCATTCGTGACTAATTTTACTGTTTCAGGTGGCAAAATCTTTTTTCCGCTCATGGCATAGGATACGGTTGCAATAGACAATCCAGTTTCATTAGCAACATCCTTAATAGTTACTTTTCTCATTGTATTCCCCAATATCTCTTAGAATAATTTCTGACAGTATTTCTCTATGCATAATGATTCATCATAAGTGATGGAAGTATAGCCCTCTGTACATTCAATATCGTTTCCAACGGAAGCACCTATTTTTCCAGTCTTACCTAAATTTAAAGTAAGAGCAGCTCCCTCTCTCACGAACAAAGGAATTTGATTATATGAAGCTTTTACGTATATTTCCTGTTTCCCTTTCATTTTACTGCCATCCCAGAAATTATACCACATTCCTTCTGGTAAATACAGATTTCTTCCTGTTTCTCCCTCAGAAATTATAGGCGCAACTAACAAATCTCCCACCATATATGCATCCTCAATTTTTGATACCTTTTCATCGTTTGGATATTCAAGATAAAGATGCTTCATGAACGGTGTACGCTCTTTTGCACACTTTTCTGCCTCTGCATAAAAGTATGGTAGAAAATTCATATGCACATTCGCAAAATAGATTGAAACCGCTAAAATTTCTTCATCACCGCCATAAAATTCTGACATATTCCATGGACTTCTGTCATTTACAGCAACAGTTCCCTTCATAATCTCTGCAAACTGTCCACTTACCGGTTCACTATGCCACTGCATTGCTGGGACGAATGCTGCTAAGGCTGTAGAACGTAAATATAGTTCCTTGCTAGGTAATGGCCCTGCAAAACCTGCAATATCAAAGCTCCAAAATGGTACTCCACTAAGAGATAGCGATAATCCTGCTGTTAATACAGATTTCAATTCAGAAAATTTCGACATCTGATCCCCTGCCCAGTGCATCGGAGTTGTCTGTGCTCCCAAATATCCCGCTCTACTAAATAAAGTTCTATCTTTTCCTATAAATTCAGTATATGCCTTTTCATACTGAGCAGGATATAAATTCTTTTCTTCCTTACCCGATACTCCATTATAAAATAGCGTATCTATATCATGTACAAACTCCCCACCATCTGTTTTGAAGCCATCTACTCCCATGTCTAACAAATACTTTCTCTTAGCAAACCACCAATCCCTCGTTTCTGGGTTTGCAAAATCTGGTAACATGGAACCAACAAACCATTGTCTCGGTATTTTATAAGGAATTCCATTCATATCTGTTCCCACTAATTTATGTTCCACTGCGTAGGCACAATCATTATCGTGTTGTTCACATACCTGACCCGGATCTAATTCTTTTAACGCCGGTATCTGCCACAACACAAGCCTCATTCCTCTGTCATGAAGCTCTTTTATCATCTTATCAGGCGAAGGCCAAGGACCTTCAAACTGAATGTTTTCTCTCTTTAAAAATTCACCACCATCTACTGCGGTATACTTTGAACCATTCCACAAATAGAATGTAGCTTCATCACTCCATGCTTCAATTACAACAACATTAATAGGATAATTATATTTTTCAGCATATGCTATCTGCTCTTCAATGTCCTTTTGACAATTCCATCTATTCGCAGAAGCCCAAACTCCAAACGCCCATTTTGGAGGTAAAACTATTTCTCCTGTCAATTCTATAAACTGTGCAATAATTTCTTTCGGCGTTCCATAGAAAAAATGCAATTCATATTTTGCCTCTTTGGACAATGTAATTGAAAAATGTCCTTCTGTAAAATCAAAATCTACTTCATATGCCGTTTCTACAAATACTCCATGTCCGTCATTTGTATGATAGAAAGGCATTGGAAAATATGTAATTTCTCCTTGTTCGCAAAACTTCTCTATTACTAAACTCTTTAATTTCTTTCCGATATGATTTACGCTACAATAGCGTTCTCCTAACCCAAAAACTGCGCTGGCATCGCATTCATACTCTATAACAACGTACTCACCAATTACTTTTTCAGTAAAATTTCTAATAATCTTATTATCAATCATTTTCTTATCCCTTTACACCACCAACCATAATTCCTGTTTTCATTCTAGAGTTTGCTCCAATGTATACAAGAATGATGGGTATCATTGATATTAAACTTCCTGCCATAAGTACATTATACTCTGTAGCATACTGACCATTTAATGTATTAAGAGCTAATGTAATCGTCATTTTATCTCTGTCCGTTAACATTACCAATGGCCACAAATAATCATTCCAACTATCCATAAATGTCGTGATTGATAATGTCAAAATTGCCGGTAATGTCAAAGGCAACATAATTTTACGATAAATAAACCACAATCCTGCGCCATCTATTTGTGCTGCTTCTATGAAATCGTTCGGTATTGAGCGCATATTTTGTACCAATAAAAAAATCCCAAATGCCTTAAATAAAGAAGGTGTAATAACGCTAGCATATCTATCCGTCAATTGTAAGCGGTCCATTATGATAAATAATGGAATCAATGTTACCTGTGTAGGAATCATCATAGAAGCTAAATATACTTTAAAAAGGCCATTCCCAAAAGGAAACTTTATTTTTGTAAAAGCAAATGCTGCCATTGAAGATGAAAGTATGGTAATCAATGTGTAGCTTATTGTAATAAAAAGACTATTTCCCACTGCTTTTAAAAAAGGAAATTTTCGAAATACCTGAACATATGCATTAAGAGTTGGTTCTTCTGGTATCCATTGTACAGGGAGCGCCATCAGCGCTCCCTTACTTTTTAATGAAGTTGAAATCATCCAAAAGAATGGAATCATTACTATAATTGCTATTGAAACAGAAATTGCATAATAGCTGACATTTGCCAAAATATTTTTTACTTTATGACTCATAATGCACCCATCCATTCTGTAATCTCATCTGTATCATCGTCAATACAAAAATAATAACAAATAAAAGCCATGAATATGCAGATGCATATCCCATTTTAAAATAGCTAAATCCATATGTGTAGATTCGTTCTACCATTACCTGTGTTGCGCCGTTTGGTCCACCTTCCGTCATAATTTGAACCTGCGGGAATAACTGGAAGGCATTGATTAAAGCCATAATTAGGCAGAAGAAAATTGATGGTGTCACTAATGGAAGCGTCACCTTAAAAAAGGTAACAAACTTATTTGCGCCATCTACTCTTGCTGCTTCATAATAAGTAGGATCAATCGCCTGCAACCCAGAAAGGAGGAACAATCCAAAAAACCCCATGTCTTTCCAGACAGATGCTAATACAATTCCCGGCATTGCCCAGACTTCACTTGTCAGCCAGCCCGGTCCACTGATTCCTAATATTGCAAGTATTTGGTTAAAAATTCCATATTTTGGACTAAGAACCCACTTCCAAATCAAACTGGCTGCAACCCAGGATGTCAATACAGGAATGTAGTACATTACACGGAAAACCATCGTTCCTTTTTTCTTCTTATTCAACAAAAGCGCAATTCCCATGGAAGCGACAAATACCAATGGAATGTAAAGAACAATGTAATACAGCGTATGCCCAAGGACTCTCCAAAACTCACTTCCGCTTAATATCTTGATGTAATTTTCCAATCCAACAAAATGCTCAAAAATTGTATTAACCGTTAATTTTTCCAACCCATTCCAATCTGTAAGACTTAAAAAAATGGATATCACTACTGGAAAAAAGCTAAACACTATCATTCCAATAAAGCTGGGAATCATAAAGGGCAATGCCTGTAATAATTTATTTTTTCCGCTTTTCTTTTTCTGTTTCGACATACTTATTTCCGTTCTACTTTAAAGTAATGGCTGCTTCACATTCTTCCTGAGCCTGATTCAAAGCCTCTTCTGCAGAAATTTTTCCGCTTGCTGCTTCCGATAATTTCATTGTAATAATATCAGACATCATTGCGTAGTCTTCGATAACCGGTGGTACTACTAAAGAATCAAGTGATTCAAATACTGCAGCCTTGTTTTCTGGTGGTGTTACAGTAAGATAAGTATTTAATACTGCTTCGTCTTTAATTGCCGGCAAATCCCAACCTGCGTCAATTCTCATCTGTGCTGCTTCCGGGCTGGATGCTAACCATGTAATCCATGTAATTGCAGCTTCCTTTTTATCACTATCTGCATTAACTACTAATGCATTACTGAAGAAATGCGTTGCTTTTGTTGTTCCACCTGGCTCTACAACGATATCCCATTCAAAATCACAACCTGTCGTGAAAGTATTGAATGCCCAAATACCTGTAGGAATCATGCCAAGACGTCCGCTCTGGAATAAGTCCCAGTCACCCATACCGCCCATCTGCTCCGTAGTAGGCTGTACGTTAGATACTAATACACGATCAATCATCATCTGTGCTGCCCGAATATTTTCCGGTGAGTTAATTGTAAACGCTGTCTTATCTTCATTCAATAAACTTCCGCCATACTGCGCAGCTACTTTGAAAAATTCATTGTAAGTAAGTGGAGCATAAATACCATAGATATCTTCACCAAGTGCACTGATTTTTTCTGCTGCAATCTGAACATCATTCCATGTCCAGTCATTTGTAGGATAATCTACGCCTGCCTGGTCAAATAAGTCTTTATTGTAAATTAGAACAACATTTGAAAAATTCCCTGGCAAACCATACTGCGTACCGTCTACATTAAATGCGCTTAATGCTGTCTCATTGAAGTTTGATGTATCAGCATTGGATAAGTCTGCCAGAACACCTTTTGATGCGTATGCTGCAAAATTTTCAATATTCAATTCATAACAGTCTGGAGCTGTTCCTCCTGAAACACGCGTCTGCATTGCCGTGAAGTAATCATTGTATGCTACGGTTTCAATTTCAACTACAATATTTGGATATTCCTCATGAAATTTTTCATACATTGCATTTAATGTCTCCTCGTTACCGCCAGATGCATTAAAGTTGCAATAAGTAATTGTTACTTCCTCCTCCGTTCCTTTGTTTGCTACCCCCTGTTCAGTTGAAGGAGTATCATTACCTCCTTGCTGCTTAGTCTCTGTGCCTCCACATGCTACAAGACCTAATGCCATTGATGCAATTAATAATGTTGCTAATGCCTTTTTCATGTTAACAACCTCCCAAATAATATTATTGGTTAAACGTTTCACTTAAGTCTAAAAATATATAAACGTGTGAAACGTTTAACTAACTTAAATATAACACTTTTTGAAGCATTGTCAATTTGCAATATTATCTAATCTTTTTTCTAAAAATTTGTTTAAATATCACAAATTAACTTACAAATCAATATCCGTAAATATCATATATCTCGTCCGTGTACACGCCCTGCTCCTTATACACAATCAGCGGTTTTTCCACTGTCATTCTTGATTTACCGCCTCGAAGTCCCTCGATTAAAACCATGTTCGGTTCCTTATCTATGTATGGATAGACCAGACGCATTCGCTTCGGCTCAATTTTATATTCTACCATTTTGCTTAAAATCTCAGCCAGACGAAACGGTCTGTGTACCATGTAAAAACGACCGCCCGGCATCAATAGCTTAGCGCTCTCTCGTAATACATCATCCAAGGTACAGAGTACCTCGTGGCGGGCAATTGCCTTTGCCTGCGATGGAGAATTTTCTCCATGTGTGCCAATCATATACGGCGGATTTGTCGTTATGACATGAAAAGAAGATGCTCCAAATAGTTTTGAAGCATCCTTAATATCCCCGGTCACAATCTTTACTTTTTCTTCCAAATGATTATAGGAAACGCTGCGTCTTGCCATGTCAGCACTTTCTTCCTGAATTTCCAAACCGGTAAAGCTCTCTCCACAGGTTTTTGCCTCCATAAGAATCGGAATAATGCCTGTCCCGGTTCCAAGGTCTAAAACCCGCTCGCCCTTTTTTGCCGTTGCAAATCCGGAAAGCAGTACCGCATCCATTCCAAAACAGAACCGCGCCGGATCCTGAATAATACCATATCCATTCCGCTGCAGTTCATCGATGCGCTCCCCTTCCTTTAAAAGACTATTTGCTGTCATCGATTCTTGATTTTCCTCCGCTGTCTTCTAATGCGGCCAGTTCTTTCATTTCTTCTGCAGAAAGTTTCACATCTTTTTTCCGTCTCGGTTTGAAACGAAGCTGTTCCGGCTTGTATTCCCGTAATTCTTTTTCGTCGTCTACTTCTACTGTTACCTTAACCAGCTGACGAAGCACATTTACAGAAGACACCTCTCCTTTTAACCCATCGTCTGTCGTTACAAAGTCACCTACATTCGGCAGCTTGCTATTTAAATATTCATACGTCTCTTCCTCATTTTTCAGGCAACACATCAGACGTCCGCATACACCGGAAATCTTCGTCGGATTTAATGAAAGATTCTGTTCCTTTGCCATCTTAATGGAAACCGGAGCAAATTCCGGTAAAAACGTGTTACAGCAAAGCTGTCTGCCACAAATGCCATAACCGCCCATAATTTTTGTTTCGTCACGCACACCAATCTGACGTAACTCAATACGGGTGCGGAATACCGCTGCCAAATCTTTTACTAACTCGCGAAAATCGATTCTTCCGTCTGCGGTAAAGTAAAACAACAATTTATTATTATCAAAGGTATATTCTGCTTCCACAAGCTTCATATCCAGTTCATGCTTTGCAATCTTTTCCAGACAGATGCGGTAAGCCTCTTTTTCTTTCTCCCGATTCTTTTCTGCCTGTTTTTCATCTGCCTCTGTCGCGATTCGGATGACCGGCTTTAACGGCTGAATCACACTCTCCTCGGACACCTCTCTCGGCCCGGTAATTACCGTTCCGATTTCCACTCCACGGGCCGTCTCGACAATTGCATGCATCCCTGCTTTTAATTCTAAATTTCCCGGTCCGAAATAATAAATCTTACCTGCATTTCGGAAACGGATTCCTACTACTTTTACCATATTAATTCTCCTTTATCGTCAATAACAGCAGTTCAATCACCAAATCAAAGTTAACATTCGCATTTAATCGAATCTGCGCCTTATGTAGTGCTTCGAGAATTCTCTCAATACCCCTATAGGAGCTCTTCTCTGCCTGCCGTTTTATGTCATAGACCTCATCCTTGAAAATCAGTCCATTTACATCACCGGTTGCTTTAAATAACAAAATATCCCGATACCAGATCATCATCAAATCAAAGTAATCATTGATTGTGAGCTTATATTCATTAATCTGTTTGATGGCTGCTCCCATCTCATAAATTTCAATATCCTCTAAGCGCTTCATGAGCTGCAAAACAGCTGCCTTCAACTCATTAAAATCACTGGAAACCGCCAACTGAATGGCTTTCCCTACATTTCCCTGCGCAAATGCAACGCAGACATCAGCCTGATAATCCGGAATCTGATATTCCTTCATCAAAAATTTCTTAATCTGCTCATCCGGAACTACCTTCACATTTAAAGTCACGCAGCGTGAAAGAATGGTTGGCAGAAAAATATCTGCATTTGTTGTCAAAAGCAGGATCACCGCATATGCCGGCGGCTCTTCTATCGTCTTTAATAAGGCATTCTGTGCCTGCACATTCATTTTTTCTGCTTCATCCACAATATAAATTTTGTATTTACTGCTGTATGGTTTGATGCCAATATCATTATTTAACTGACTGCGGATATCATCAACAGATATTGTGTTTGGCTTTTCATGAGAGACATAAATAATATCCGGCTGATTATGATTCATCGCCTGCTTACAGGAATGACATTCCATGCAGCCGTCTGTTCCCCCGGTTGCACACTGTAACGCCATGGCAAAGCTTTCTGCAAGCATTTTTTTCCCGGACTTATCCGGACCATTGATAATATAAGCATGAGAAATTTTATCCATTGTAATTGCATTTTGAAGATGCTCTTTTATCTGCTCGTGTCCGATAATATCTCGAAATCCTGCCATAACGTCCCCTTTCCGGTCAGCTGCACCAACCTTTTTGTCAAGTTAATATATCTAACAATAAACCTCTGATCTCACCGATTTTTTCTAAAATCGTAAGGTGATTCTTCTCATCCTTTACTAATTCCTGCGCCAGTTCATCCAGATTGGAATCAATCAGGCGAATAATTCCATACACCCGGTGACGTCCTTTTCTATCTAAAAAATTCTCCCGTGAAAACTTATGGGAGCGATATACCACTTCATTCATAAAGTCTCTGATGAGACCTCTGTATTTTTTCATATCACGGATATCCATATGTCTGGCAATCAGCTCGCCCTGCGCTGTAATATCCGTCATCAGACTGTCAATCTTTGCCTGCAAATCTGCGTCAGAAATGGCACTTGCAAGTGTAAATTTAAAGGAACCGTCTCCCGACTCCACCGGTGCCGTATCAGGAACCTGTGTTACCTGCGTCATGTTATTTACCTTTAAATCCATCTGCTGACACCTTCTTTCGTGACATCTATTTTCCCTGCTGCTCTAAAATAAACGCCTTAATCTCTGCTTCTGTCTCTTCCAGATTCTCATTGACAAAACGTCTGTGAATCCCGGCTTCCTCTAGCTTTTCCTCAGAAAAATCCTTTGCATCCGCTAAAAATCTGCGGCACATTTCTTCATATTTTGGAACATCCTGCTGTCTTTCTCTGTCCAATGCCCGCGCCAGACGCTCCCCGTCTTCTACTTCTATATAAATAGGAACAACCGCATCCCTGCCGTAATATTCCCTGGTCTTTTGATAGGATTCTAACGTGCCGATGATGAGATAATCATGCGCTTGTAAATCAATCTGTCCATCATCTGCTGTAAAATAAGTCCAGACTCCAAGAACTGTATGATAGTCTCTGCGTTCAATGATTTTTCCGGCAGCAGATAACTCTGCCGCCTTTGACTCATCACAGAAAAAGTACTCTACGCCGTCTGTCTCCCCTGCGCGGACAGGTCTGGTCGTATACATCGTAACTGTCTTTAATTGTAAACGCCCATCACCAAGAATCCTTTTATATAAAGTATCCTTTCCTGTGGAGCTTTTGCCCATCATATAATATATTTTACTCATAGTTCGTGCCTTTTTAGTATAATATGAATTCAAAAAATAATCAATTACCGTCTTCTTCTTCGTCTCCCACGGCGTTTCTTGATTTCGCGGAATTTTTCCCGTCTGTCTTTTTGTACGGAAAGGTTGTGACGAATGATATAAATATTATCATATACATATTTTCCCAATAATAACATTACAATCAGAAGACAGATCATCGCTGCAATTACAACAATGGTACTTGGTTTCACCTGTATGGTTTCTTCCTCTTCGGTCGCACTTTCTATCTGATTATCAAAAACATATTCTTCTATCACGGCACCTGTGGTTATAATATCTGCCTGTCCTACCGCTCTTCCGGCATAACTGTAAGAAATGGTTCCTGCAATATTCGAAACGTCCCGGTTCAGCCTAACCTCGGATTCTGCCTCTGCGAACTCTGCTGTTTTTGGCAGCAAAATGCACGCTTCCTTATCCAACTCCACAAATGGCGGATTTCCGTTTAAACTGTTTGCATTTATTTCCTTTTGTACCTCATAACCCGTCTCATTTTCGGATACATTCAGAAGCTGAAAATTATCAAAGCAATAATCAAACAAAGCCCTGCTGTCTGTCCACTCGCTTACACCATCGGTATTCATTACAACACATACAAGCGCCATATTATCTTTTTCTGCAAAGGTAACCAGCGTAGAATTCGCATTTGTCGTATAACCTGTTTTCCCACCGGTGCAATATTCATATACATAATTTCCTTTTTGATAACGATGGAGCAGCTTATTATGATTTTGCAGCGGTGTCTCTTCCGCATGTTTATTGGTAGGTGGAATCATCCGAGCTTTTGTACTTGTAATAATACGAAAGGTCTCATTTTCATAAGCAGCCTTGGCTATCAAGGCCATATCATAACAACAGGTATAATGATTGTCATCATGCAATCCGTGAGGATTCACGAAATTCGTATTTACACAGCCTAATTCCTTTGCCTTGGCATTCATTAAATCTGCAAATGCTTCAATTGATCCGGAAATATGCTCTGCTACTGCATATGCACATTCATTTGCAGACTCCAACATAATGGCATACAAACAATCCTCCATTGTCATTTGCTCGCCATAGTCTCTGGCAATTCCGGAACCTTCTGTATTATCAATTGCTTCATCTGAAAACGTAACGATTTCATTCAAATCTGAATTTTCCAAAGCAAGCATCGTCGTCATAATTTTGGTAATGCTGGCCGGATAATGTGCTTCTTTACTATTTTTATCGTACAGAATCGTTCCCGTGTTCATCTCCATCACAATAGCATTTGGTGAATTGACACTGATTTCTTCCGGCCAATACTGTGCCGCTCCTACAGTCTGCGATGACAACTGTAGCACACTTACCAAACAAAGAACAAATCCTGTTATTCTTTTCTTAAAATTTTTCTTATACATCTTATTTCCTTAATATCGTGAGTAAAGCTCACGATCGACATTCGCCGCTCGTTGTGTGAGAGCTTCGCTCTCCCAAGCTCGCTTGCGCTCATTATATCATGCGTATAGTTTCAACGTTATTATCAGTATAAATGCTATGAAAAATACATGCAACCACTTTTTTTTCTGTTTATGGTATTGTAAAATAGAGAAAGAAATTTAAGAAAGGATACAGCAACTTTATGCGATTACGAAATATACCGGGTGCAGATGAAGCAATTGCATCCAGTGAATATACGATCAAAGAACCTGAAACCTTAAAAGGAAACTGGAAGAGCATTTTTCCAAAAGCGCAGCCTCTTCACATAGAAATAGGCATGGGGAAAGGCCGGTTTATCATGGAGATGGCTTCCCTTCATCCGGAAATTAACTACATTGGCATCGAACGTTATTCCAGTGTTCTCTTGCGTGCACTTCAGAAAATGGAGCAAAATCCGCTTCCGAATTTAAAATTCATGTGTATTGATGCAGCAGACATTGAAGAAATATTTGCACCGGATGAAGTAGACCGTATTTATCTTAACTTCTCTGATCCGTGGCCAAAGGACCGCCATGCCAAAAGGCGTCTGACTTCCAGACAATTTTTTGCCCGTTATGACAAGGTGTTAAAAAAAGACGGCCGACTGGAATTTAAAACTGACAATCAGGATTTATTCACCTTTTCATTGGAAGAAATTCCGCAAGCCGGCTGGCACTTAGATGCCTGCACCAGAGATTTGCATCACGATGCCATATTAAATGAAGGTAATGTTATGACAGAATATGAAGAAAAATTTTCTTCCATGGGCAACCCGATTTGTAAACTGATTGCTTCACGATAATTTTTTTCATTCTATCACTCGTCGCAGCTGCGACAGAAAGAAGGCTTAAATGAAAGTATATACCTGTTTTCCTGAAGGGAAAGCCAAAGCGCTCACTATGAGCTACGATGACGGTAAATTAGAAGATATCCATCTTTTAGAAATCTTCAATAAATACGGCATCAAGGGAACTTTTAATTTAAACTATGGTGAAATGCAAAAGGATCAGGCTAATCTTCCTCATCCACGCATTCCGGCAAATCAAATAAAAGAACTTTACGCCGGTCATGAAATTGCTACCCATACCATGACACATCCAACCATTGCAAGATGTCCCTTGGTTGGCGTAGCAAGTGAAATCATTGAAGACCGCAAAGGCTTAGAAGCACTTACCGGATCTATCATTCGTGGTCACGCTTATCCGAACGGTTCTTACAATGAAGAAATTAAAACCCTGTTTCGTCAGCTCGGTATCGCTTATGCCCGTGTCGTCGAAAAAACAGGATCATTCGAGCTGCCTGCCGACCCATTGGAATGGCATCCGACCTGCCATCACAATGACCCGGATTTAATGAAATATGCAGAATTTTTTGTAAATTTTCATAAGCCTCAGTATCTAAAGTTAATGTATGTCTGGGGACACAGTTATGAATTTGCAGACAGAGATAACTGGGAAGTTATTGAAAAATTCTGTGAATATATGAGTGGTCATGATGACATCTGGTATGCGACAAACATTGAAATTATCGACTACATGAACGCTGCAAAAAATCTTCAGTTTTCTGCTGACTGTACAAAAGTTTATAATCCAAATGCAATGAGCATCTGGCTGCAGATTAATAATGAAACTATCATGGAAGTAAAAGGCGGTGCGTTTGTGGACTTGAGTTGCTAGATTAGCGCTAGTCTTGTAAGTCATAAGAAGAGCAAGTGAGAGACCTGCGGTCTCTCACTGTCCGGTCGTCGCCGAACAGTAAAAAAAGAGAAAATCTATGGTCTTACAAATAAATTTGCAGACCATAAATTTTCTCTTTTTTCTTGCTCTTCTCATGACTTACGCGCAAAATAAAAGCCCCAAACCTGCATAAATGCTAAGCTTGCGACTTCATAGTGCGCCTTCAGGGGCTCGAACCCTGGACACCCTGATTAAGAGTCAGGTGCTCTACCAACTGAGCTAAAGGCGCATTTCTCGTTGACACGAATGTTATTATATAACAGCCTTTTACAAATTGCAAGTACTTTTTTTAAGAAATTCGCAAAAAAAATGGAACATTCTGATAAAGTATGTTATTTTATAGGTATATACTACATTTAGGAGGTTTTATATGCGAGTAGAAGAAAGATTTTTAAAATATGTTTCTTATTGGACAACCTCTGATGAAGAAAATGAACAGATACCTTCCTCAGACCGCCAATTTGAATTAGCAAAAGTACTTGAGGCAGAGTTAAGGGAGTTAGGTTTAGAAAAAGTAATTCTGACAGACCACTGTTATGTATATGGCCTACTTCCGGCAACAAAAGGCTGCGAATCAGTAAAGGCCATTGGATTTATTTCTCATATGGACACCGCTCCTGATTACTCCGGTGAAAATGTAAAACCACAGATGATTGAAAACTATGATGGAAAAGATGTCTTATTAAAAGGAAGCAACTCCTATTTAAAAGTCTCTGACTTCCCTGATTTAAAAACTCTTGTCGGAAAGACTTTAATTACTACAGATGGAACCACCTTACTTGGTGCAGATGACAAAGCCGGCGTCGCAGAAATTATGACTGCCATAGAACAAATCATTGCTTCCGGTATGCCTCATGGCGATATCTGGATTGGTTTCACTCCGGATGAAGAAGTAGGACATGGTGCAGACCTCTTTGATTTGGATTACTTCAAAGCAGATTTTGCTTACACCTTAGACGGTGATTACGAAGGGGAAGTCGCTTACGAAAACTTCAATGCTGCCAGTGCAGATTTTAGGATTACAGGTGTCAATGTTCACCCTGGAGAAGCAAAAGATATCATGGTAAATGCTGCTGCCGTTGCATGTGAGATTCAATCAAGACTTCCGGAAGCAGAGACCCCTTCCCACACAGAAGGCAGGGAAGGCTTTTATCACATGATAGGAATTTCCGGTGATGTTGCCAGTGCAAAGCTTTCTTACATTGTCCGCGACCATGATAAGGATATTTTTGAAACCAGATTAAATAAGCTCCGTACACTCGAAATTGAAATGAATCAAAAATATGGTGCAGGAACCGTTGACCTTACAATTCATCATTCTTACTCTAATATGTTAGAAGTAATTGAAAAACATCCTTACACTGTACAACTGGCAAAACAGGCGATTAAAAACGTTGGCCTAGAACCCCTGTCCCGTCCGGTCCGTGGTGGTACAGACGGTGCAAGACTAAGCTTTATGGGACTTCCTTGTCCAAACCTTGGCACAGGTGGCTATGGTTTCCATGGTCCGTTTGAGCATATAACCGTAGAAGGAATGAATACAGCAATTGCTGTGATAAAAGAGCTTGTGAAGTTAACAACGGAAGAGCAATAATCTTATAAAAATGAAAAGTGACGAAATATGATTGAGGAGTAAGCGAATATCCCTCAAAACCATTTCGTCACTTTTCTTCATTACTGCCAGCTTACTGCATTTTCATCTGTATACACCCACTCTGCCAAACTCACATTTCTGCTTTCCACTCCATTTGATATCGTAAGAATTACTTTATACTGTTCCGGATGTCTTACTGTAAACGCTACTTTTCCCATACCATTTTGAAATATTACTTCTGATGTTTTTTCATTTCCAAAATAGTCAATGATTGTAGCTGTGTACGTTAATTTTTCGGAATAAATTGCCGGTACAAAATTGCAGGTTAAAACATCTCCTTCCACCATAAAATTCACAGCACTTACTTCTATATTATCCGGTAATTCGTATACTTCAGAAACTACTTCATCCACAACTGTCACTCTTTGACCAATAAGATATCCACAAACACCAAATGTTACAGAAAATATGATGATTAAAATAGCATATTTAAAATGGTTTGTTTTCTTTTTTATATCTGTTTCCACTTTTGTTTTACATTCTCTGCCACAAAGTTCGTCCATACTGACATTTAATAATTCTGAAAGCCTAATAATTTTAGCAAGTTCCGGTACTGCCTCTCCATTTTCCCATTTACTAACTGATTGTCTTGATACCTGCATTTTTTCAGCCAGCTCTTCCTGTGTAAAACCTGCTAATTTTCTGTATTTTACAAGATTTTCATGAAACTTCATATCAAGCTCCTTTTCGTGTTTTTCTTACTGTTATTTTAGCAAAGTATCCATTAGCAATCTACCTATACCGCCTTTACAATTACGCAACCAGAGGTTTACATTAGAAAAAAACAAGGGGAAAACCTATTCACTATGAATTGATTTTCCCCTACTTTTTTAATTACATATTCGCAAGCAATGCTGCGATTTCTTCCGGTGTCATTACCTTATTTGGATCTGATAAATCCGGCATTGGTGGTTTTTCCTCCACTACAGGCTCCGGTTCCGGTTCTGCTACCGGTGTTTCGTCTCCTCCTGTCATACTTGCAATTAATGCTGCAATATCATCCTGATCCATCTTCGCATTCGGATTGTCCGCCTTTGGCGGTTCCGGTATTGGTTCTGGTTCCGGCTCTACTATCGGTTCCGGTTCTGCTGCCGGTTCCTCGTCTCCTCCTGTCATACTTGCAATTAATGCCGCAATATCATCCTGATCCATCTTTGCATTTGGATTCTCTGCCTTTGGCGGTTCCGATGTTGGTTCTGGTATCGGTTCAGGTACTGGTTCCGGTTCAACTATCGATTCCGGCTCTATTACAGTTTCCGGGGTTTCTTCCACACTTGGCTCTTCTATAAATGTATCCTGAAGAACATCTTCAATACTTTCATAATTTTCTTCTATGGTTGTTCTTGTTTCACTACTTGTTTTAACTGCCTCATGAATAGCATCTTCATTAATCCTTGCAATGTGATCTGCCAGTCGTTCGATTTCCTCCTGAAAACCGGACAATTTTTCTGATAATCCCTGAATCCTGTCATTAATAGAGGCTTCCAAATTATTCAGCTCAATAAATAAACGATCATTCTCTTCAGAATCAATGCCATTATTTCCAATCAACTCCTGTAATTCAGCAACTTTATTATAAACTGCCTTATTTGCAGCAAGAATTGACTCTGTACTCTCTTTTGTTTTTCCCATAGATACTTTTGCAATTGCTTTTTGGGAATTAACAATTTTTTCAACCTGATTCTCATTCTCTGACTTATCAGATTCCTTCACATTTTTTAATATTTCATCCAAATTCTTTCTTAAAAGCGTGTAAGATGCTTTTTCAGAACGAAAGATGGTATCATACTGTTCTCTGTTTGCAATCTCTTTTTCTTCTGAGCAATCTAACATTGCATCAATAACAAAATATAATGCTATTAACACCAGAACGCCGATTCCTACCATTAAAATTACATTCGCCGGCTGATTAATCATAACATATAATTCTGATAAGAATAATGCTGATGTAACTAATATGGAAATCACTAATTGAAGCCGTGGCTTTTTGCTTTTTGTATTTTTTTTATCCATGGTACGCCTCCTGATGTATCTAAAGATAGTACTATTTTATCATAAAGATATTTTTCTGACAATAGTACAACTATTGACTATTAATTCTTTAAATTTTATAATATCTCTATCAAATTAAATTATTAGGAGGTTTTATATTATGGGACGTTTAGATGGTAAGGTTGCCATTATTACAGGCAGTAATTCCGGTGTAGGCGCAGCTACAGCAGAATTATTTGCAAAAGAAGGAGCAAAGGTTGTAATCAGTGCCCGTCGTCAGGGTCCTTTAGATGAAGTAGCTGAAAAAATTCGCGCAAACGGCGGAGAAGTTTTAGCTGTACCAACCGATGTTTCAAAGGTAGAGGACGTTGAGAATTTAGTAGCAAAAACAGTAGAAACTTTTGGTAAAATTGATATTCTGGTAAACAACGCCGGTGTATTGGAATCCGGCTTAAAACCGGTTGACCAATTTTTGGAAGAAGACCTTGATTATGTATTTTCTATTAATACAAAAGGTACGATGTACTGTACCAGAGCTGTTGTAAAAGAAATGGAAAAAGTTGGTTTCGGTTCTATTGTAAACTTAGACTCTATTGCAGGTCTCTTTGGATGTGGCGGAGCTTCATACGTTACTTCAAAGGCTGCTGTGATTGGTTTTACAAAACATACCGCTTTGCGTTATGCCGGAACCGGTATTCGTTGTAATTCCGTATGTCCAAGTACCATCGTTACTCCTATGACAAAAAATGCAAATCCGGCTGACTTAGATAAAAACATGTTTGGACAGATGATGTCACACTTAGATTTAAAAGCTCAGCCATGTATGCCTGAAGATGTTGCTAACATTTTATTATTCTTAGCAAGTGATGAATCCCGCGCGATTACAGGACAGGTTATCGTTTCTGATTTTGGCAGCAGTTTGTAAAATCTTTACATGACATAAAAGAGACTTCCCTTCGAAGTCTCTTTTTTTATGCAAATCATTATATATACCATCACAACTGCCGTAATACCTTCCGCTACCGGAAAAGCCAGCCAGATACCTGTCATTCCAAGCTTCATCGGGAACATAAAAAGATAGTCAAATACGATATTAAACAAACTGCTCAGTAGAGTTGCTGACATAGCAAGGGAGGGAGAACCATCATTTCTGACAAAAGCATTGAAAATGTAATTCAGCATAAAAAATAGCGTTGAAGAAGTATAATTCCGCTGTCTGCTCTTTTCTTGCCTGTGCAATACTGTAACGAATGGCTGAACCCACACCCATCATAGATCCAATTGCAAAAATGAGACTATAAACAGGCAGCACTAAATTCAATGCTGCAATCCCATTTGCTCCCTCTGCAAAGGAAATGAAAAAGGTGTCTGCCAGAATGTAGGCGGAGATGCCTATCATACCTAATATATTTTGAGATATATATTTAAAAAATTGCCTGTTAATTGATGTTCCTTTCAATACTTGGTTCCTCAAACTTTTCTCTCATTCTTAAATTATTTTGTATTAAGTTCGACTATGATTATCTATCATCTTATCAACAATGGTCAGTAAAGTACCTATGCAAACAAATCTTCCGCTGTAATAATTGCTTGTATCTCACCTGAATAGGCATTTTCCTCCACTCCATAGGTCGTAATTAGTGTCGGATGGATTGCATATTTGGTGTCAGTCTTTTTAATAAAATCTGAGATTTTTCTCTTCTGATCTTTGTCATATTTTGCATCAACCACGTAATCAGTCTCAGAATATTTCATTTCACATACATTGATTACCTGATCCTTTCTAACAATAAGTAAATCTATCTGCGAGCCTAGTATTCCTTTTTCTACATCTTTACTACATTGCCATGCGTTTATTTCCGTGTACACTCCCGCAATACCTAGCGCCTTCTTTATCTGAGCAATGTGCTCAAAACATACTCTTTCGAAGGCTACTCCACTCCATGCACGAACTATAGGGGTGTTGCTTTGCTCTTTCCAAAAATTTTCATTTTGAACATTATTTCTCAAAAATTTGTAATAAAACAATGTATAATTATCCATTAACTGATATAAACATTTTTTTTGTTTGTAGCCAAAGGGGATATATTTTCTTATAAATCCACAATTTTCAAGTTCATTTAGTTTTCGGGTTAATTCACCTGAACTGGCGATGCCCGTAAGATTACTTATTTCATCTCTGGTTATTCCTTTACCTACTGTACTTAATGCTTCTACAATTTTTAAATATTGACCAGGCTTATTAAATAATGCACTGTAAAGATTCTCATATTCATTCGACAGAGGAGCCCCCTCTTTAAAGAATAAGTCATCAATATTTTGAGGAAGGCTTTTTCCTTTTTTAAGTAAACTCCAATAGTATGGAACTCCTCCCATTATCATATAACATTGTAAAATCTGATGTCTGTTAAAAACTATTTTTTTACTTTCCAAATACTCCTCACATTCGCGCAGTGTAAATGGTTTTAAATGTATCTGTCCTGTAAGTCTATTGTGTAATCCGCCTCTTGCATTTACTATATTCTTTATCATCCAATAGGTTGCCGATGCACATACAATTAATATAACATCCTTCTTTGCTCTGGCAGTTACCCAACCGTTCCAAAAACTCTCAAGAGCTGATATTAAACCGCTATCCTTTGTATCCATCCACGACAGTTCGTCAATAAAGATAACCTTCTTCTCCTGGTCAGATTCATTAATCACTTCCTTTAACGCATTAAACGCATCATTCCATGTTTCAAGTTTATTGTCGCCCTTGTATCCTGCATCTTTCAACGATTCAGCAAATTTTCCAAGTTGAGCAGACTTTCTCGCCCCTGGTTCAATTTGATTATTGCTTATTCCTGTATGTTGGAAGGTAAACTTGTGTTCAAAACTTTCCCTAACCAAATACGTTTTTCCAATTCTTCTTCGTCCAAAAACAGCTATGAATTGTGGTTCTTCTTCATTCATCAGTGAAAGTAAATAAGCTTTTTCTTCTTTTCTTCCTACCATATAATAACTTTCCTTCCATATCTGTGATTTTATCCCACTTTTTGAAACTTTATTATATTATATGGCACTTCAGTTTTGAAATCAACAAAATTTCCAAAACTTATATTTTTTCTTATTTTTGGAAATTTTATTTGTCATATATAATCCATCCACATAAGAATAATCTACATATCTTGATTGTCATCTAATTTTTGGACATAAGAAAAGCGCCTTACCCACCACCATTTGATGATGAGCTGACGCTTCATAATATGTCTGTATTCTTTTACAAAAGAGATACTCGTTGTTAACTCCTGTTAGCAGCATTGCTTTCTTACCGATTCAAATTTCTTGCTATCGTCTTTGCAACCTCATCCATCACAATAGGTTTTGACAAATGCCCATTCATTCCGGCATCCAAAGATGCCTGTACATCCTCAGCAAAGGCATTTGCTGTCATTGCAATAATAGGAATTGCTTCGCCATCAGGACGATTTTGCAAATTGCGGATAACATTAGTCGCCTCATAACCATTCTTATTTGGCATCATGACGTCCATAAGAATGATATCAAATGTGCCCGGTGGGTTATCAGTAAAGATATTTACAACTTCATCACCATCACTAGCTCTGGTAATTTGCATTCCAAGTTCTTCCAATTGCACAATTGCTATCTCAGCATTTAGTTCATTGTCTTCAGCTAAGAGAACTTTTAAGCCGGTCAAGTCTACTTTACCAACAGCATAATCTGTTTTCTTTACTTCACATGCATCAGTAATCTCCATAGGTAATTCAACGGTAAAGGTTGAACCCATACCCTTCTTGCTCTCCACAGAAATAGTTCCACCCATCAGGTCAACATACTTTTTTGTGATGGCCATACCTAAACCGGTACCCTTATACTGCGTCCGGGCACCGTGGTCTTCCTGTGAAAATTCGTCAAAAATATGGTCAACAAATTCTTCAGCCATACCGATACCGGTATCGGTTATTCGATATCGTACATTGATGTAGTGGTCATCAATTCCCGGATGATAGCTAACCGCATAAGTGACGGTCCCTCCATCATTCGTAAACTTTACTGCATTTCCAAGAATGTTTACCAACATCTCCCTAACTCGCACTGCATCAGTCAATACATAGCGAGTTTGCGGTTCTTCCAGTTCGGTTTGGAAGGTGATATTACGATTGGATAGGTAGCCGTACATGATGGTAAGCACCGAATCCGAAACTTCAACAATATCAACAGGTGTGGGCACGTATTTGATTTTACCGCTTTCAATACGGCTGATGTCTAACACATCATTGATAAGAGCAAGCAAATGCTCGGAACTATCACTGATTTTATCCAGACAACTCTTAATCTCAGGCGGTGGATTATGTTTCAGTGCAATATTGGTAAAACCGATAATGGCATTCATAGGCGTCCGAATGTCGTGAGACATATTGTTGAGGAAAGTGCTTTTTGCTGCATTGGCTGACTCTGCCACCAAACGCAGTTGATTCAATTCCTTGTTTGTCTCCTGCTCCATTTTCACCATCTGGCTGCTGCGTTGTACTTTAATTAAACTGAAGAACGCCAATAGCATCAGTAACGCCATAACTGATATGAAAATCGTCAGCGTCCGAATGGTGGAATTCATCATATTCATGGTACTGATTGCCACAGAGTCCGCAGGAATCAGAAGCATCAACGTCATGTCATAGTCATCCAGTGTTGTAAGACAATAGTAATATTCAGTCTGATCCAGCAGGATATTCGCAGCCGCAATACCATTCTTGTCCAGTTGCTCTTTAACCGTGTCAAAACTCTGTTCTTGAACATACTCCACTTCTCTCAGCGCCTTGTAAATATTCCGGGCACCAATCACATCGTCATTGTCTGCATCAAAATAGGCCAGTGTTCCGTTGTTTTTGATGATATAGGTTGCCGCCTTGCCGCCGTATGTCTCGGTTGTGTAATACTGTTTCATCGTTCGAATATCCTTCAGTAGCACAACATGGGTAAAGCGTACATTCTCCTCTCCCACTGTGATAGGAGAATCCAGCTCCTGCGAAAATACCAGAAAGCTGCCTTCGATATTGTCAGTTTCAGAAACGAAGGTATGCCGATTATTCCCGTCTATCAGATGGCTGACGTCGAGCCAGATGCCCACAGAACCATCTCTCAGATACCCTGTACCCTGTGCATCCAAAAACATCACCCGGCTTCCATACATATCCGTGCAGAACATCTTTTCCAAAAGAGCGATGTTATCGCATAATTCCTGTATGTTTTCAAAATGCTGCCCCTGCGCAGCGTTATTCAGTCCTTCCACTAAATTCCAATGGGTATGAAGGCCGCTGTCCAGATTTGCCTGAATCTGAGTAACCATTTCCTCCAGCTGGCTGGAACGCTCCTCAATCGTCAACTTCATCAAAGAATTACGCATGAAGAGCACACCAAACGCCAGGACAACAACCAAAATTATCGCAAACGCAACAGGAAAAAGATATTTAGTTGTATGTTTTCTCTCTTGCATATGAGTGTTCTCCCAAAATCTCTTTTATATGCTGCGTATCAGCGACTTATCTGCTTTCATCGTAAGATTATATAATCCGTAGGGGCTTCCAACTGTTCACCCTGTTCCACCAGACGCTGCATCAGGTATCCTTCTGTCCTGGGACCGGAGGTATCGACTTCTGATACTCCCATCTCCTCCATGACCTCGGACATATACCAGTCGCGTTCGCCGTAGAGCAGGAAAGAATAGGTTGCACTGCGATCCAGTTCCTTTCCATCAATGGTCAGGGCGTTTAGTGTATAACCACTGTCTGTTTTTGTAATGTCCATCTCGAAACCGCTGGAAACATACAGGGTGCTGTCATTGCAGACTGCGCCACGGTTGCCTGTCATCGAGAGTGTCGTCTCCACAAGCGTATAAATCTGGTCGCCGGTCAATTCCATAAGACCTGGCCAGCCACCGTCATTCTTTGCCAGATAACCCAGATCTTTCTGGGAATAGTCACCACTGTAGATGTCGCTGGCCACATAGCAGGACTGCATAAACACCAAATCCGCACCGGACAACACGCGCATGGTATTTGCAAGAGCGGAAGCCGCCTGATTACCGTGCTCAGGGGTGAATTCGTTGGAGTAAGCGGTGTCGATGTGGGCAACAATCTCAGTGCCGAGTTCTTCTCCTGCCAACTCCTTATTAAATGCAGCTAACGCTTCCTTGGCAGTTTTCACTTCATCATTCAGAATCATCTGCACCACATCTTTGGAAATGCGGAACATCTCATTGGATGCCAGACGTATATAAAGCTTATTCTGCTCAATATAAGGCTTCAGGTTATCCATCTCCGGCATCAGTTCCAGCGTTACATCCTTTTTGTAAGGCACCATATTTTTGCCGTATGAAATATGATCCTGTCCCTGCTGATTTACCATGGCAGTCATAATGTCCAGAATCAGCTCTTCTCGTTTGGGGTCATCCATCCCCTTGTTAGAAGCCGCAATCTGAAAAGTTGGATAAGTCAGATACCAGTTGTCCCGCTCTGTCCGACCGATGTAGGACGGATTTTGCGGACATTCAAAATAAAAAAGAATGTGGAGGTAACAG
>CALZGM010000028.1 GCA_945787015.1 uncultured Roseburia sp.
AACTTTGTTCGTTTTAGAATCTTTCAAGGTTTATTCACTGTTCAGTTATCAAGGTCCCAGCATCTCTTCGCTGTTCGTTCAGAGCTGCGTAAGTTGCTTCGCAACTTGTATTTGTTTTGTTGTCGTTTTCGCGACAGCTAGATTATAATAGCAAATCCTTTTCGCTTTGTCAACAACTTTTTTGACTTTTTTCGAAACAATTTTTGTCGTCGGCGATAACTCAATATGCTCATTACAACACGAATTTTTTCGAATTTTGTCAGCCGCATCAGCGACAGCTTGTTTATATTACCACCAGTTTTTTTGTATGTCAACACTATATTTTAGGAAAATAAAAAGAAAGTTTTCTATTCAGAAATATTTTAATTGTATACACAATTAATGCATTTTATTTTTACAATAGTTATACTTCCTGTTACCTTGATAAATAGTCAATCGCATCTTTTACATTTCTGATACCTATCAGTTTAATTCCTGTCATTTCCTGCATGGCTGCTTTTGACACCTCCGGAAGAATGCAAACTTCAAACCCAAGCTTACGAGCTTCCTGCACACGCTGTTCTACCATGCTGACTGCACGTATTTCTCCGCTTAAGCCTACCTCTCCAAAGCAAATTGTGCGCTCATCTATCGGTTTTTCCTTATAGCTGGATATTAGTGCAAGTACGATTCCCAAGTCCAACGCAGGTTCATTCATCTTAATTCCACCTGCTATGTTAACATAAGCATCACAGTCTGCCAATTTCAATCCAAGCCTTTTTTCTAAAACAGCCATCAAAAGATTCACACGGTTAAAATCCGTTCCCGTGGCAGTTCTTCTTGGAATACCAAAATTGCTTCTACACACTAAAGCTTGTACCTCCACTAAAATCGGTCTGGTTCCTTCCATGCTGCATGCAACCACTGAACCACTTGCGTCTTCAGGTCTACCACTTAGCATAAACTCAGACGGATTCTCCACTTCGCGCAATCCACTTTTTCGCATCTCAAATACGCCGATTTCATTTGTAGAGCCGAAACGATTCTTCACACCACGTAAAATACGATATGCAGCATGACGGTCGCCCTCAAAGTATAAAACAGTGTCCACCATATGCTCCAACACACGTGGTCCTGCTACTACACCTTCCTTTGTAACATGTCCCACTATAAATATAGAAATATTCCTTCCTTTTGCAATTTGCATCAGAGTATTTGTGCTCTCTCTAACCTGTGAAACACTACCCGGCGCAGATCCCACTTCTTCATTATACATAGTCTGAATGGAATCGATAACCACAATCTCCGGCTTTTCTCTGTCAATAATACCTTGAATGATATCCAAATTCGTTTCACACAAAAGCCGCAGACTGTCTTCAAACTCACCGATACGCTCTGCTCTGATTTTAATCTGCTGAAGTGATTCCTCACCGGAAATATATAAGACGTGCCTTTTTTGATTTGCTAAATTTTTGCACACTTGTAAAAGCAAAGTAGATTTACCAATTCCGGGATCGCCTCCCACTAAAATCAATGACCCCTGGACAATACCGCCTCCCAGAACACGATCTAATTCTTTGATTTGTGTTGAAATACGCTCTTCCTGCGTCATCTCAATAGCTGACAACGGTAAAATCTTTGCTTCTGATAAAGTACTCTTCTGCTTTCCTCCACTGCCTACACTCTTTTTATCAACTACTTCCTCTACAAAACTGTTCCATTCTTTGCAGCCCGGGCACTGCCCCATCCATTTCGATGATTCATAACCACAACATTGACAAAAAAATACGCTTGTTTTTCCTTTTGCCATAACAATCCCCACTATCCTTTAACCCCTAGGGCATATTTATAAAAAACCCGCTTCTAAGGGAAGCGGGTTTTCTTACCTGTTATTAACACTTCTTGACAGTTACCTCAACCGGTTTCGTATCAATTTCAACACTAATACTGAGCTTTCCTCCCAGATTCGTCTTCATCTTGCCGGCATTCATTCCGTCAACGGTAATCTCATATTCAGCTTCTGCTTCAAGTTCCAAGGTAATCTGTACATCCTCTGTGCCCTCTACCGAAAAAGAAACTTCGGTAGCAGTGGCTGCGAAATTGTGAACTGCAGTTCCCGGAACAGACTCATATACAAACGCGCCGTTACGTTCCAGCTTTGTAATTTCATTGCAGGTCTTTACCTTATAAAGATCACCCTTGTGTTCAAAATTATCAAGTTTCGCTTTTTCATTCAATGTGTAATCGCCAAAGCTGATAGTTCCATCTGCTTCTGTGCGAATCAATTCACTCACTGCTGCCATTTTTTCCTCCTATGTCAACTAAACACTCTCCTAGTAAAAATGTCTCTGACGTAAAAATTCTTTGTGTTTTCATATTATATAATAATTATCCTGCTATTTCCAGTCCTTTTGAGAGATTTCACTTATTTTTAAGATTCCTTTACTGTAAAAGAAATAGCATCCTTTTTCACAGAAACAATGACCTTATCTGATTTTTTCACTCTGCCTTCCAAAATCTCCTCTGCGAGTCTGTCCTCAATCTCACTCTGGATTTTTCGACGCAATGGACGTGCACCATATTTTGGTTCATATGCTTTTTCCACAATATAATCTTTTACACTGTTTTGTACCGTAAGAGCAATGTCCATCTGCTTCTTGCACCGCGTAATCAAATCTTTGAGCATCAAAGTTACAATCTGCTTCATGTCTTCTTTATTTAAAGAACGGAAGACAATCGTCTCATCAATTCGATTTAAAAATTCCGGTTTAAAAATACGCTTTACCTCTTCCATGACGCCGTTCTTCATACGTTCATAATTCTGCTTTTCATCCTCGTTAGATGAGAATCCAAGTTTTTTCGGTTCCACAATAGACTGTGCCCCCGCATTGGAAGTCATGATAATAATGGTATTTTTAAAATCAACCTTGCGTCCTTGTGAATCGGTAATATGCCCATCATCCAGCACCTGCAATAAAATATTAAACACATCCGGATGCGCTTTTTCGATTTCATCAAACAAAATCACGGAATACGGATTTCTGCGTACCTTCTCGCTGAGTTGTCCACCGTCTTCATGTCCAACGTACCCCGGAGGAGAACCAATCATTTTTGAAACGCTGTGCTTCTCCATGTATTCAGACATATCCACACGAATCATTGCCTGCTCTTTTCCAAAAATTGCTTCAGCAAGGGCTTTGGATATTTCCGTTTTTCCCACACCGGTCGGTCCTAAGAATAAGAAAGAACCGATTGGTCTTCTTGGATCTTTTAATCCCACACGACCACGACGTACTGCTTTCGCAACTGCGGAAACAGCGTCCTCCTGACCGATGACGCGTTTGTGTAAAATCTTCTCTAATTTGCGAAGGCGGACCGCTTCATCCTCTGCCAAACGTTTAACCGGAATCTTTGTCCAAGCTGATACAATATCCGCAACTGCATCTTCATCTACCGTAAGATTCTTTTTCTGAATTTCCTTCTTTGCCTTTGCAGCAAGTTTCTCTGCTTTTTTCTCTAACTCTTCTTTTTCCCTGCGACACTCTTTTGCACTCGAAATATCTCCCTGTTCCAAACAAGTTTCCAATTCCAGTTCTTTTTCTGCAATTTTCTGGCGCAGATCGGCAAGCTCTGCAGGATTTTTTACACTTCCCAATCGCACTTTTGCACAGGCTTCATCCATCAAATCAATTGCCTTATCCGGTAAAAAACGGTCATTGATATAACGGTTCGCTAATTGAACAGACGCTTTTACCGCCTCATCCGAGATATGCACCTGATGATGCTTTTCATACTGGCTGCGTAATCCCATTAAGATTTCAATACACTGTTCCTCACTCGGTTCTTCTACTACTACCGGCTGAAAACGACGTTCTAATGCTGCATCCTTTTGAATGTATTTGCGATACTCCTCTATGGTTGTGGCACCAATCATCTGAATTTCGCCTCTGGCTAAAGCAGGCTTTAATATATTGGAAGCATCTATAGCACCTTCTGCTCCACCCGCTCCGATAATCGTATGCAGCTCATCTACAAACAGCAAAATATTTCCTGCCCGTTTTACCTCTGCCAGTACCTTTTTAATGCGTTCCTCAAACTCCCCCCGGTATTTAGAGCCTGCTACAATACCGGACAAATCTAAGGAGACTACACGTTTTCCCGCTACTGATTCCGGAACCATCCCGGAAACAATATTAGCTGCAATCATTTCAACAATTGCTGTCTTGCCTACCCCCGGTTCGCCAATTAAACATGGATTATTTTTTGTTCTTCTGCTTAAAATCTGAATAATGCGATTTGCTTCCTGCTCTCTTCCGATTACAGGATCTAATACGCCCTCTCTCGCAAGCTGTGTCAGATCACGGGAATACTGATCTAAAACCGGTGTTCCTTCATTGTTTTTCTTTTTCCCAGGTCTGCCATTTTGAAACTCTTCCTTATAAAGGCTCGCATCTTCTCCCATAGCAACTAAAGTATCTACAAATAGCTTCTGCACATTTACCCCTAAGGTGTTAAGTAAACGGGATGCCACACAATCTGTTTCCTTAATGATAGCAAGAAGAATATGCTCCGTTCCCACCTTTTCTGATTTAAAACGGTTCGCTTCTTTTTCAGCTGCTTCTAATACTTTTTTCGCACGCGGGGAATAGCCGTCCGCCTCCTGTATGGCAACGCCTTCTCCCGGAGCAATCAACTCTTTGATTAACTCTATCGTTTTTTTATATTCAACACCATTTTCATTCAGCACCTTTGCTGCAACACCATTTTCTTCCTTCAAAAGTCCTGCCATAAGATGCTCTGTTCCTATATAATTATGATGTAATGTTTTTGACAATCTGGCTGCTGTCTGAATTGCAGCCTTTGCCTTTGTTGTATATGACATCTATCAGTCTTCCCTCTTTCTAATCCTCATCATTGAAGTCAAACACTTCTACATCTTTTTTTGTTTGTTTTTCTTTTGTCCGCTTTGGTTCTGTTGGCAGATGTAGTTCTTCCTCAAGGAAATCCTCTTCCTCATGTCTCCGTTTGTGATAAAAAACAAATACATTAATTACCACAACTGCCAAGACAGCAGCCACAAAAATCATAATATAGATGATATTTTTGGCCTTTTCTGTTTCCCTGCGATAAGTTTCCTTCAGCTCCAGATACTTTTGATTCAGATAATCATACTGCTCATCTTTCAGCGTATCTTCCTCTGACTTAAAAGCATTAAATGCTCTCTGATACGTATTTTCAAGCGCATCGTACTGGTACCATGTCTCGTCGCCATCTTTATTCATACCATAGAATAAATAGAAATCTTTTGTCCATTCATCCCCGCCTAACAACTGATATGCAGATACCGTCTCAGCGTTTTCCGCAAAAAATTCTGTGTTAGTATAATGATCCGGAATTTCTGTGTCTACCGGAGCCAACAATGGAATGACATAATTGCTGCCATTTGTAAGCCTTGTATATGGATATACCATATCTCTGGTTTCATCGTAAACCGCCAAAATTCCGGCCGGATCAGACAAATCTGCCTTCACTAAGTATAATAAAGAAATCATTCCATTGTCAAATCCTAATCCCGGATATTCTGTTCCATGATAGTTTACCGTCATTCTCGAGAAATCTTCCGGTATCACCTGTTCCGGGATGTTTTTAACAATACAGTAGGTACCGTTTTTTAAAAAAATTTCTTCTGTACCAAGTTCACTTGGAGGAGTTTCCACTTCTCCGTTTCCGGGCTTCTCGTTCTCTGCCGGTGTTGTTGTTTCGGCTGCCTGTCTGGTTATCTTTATCGCATAGGTGGCGGTTGTGCCATTTTCAGCCTTAACTACTATTTTAATTACATTTTCCCCAACTGCAAGGTTTGTATTTCCGGTTACGGATTCTACGGTCGCTTTTTCATTGGCAACCTCTGCATTTACTGCTACCGAAGTCACTTTATTTGCTACCGATGCTGTATAATTTACAGTGCTTCCTTTAAATTCCGGTGACAATGTTCCCGGAGAAATCGTCAGGGATTTTAAAGAGTTATCCGCAGACAGCTTTGTTCCTGTGTTTCCTCCGTTACCTGTACCGCCGCCGTTGCTTCCACCGGCAGAATTATTTACAGTAATGTTCGTACTGCTTCCCTCCATAGAGGAAAGTTCTTCTGCAGTGGAAAAGTCTACTCCATCAGTTGCGGTTACCGTAATCCCTGATTTTCCAGCTGCGATCGCTTTGAATTTTACCGTAAAACTGTCAATGGAAACGGATATGCTACCATTTCCACCGCCATAGGTAGCCGAACAGCTTGAAAATTCCAAAACATCCGGATTATACTCCAATGTCATTGTTGCATATGCACTATTTCCTGCATCTGATACTGCTTTTACCGTAACCGTGACAGTATCTCCAATATTAACCGTACTGGCCGAAACTGCAATGGATGTTTTGCCGGTTGCAGCCTGCACTTTAGCGGCAGGTGCAATAAGGCATAGTAATATTGCTATGATAGGTATCCATACTTTTATCCCTTTTTTCATCTTTCCTCCCTTTCCTTCTTTTCCCTAACCTACTGTGTAAGCGTTAAAAGGCCGAGAATATGCTTCTGCACTAGCACAAGATCTTTGTTTGACAACTTACCGTCACCACCTGCATCCGCAGCCTCCAGATACACATCTGACAAAGAACCGATTCCAAGTATCTGCCTTGTTATCATAACCAAATCTACATTTGTCACCTTTCCATCTCCATTAATATCGCCATAAATGACTACAGTATATGATTTGATCAGCTTTCCATTTTTGTCATAAACTGCCACTTTATTTCCGGTTCCAACGTTTCCTGTCTGCTCACTTCCGTCCGGTTTCAGAATTTTGACGGAACAATTTGTTCCTGCAATATTCCCCACAACTTCCGCTGCAGAGCTTCCGATTGCAATTCCCGTTATCTTCTCATTCACCTTATATTCTGTTGAAATACTTACACCATCCCCAAGTGAAATTGCATTCGGATCAGTCGTTGGCGTTTCCGGTACTTCTGGCGTTTCCGGTGTCTCCGGAGCTTCCGGTGTCTGTGGAGTATCCGGTATCTGTGGTACCTCCGGAGTTTCCGGCGTCTGTGGTACCTCCGGCGTTTCCGGTGTCCCCGGTGTTTCCGGTGTCTCCGGTGTCTCTGGTGTCTCCGGTGTCTGTGGTGTTTCCGGTGTCTGTGGTGTTTCCGGCATCTCTGGCTCGTTCTGCTGCCTTACCACGCGAATCGTATAGGTGCGTGAAGTGCCGTTTTGCGCAATACAGATAATCGGAATCACATTTTCTCCATAAACAAGTGTATGATTTCCCGTACCTGTCACCGTTGCCTTTTCATATACGGCTGTACCGGAAATAGAAATATTTTTTGTCTCGTCCGGAACAATCAGCGAATATTCGGTTGTCGCCGGCTGAAAAGATGGTGTCAAGGTATACCCTGTCACCTCTATTGCTTTCAACCAGTTATTCGGATTTCCATTGTCCACAAGTGCCACCGGCATCTCTGGCATATTTTCGTATACAGGAATGCGGAAAACAAATGCCGCACTCTTATCTTCATAGGCTTTACTAATCTTACTACCTTCGCTAAAAGCCGCCATAACATTTGTCATGTACTGATGTGAAAAAAGGTTGCTCTGGTTTATCACATTGAATTTTTCAAAGTAAACCGTATTCTGCCCTTTTTTCACATAGCGGTCCGCTACTACAGAGGAACCACCCTGCAGAGACTTATAAATGCTGTCCCAGCCCACACGCTTCGCATAGGCAAGTCCATTTAATGTTGCGGAAGCGGTGGATGTCGTATAGGCACCTACATTAAAATGATTATAATATCCCTGATAGTTAGAGTATGTACCGGAAATCAACGGGCTAGTCCCTTTTGTCCCCTGTTCCTGCAAACATCTGGATGCCAGATGATATGGACTAACACTAAGTCCTGTGCCAATTGTTACAAAGGTTTCTGCATAATTACGGGTCACACCATCTGTATCCATATAGTCACCCGCCATAAAACTGTTTTTCAAAATATTGCTGACGCCCTCTTTTGTCTGATATACTTCATATTCCAGTGTTTCAAACTGGAAGATATAGTTTTCATCAAAAAAGTTTCGCGGGTCCATACAATACGCAATATAAGAAGGCGATGCACACACCCAGTCTGCCCCATCGAAACCATACCACTGATTTGTTTCCCAGTCATAAGCTCTGGTATCGGTAGACTTTCTGGCATCATTTACTACATTCTGTACGAGATTTTTGCCAATTACACTCTCATTTTCAATCACATAGGCCCAGTCAAGTCCAGTCAGTACAGGAACGAACTGCCAGTTTGGATATTTCTTATGCAAAGCCAGTAAGCCACTACAGTAGCTCTCCGGAAATCCTGCATCCTTAAGACACTGTATAAACACTTCGTCTGTCATTTCCGGTGTCTCGGTTTCTGGTGTCTTCTCAGGTCCTTCCGGCACCGCGGGCGTAACTATATTTATATAGTCACCGCAAATCCAACCTTCAAAACTTTCCCCTTCTTTGGTAAAGCTGATTCTAAACCAGGTTTTCTGATTTTGTAAGACAGTCTCTTCTAATATATGAACCACTTGTCCGACATATACCTTCGTTACAACTGAATAACCCGTTCCGGCACCTGTCCGGACATTAACAGCTGTCGTCGCATTTGCCACATTTCCCATAAGCGGCTGTTCTTCCGGCTGCTCCGATAGTTCCACTGCTTCTGACACTTCGGATATATTCTCGCTACTTTCTGTTCCATTGTTTTCGCTCCCTGCACTTTCAGTTCCGTTTGCAGACGTCTCTGTTTTTTCTGTATCTGCCTTACCGATAACCGGCGATAAAACCAACGTTACAGCAAGTACCAACAGAAATATCTTTTTTCCTCTGTGTCCCCATCGGCTTATAAACTCTGCCTTCTTTCTCTTCATGTATTCCTCCATAAACTCAAAAAGTGTTACATCCTATCTGTCTATAGTACAACACTTTTTGTTGCACTGTTTGGCCTAAAAGTCCTAGTTTTTCTATTTTATTATAGAAGAATACACCGATAGCGTCAACCTAAATGTAGTAGTTTTTATGAAAAAGATACTATATTTAGCGTGTCGTGGAAGCTAGCCAGAGAATAGCTGCCATCACTCCGATACCGCCACACAGCACTCTGGGATTACAGGTTTCCAGATTGATTCCCATCAAAAAAAGGATGCCCACAACCAGAATAAAAGCTGTCACAAATGCAATCACACCATTTACCAAAATGTTTTCATAATTTTTCTTCTTCAACATTGTTCTTTTCTCCTTATTCTTTTGTTGACTAGTCGATTCGTTTTTCTTTATTATCCATTTTTGCTGTCCAATAATCCGTACCGTTCATTCAAATCGCAAAAACGGTCTGGCATGTTTCCATACCAGACCGTTTTTATTCATCGTTCCTGTTCTATTTACATATAACTAATATTTAAGTCCACATTTCCTTTAATACCCGGAACACTACCCGTAGAAGTATACTGCCAGATACTGTATCGTCCTGTATAAGTACAGGTCGTATTGTATTGAGCTACCCATATACAATAATTGTTCAACTCGCTTGTGTTCAATTTTTTGTTATACCAGCTTGTGCTTGCATAAACTCCAGCCGTCCGGCCACTGTTCTGAATGGTTTTACAGAAAGCTGCCACACACGCTGTTCTTGTGGCTTTATCCAGACCATTTGCTCTTGCATTGCCACTACCATTTTCTGTATCGACAAAAATCGGAAAAGCAAGATTATAATTCTTTGTAAGGCTAAGTGCCATACTTGCTTCTTCCACGGCTTCCGCTTCTGTAATCGCCTGTGTAAAGAAATATACACCAACCTTCAATCCGGCCTTTGTAGCACCGTCAATGTTCTGCTTAAAGGTTGGGTCTTCTACAAGTACTCCCGTCTGCGATCCGCGGTAACCCACTCTGATAATCGCAAATTCAATACCTGCTGCCTTAACAGTTGGCCAATCAATGTTTCCCTGCCATTTCGATACATCAATACCCGTAGATGTGGTTCCCTTTGTTAATGCCCCATCCGGGCCAAAGGTGTAGGTAATACCACTGATTACCTGCTGCCCGGTTACCGGTTCGTTTTTAGAGTTATAATAATACAACTTTCCGTTTAGCGTCTGCCATCCGGTATATTTCGGGTCCTTGTAGAAGGTTGTGACACCTTTCTCTATCAAATCTGCCACCGTTGCTGTTGTTGTGCAGTTACTATCCGTATATAAGATACTTCCCGTGCTGTCTGTCAAATGCTTGGCCGCGTCATAGGAATCCTTTTTTACAGTCACCTTGCATTCTAAAATAGTCTCTTTTTTTACTTCGCCGACTGTATAAGGTATCGATGCAATTATCGTTACGCTGCCTTCCTTTGTGGCAGATTTTGCAGACAAAGAAACTTGGGTTCCCTTTGCTGCACTTAAAGCTATCCCCGCAGTGGTATCATCCTTTAAGGACCATGTAATATTTTCTTTATCCACCATCTGCGGCTGATTATTGTCTTCAATGGTAACCTCTATGGTTACTGTATTTGCTACACTCAGTTGTGAAATAAACAGTTCTGCGCTCCCCGGCATGGATACCTTTGCAGTTGGTGCTGCTACAATTTTCGTCCATGTAATCGTCAATTTATTTTTTGCCTCATCTGTATCCAGTACAAATTCCTTCTCCGTATAGTCAGATTTATAGCCCTCAAATTGTGTGATAGCAATTTTATCCCCTGCTTTTCCCTTTGAGTTCTGTTTTTCCGTTACTTTTCCATCCGAAAATACATGCGTTATTTCGTAAGAAACCTCCTGTTCCGCTGGTGTCTCACTTTCGCCCTCTGATGGTTTCTCATTTTCACCTGGATTTGTGCCTTCACCTGGATTTGTGCCTTCACTTGGATTCATGCCTTCACTTGGATTTGTGCCTTCACTTGGTGCGGTACTTTCGCTTGAAGCCTCACTGGCCTGTGAAGCTTCGCTTGTCTGTGTACCTGTGTTTGTCGTAGAGCCCGTTCCCACCAGAAAAATATTTTTCTTTAGGGCACTGGCCACCCCCTCCGGCAGGCTTTTTACAACCGCTTCACCAAGTGTCACTTTACTATTTATATACTGATCTTTATTCAGTGAAGATGCTTCCACTTTGCTGGACGTACAGCCGGTGTCTAATTTTTCTACTGTATCCTTGATTTCATTTTCAACAACAATTTCTTCCTTTTGCGCATCCTCAGCAGGAGCTACCTCACTTTCTTTCTTAATTTCATCTTCCACCTCAACCTTAGTGTACTCGATTTTTTCCTTTACAGAAAAGGTATAGGATTCTTCCTCCGTGTAATAACCCTCAATTTCCTGCAAAGCTACCACATATTCTCCACCTGTAAGATCCTTTATATGAATAATACCATCCTTGTCCTCATCACCATATACGCTTTCCTTCTTTTTTCCTTCTTTCGACTTAACTGATATGTAAAAATCCTCTCCTTTTACATTTGCGGACTCTTCATTCTGAATTTTAATCTTTAAATCTTTTTCAATAGAAGTTCCAACCAACTTTACTTTCACAGGGCCAATTTCTGTTTCAGTTTCTTCTGTCTCCTCTGTCTCCTCTGTTTCTTCTGTCTCCTCTGTCACTTCCGCTAACAGTTCTTCGCTCTCCGTTTCAGTATCATTCACAGTCCCCGCCACTTCTTTCGGTTCTCTGAAGTGGTCATAAATCATATAACCGCCTGTACCGATTCCACCAATAGTAATTACCATGGTCAGTCCTAAGACCGCCAGCTGGGTCTTTGAAAAATTCTGCAATACGGCTGCAGCACCTTTTAAGATAGTACCAAACTCCATACTATATTCTTCCTTTACCTTTCGATATTTCCATCTTTTTTCTTATCTGTCCAAAAATTCCTACCTACATCTTGTACAGTATAGACATTCTCCCATATTATGTAAAGTAAATTTCTTACATTTGTTACTGGAAAAATTATACACCCACACAGTCAAAATCCGGAATAAAACTCTCTTTGGCAGTCTCTCCTTCCTGTATAAAGCCCTGTTCTACACCAAGTCCAATAGCATAGTCTACCAGTTCTTCATATTCTTCCTCTTTTATTTTGCGGTTCAATTCCGGAAAGGCTTCCACATTTGCAAGCGGTGTAAATTGATTCATGATACTGATATATATCTGATTTCCATAGGTTTCATATAAATAGCGAATCACTGCCTTGGAATCTTCAAGACATCCGGGAAGTGTCAGATGCCTTACCACTGTCCCACGTTTTAGCAGTCCATCCTCCCCATTTTCATCAAAAACCGGTGTTCCGGTCTGTCTCACCATTTCTTTGATATTTTCTTTTGCTACCTTCGCATAATCTGCTGCATGAGAATATTTTTTTGACAATGTGCTGTCCATATATTTAAAGTCCGGCAGATAGATATCAATTAGTCCGTCCAGACTTCTTAATGCTTCTGTTGCTTCATAGCTTCCCGTATTGTATACAATTGGAATCTGCAATCCTTCCTTTTTAGCAAGCAGAAGAGCTTCTCGTATTTGCGGTATAAAATGTCCCGGTGTGACCAAATTAATATTGTTAGCACCCTGCTGCTGCAGTTCAAAAAAAATCTCAGCCAGCCGTTCGATTGTGATGATTTTTCCAACGGTCCCATTTGCAATCTGCTCATTCTGGCAAAACACACAATGAAGGCTGCAACCCGAAAAAAAAACGGTTCCTGAACCTTCCTTTCCGGAAATGCAGGGCTCCTCCCAATAATGAAGCGCAGCGCGCGCCACCTTCAGTTCATTTGTCTGTCCACATACTCCCGTTTCGCCGTCAGCACGGCTCACAGCACAGTTTCGTGGACATAATGTACACATTTTTTTCATAACTCTTTTCTTTCTATTGCCAATTTCTACTTTTTTCGCTATATTATGGTTGTGATGCCACTAAGACATCAATTTATTATTATAATAAAAAAGCAGAAAAAAAAACACTATTTGAGCAAAAATTAAACAAAACTTAAGGAGTTCATTTATGAGCAAAAAGAATATTATCGTCGCCCAGTCAGGCGGGCCTACTGTAGCCATTAATGCCAGTCTTGCCGGAGTTATTCGTCAAGCCATGGAATCTGATACCTATGAAACTGTATACGGTTCGATTAACGGCATCTTAGGAATCCTTCACAATAACATGATAGACTTATCTGCTATGGCTAGAGAAGATGACCGCTTTTTACACCGCCTTGAGACAACACCGGCTATGTTTCTAGGTTCCTGCCGTTATAAACTGCCACATTACTTAGATGATAGTTCTTCTTACGTATATATTTTTAAACAATTTAAAGAACTTAACATCGGTGCCTTTTTCTACATCGGTGGTAACGACTCCATGGATACCGTTTGGAAGCTATCCGAATATGGGAAAAGCATCGGCAGTGATGTCCGGATTATCGGCATTCCCAAAACCATAGACAATGACCTTTGTGAAACTGATCACACTCCCGGGTTTGGTTCCGCTGCAAAATACATCGCATCTTCTATTTTGGAGATTGCGCACGATACCTTTATCTATGCAGTAAAAAGTGTAACCATCGTAGAAATCATGGGACGTGATGCAGGCTGGCTTACCGCTGCTTCTGCTTTAGCAAGAAATGAATATAATACCGCTCCTCATCTGATTTATCTTCCGGAGGTGCCGTTCCACACAGAAGATTTCTTATTGGATGTAAAGAGGCTTTTATTTGAACGCAACAATGTCATTGTTGCTGTATCCGAAGGCATCCGCGATATCGACGGAAATTACATCAGTGCTTCTGAAACCACCGTCGATACCTTTGGCCACAGTCAGCTAAGTGGTGCCGGAAAAACATTAGAACATTTGGTAAAAGAAAAACTCGGTGTAAAGGTTCGCTCCATTGAAGTAAATGTCCTGCAGCGCTGTGCTGCCCATCTTGCATCTCAAACAGATCTCTTTGAATCTGTAGCGTTGGGGCGTAAAGCCGTTACCCTTTCAGAAGAAGGCATTACTGCTTCCATGGTTATCATGGACCGCATTTCAAACGATCCTTATACCATTGAATACAAACATGCAGAAATCAAAAACATCGCAAACGAAGCCAAAGCTGTTCCAACGGAATGGATTAATGATGCAGGAAATGATGTAACGAAAGAAATGATTGATTATCTGCTTCCTCTCATACAGGGTGAATCTGATGTGGAATACAAAAACGGTCTTCCGGTTTATGCGAACGTAAGTCATTTATCTCATTCATAAAGACAGAGGGACGCTTCTTTTGTCACGGATATTCGTGACAAAAGAAGCGTCCCTCTGTCTTATCTGATGTGAAATCTTCTATACAATTCCACTCTTGCCCTTCTATCCCCTATAATCAACGTCCCAAGAAACAAAAACAGAGAAACAAATCCTGCTATCCCCATTACGTATGGATTGGTAATAACGCCAAAGAAATATAAAAACATCATACCGATGCAAACAAGCAGCATCAGAATCTGCCACATGATATAACTCTGCCAGTTTCTTCGATTAACAATCATTAAAATTATAATTCCGGCATCCAGGACCATGACACCTCCAGGAAGTACGAAATTTACAGACCATCCATGATAACCTACCAAAAAGTCAATGGCAATCATCATCAAAATGGCAATTGCCGCCAATACCACGACTTTAGATCTGTAACCGGTTTTTCCAAGAACCGCAAATCGGATTACCATATACCCATATAGAAGAATCAGCCCTACAATCAGACTCCATCCTATCTTATAACGATCAAAATAATTGATACTGAATAAAATTACCTCCAGCAAAATAATTCCGAACAAATATACTCTGGATAAAAACATCAGCCTCCTGGTCTGGATTCTGACATTCGGATACATATTTTCCACTTCAAACGTCTGCTCTAACACAGAGTTGCAAAGTGGACAGCGTTCTGTTTCGTCTAACACTTCTACATTACATTGTCTACATCTACTCATAATTTACCCCATTGCTCTCAATTTCAACTGCCACACCATCTTCTGCTATTCTGCGGAAAAAACCACGTTGAATAGAAGGGTCTTTTAACACATAGCTAAAAGTAAATACCAGTGTATCCTGATAAGAGCAGATGGTTCCTTTCAGACTCTGACCTCTGGACATTGCAAGAAACGCATGAAACTGCTCAATATATGGTTCATATGCTTCCTCTACTGTCAGATTCCCTATATTGGTGATAGTTGTGGTATTTGCTAATGCTGACTGGGTATATACAATTCCCATCGCAATATTTTTCAAAAAAAGCGGCACCGCTCTGGCAAAAAGCATCTTTTCATTAGAAACATTGTAAGAAAACAGCTTTTCCAAATGCTCCTTACTCATTTGACTGCGAAGGCTTTCCCGAATGATTTGTAATACTTCTTCAAACGTATAAGTCTCTCTGACCGGATGAAATTCTGCTGAAATCATAACAAAAAAATTCTTGGTGGTTATGGAGTTAAAATGCGGTCTTAAATTGACAGGAACCGCCACCCGGATTGGGCGCTTTGACGGCATACCATGCAGACACTCCGTATAAACGCTCCACACATAGCACCCTACCAGATATTCATTAATACTGACACCATATGCCCTGCAGACCTTCTTTAGCTCCGGAACATTCATATAGCCATGCATCACACCAAACTCACCCGGCTTTAACTTTTCCCCCTTCACCAGATAGGCTTTTTTTGTCTTATAGCCCCTTGCTGAACTCTTTTTATAATTTTTCAAAAAACTATCCTCACGGTTTAAAGAAGTTCCGCTGGCAAGAGAGTCTCCCACCTGCTCGATTAATGCCGGATGCGCCAAACGCAAATATTGATAGGTCAACTCCTTTAGGAAATTCACACCGCCCATTCCATCCGTCAGCACATGAAATACTTCTAAATTAATACGGTATTTATAGTAAGTTACACGGAACAGATAGCTTCTGTTTTTATTCTGCCTGATAAAACGGCACGGAAACTTTGCTTCCTTCTTTACCGTTGGGGCCGGTTTTCCATTTTCTTCGAAATAATACCAGAACACCCCTCCCCGAAGTCTTAAATTAAATCCATCAAACTTTGGAAGTACCATGTCTAATGCCTGCTGTAAAAGCTCCGGCTGTATCAATTCATTTAAGGTCACACTGATACGGTAAGTATTTGTCATACTCTCACCCGCAATTACAGGAAAAAGATGCGCAGTATTATCCAGTCTTTCCCAACGGATATCCTTGTTTAAATGATTCTCATTTTTTTCAATTTTCTCTTCTTCAAAGCCCTCTGTAACAATTGTTTTTTTCTTCATATTCTTCCGCTTCCAAGTATTTACACAACACTAAACTGGCTGTTATAAAGCTCTGCATAAAAGCCGTTTGCAGCCAATAGTTCCTCATGGCTTCCCTGCTCAATAATATTTCCATTTTTCATAACCAGGATTACATCTGCCTCTCTTATGGTAGAAAGACGATGGGCTACAATAAAACTGGTACGCCCTTTCATCATATGCGCAAACGCTTCCTGAATTTTAATCTCTGTACGCGTATCAATAGAAGAGGTTGCCTCGTCTAAAATCAACATCGGTGGCAGGCAGAGCATTACGCGTGTAATACACAGTAGCTGCTTTTGCCCCTGCGATAAATTACCTCCATCTTCTGTTACAATCGTATCATAACCATTCGGTAGACGCTTAATAAAGCTGTGGGCATGAGAAGCCTTTGCAGCCGCAATCACTTCTTCGTCAGTTGCATCCGGTTTACCCATTGTAATATTATCACGAATCGTTCCGCTTCTAAGCCAGGTTTCCTGCAGCACCATACCATAATTACTGCGCAGGCTCTTTCTGGTCATCTTTCTGATATCTGTATCGCTAACCCTGATTTCTCCGCTATTTACATCATAAAAACGCATCAACAGATTAATCAGCGTTGTTTTTCCGCATCCTGTCGGACCAACAATCGCAATCCGCTGACCCGGTTTCACGGTAAGATTAAAATTCTCAATCAGATTCTGTTCTGGTGTATAAGAAAAATATACCTGATTGAGGCTCACCTCTCCATCGGTATCCTTTAACTCTACCGCATCGGAGGCATCCGATATTTCAGGTTCTTCCTCAATAATCTCAAACACACGTCTTGCACAGGCTAATGCATTCTGCAGCTCTGTTACAACACCTGAAATTTCATTAAACGGTTTGGTATACTGATTCGCATAACTAAGCAATGCAGAAAGATTTCCCACACTGATACCGCCTGAAATCGCCATAATCGCACCTACTACCGCTACCGTCGCATAGACCAGACTGTTTACAAAGCGGGTAGCCGGATTCGTAATACTGGAATAAAAAATTGCATTTAGAGAACATTTCTGCAAACGTCCGTTTATTTCATCAAATTTTTCCAATGACTTTTCTTCTCTTGAGAACGCCTGAACTACCTTCTGGTTTCCTACCATTTCCTCAATAAATGAGGTCTGCTCTCCTCTGGTCTCCGACTGTAGTTTAAACATTGAGAAGGTTTTTTTGGCAATAAAAGCCGCTACAAACAGAGAAATCGGTGTCAACACCACGACTGCAATCGTAATACTTCCGCTAATGGTAAGCATAAAAAGCAATGTTCCAAAAATTGTCAGGACACCAGAGAAAAACTGCGTAAAGCCCATAAGCAGTCCATCTGCAAATTGATCTACGTCCGTAATAATGCGGCTGACTATTTCACCATAGGCGTGGGCATCCAGATATTTAAGAGGCAGACGCTCCAGTTTCTGAAATGCTTCTTTTCTAACATCCTTTATCACGTTGTAGGTAATCTTATTATTGCAGGCATTCATAATCCACTGAGCCGCTGCCGTTAGTAGAATCAGAATTCCCATTTTCTTTACAATCACGATAATCCCTGCAAAATCCACCATTCCTTTTGCGAGAATCAAATCCAGCGCATCCCCCGTCAAAAGTGGCAGATACAGAGTCATGGCTACTATTGCTGCTGCTAATACAATCGAAATACCAAGGTACCACCAGTAACGTCTGATATATTTCAAAATTTTAATGACCGTCTTACTCATCTTACTTTACCTCACCTGCACTCTTAAACTGTGACTCATAAATTTCACGGTAAATCCTGCAATGATTAAGCAGATCCTCATGCGTTCCCATTCCTACGATTTCCCCATCATCTAAAACAATGATTTTATCTGCATTCATCATAGACGCAGCACGCTGCGATACAAGGAAAACCGTCATTTGTCCGCTCACTTTTGAAAGAGCAGCCCGAAGCCTTGCATCCGTAGCGAAGTCAAGCGCAGAAGCACTATCATCTAAGATAAGAATATCCGGTTTTTTAATCACCGCTCTGGCAATGGTAAGTCTCTGGCGTTGGCCGCCCGATAAATTCTTACCGCCCTGCTCCACCATAAAATCTAATCCTTTTTCGTCAACAAACTCCTTTGCCTGTGCGATTTCCAGTGCCTGATTGATATCTGCATCGGTAGCATTTTCTAAGCCCCAGCAAAGATTCTCACGAATCGTGCCCTTAAATAAAACCGCCTTTTGCGGTACCACTCCTATTTTTTTACGCAATGCCTCTAAGGAATATTTTTTAACATCCACCCCATTCACACAGACAATTCCCTGCGTTGCATCGTAGAAACGGGGAATCAGATTGACTACAGAAGTTTTACCGGAACCCGTACCGCCGATGATGCCAACAGTTTCTCCTTTTTTTATCTCAAAGTGGATATCTGTCAATGATTCCTCTTTTGCATTCGCATAGTTTAAATGTACATGTTCAAAAGAAACCGCCACGTCTGTCTGCCTGCCAGACACTTCTTCTCCCACACCTTTTTCCATAGATGGTTTTGTCTCAAGTATGGTATTGATTCGTGCTGCACTGGCCAGTGACTTATTAATATTTACAATCAGATTTGCAAGCTTTACAAGCTCAACCAAAATCTGCGACATATAATTCACCAATGCGATTACTTCACCCTGAGTGATAATCCCATCATTTACCTGGATTGCTCCGGTCCATACCAAAGCAACCGTAGCCGTATTTACAATCACATAAGTCATCGGTCCCATCAATGCAGAAATTTTGCCCACAAAAATCTGCATCTGTGTCAATTTCTCATTGCTGTCGTTAAATGTCCGGATTTCACTCTCCTCTTTATTGAACGCACGAATAACTCTGACGCCGGTCAGATTTTCTCTTGTAATACCAAGCACACGGTCTAAAGCTCCCTGTACCTTTTTATACAGCGGGATGCTCACCAACATAACACCAAATACTACAATCGATAATAAAGGAATCGCAACGACAAAAATAAGTGCTGCCTTTACATCTACCGTAAATGCCATCGCCATAGCACCAAACACAATAAACGGCGAACGCAAAAATAACCGCAATACCAGATTCACGCCATTCTGCACTTGATTCACATCACCGGTCATTCTGGTAATCAGCGTAGAAGTCCCGATATTGTCGAACTCGGTATAAGACAACTCTTCAATGTGCATAAATAATGCATGTCTCAGTTTCGTAGCAAAGCCAACTGCAGCTTTTGCAGCAAAATACTGGGCTGTAATCGCAGACACCAGTCCAATCACCGCCAAAATCACTAATACCAGGCTCATCTTCAAAATATATCCTGTATTACCTGTCGCCACGCCCGTATCAATAATTGCCGCAATTACTAACGGCACAAATAACTCGAAGGTCGCTTCCAATAGCTTAAAAAGCGGTCCCAATATGGTCTCTTTTTTATAATCCTTTAGATAAACAAGTAACTTCTTCATCCTATTTTTCCTTTATTGCTTTTAATTTCTGCATGCCCCAAATAACAGCTCCACCGATTGCAAAGAAAAGAATCTGAAATTCCCTGATAGTCATAGGTGCCTGTGGAACATCCAATGTCGTCGGTCCCATAATGACTGCATAAATAGAACCAATCATCATACCGACAATTAAATAAATCGTCTGGGCTCTGAAATGCTCTAACGCTTTACGAATCAGCTTCACTACACTAAACACACCTACTAATACTCCGCATCCGAAACAGAAAATCGGCCAAAAGCTGGTAAAATCAAAATGCAGAATTTCCTTAATCCCGTTAATAATAGGCAGGTAAATTCCCATTATAAGGAGCAGGGTAGAACCTGAAATTCCCGGAAGCACCATAGCAGAAATAGCAACCGCGCCCGCCAAAAAAAGATACGCACCAAGTCCAAAGGAAAAGTTGTCAAAGCTCATGCCTTCTCCTCCGGATACCGGATTAAAATACGTAATGGCACTTACAATTGCCATTCCAATCAACACAAAAAACAAATATCTCTTATTCTGTCCGAGGTTTTCTTTTTCTTCCCGGATAACAATCGGAATTGCAAATATAATAAACCCGATAAACAGCGAGCTAATTGCATAAATATGGCTTTCAAACACTCTCGTAAGCACAAGAACTGCTGAAATAAAGCCAAGTACCCAGCCAATTCCAAGTTTTATCAAAAAGCCGAAAGCTGCTTTCTTTTTATCCATATTTCCGGTAATCAAATCATCAATTGCTGTGATAAACCGATCATAAAATCCTAATAAAAATGCGATGGTCCCACCCGAAACACCCGGTACACTGTCCGCCAGAGCCATACAAAAACCATTTAACATCTGCATTATCATATCCATATCCTGCCTTTCTTACTCATACAATCTTTTTATGAAAACGTGCACCCATCAATGCGCAACATGAAACATGGGGAAAGGTTTTCCTTTCCCCATTGCTGATATTATACTTAAATTTTTTTATTTTGTCTATCCTAACTTATGTATTTATCTAATTCGTGGGATACCTCTAATACATTATCCAGTAATCCCTTTGCCTGTTCCGCATTGTCTAAATTCTGTACACTGAGTTCTGCCGCCTGAACCGAAGATGCCGTTACTTCTTCTGTCGTTGCTGAAAGATGCATAATATTTTCTACAATGTGATTATTAGCCTCTGACAGACTGCTAAGCATAGTATCAATCTCGCCGATGTCAGAAATCAACTGATTTACATTGCCATTCATTGCTTCAAAACTATGTAATGCCTGTCCTATCATTTCATCCTGTGCACTTGCCGCATCTGCAGATTTTGTTACCGCCAAAGCCGCATTTGCTGCATTGTCAGAAAGTTCTTCTAAAATATGAGCAATATTCTCTGTTTCAGCCTTTGTTTTTTCTGCCAGCTGACGAATCTCATCCGCTACCACTGCAAATCCTTTTCCGGCCTCACCTGCTCTTGCACTTTCAATAGATGCATTCAGTGCCAATAAATTGGTCTGGTTTGAAATAGAAAAAATAGTATCGGTAATGCTTTTCACAGCGCTTGTTTTTTCCTGAAGCATTTTCATAGAGGAAGAAACTTCATCATTTGTTGCTGAAATCACCTCTGACTGACGTTTTAAGTGATTCATAATCTCTAAGCTCTGTTCATTTAACTCTCCGGACTGTTTTGCCACATTCACCATATTTTCAGAGCGCTCTAAGGTAACACCGATTGAATCCTGAATGCTCTGTGTCATCGTCGTCTGAGTCTGGATGCTTTCAGCAGTGCCCTGAGCGCTGCCGGAAATCTCTGTCATGGCACCATTTACCACTTCCGTGGATTCGTTCAGTTTATTCATAATGTCCATTGCATTTTCTGTACCGCGGCGCACTTCTTCCGCTACCGCAATAACACTGTCCAAAATCTCCTTTTGATGTGCCTGTTCCTGACGCAGGCTTTCAATGGTATGGTGATTAAACATTGCACCCAGTCTGGTTGCAATAAAAATCAAAAGCATCATAACCGCAATGGCAAGGGTTGCAGAAAGCTGATCCATGGTATCGTTAAATTCAGTCATGTGTAATACAAAGCCCTTTAAGATGTTTACCAGAAGATTTAATCCCGTAAACAGTGTTCCGGTTATTGCCGCAAACTTTTTGTCATAAAACAAAATACAGCCAACCAAAGGAATTCCGGCCATAAAGCGTAAATAGTAACTGGTAAACGCCCATGCTACCAAAAAAGTAACCATCATCAGTCCCGCAAACGCAATATATTTTAGATTGTCTTTCGCAGGATTCTTTTTTAGAAGAATAATCGGAACGATAGAAAAAACCGCTACAATGCCTGAAAACATGGTACAATAACCTAACGTTCTAAAGCCTCTCACATATGAAATCCATACTACAAGCAGTACTACCAAATAAAACACGATATAGCCTAACACCATAAATCGGTTTGTTCGTTTCTTCTGTTCGTCTCGATCTGCATAGAGATAGTTCATTTCTTCTTTTGCCATTCCGTTTCCTCCAAAAATATCCGATTTTAATTCATGGTACTATTATACCATGTTCCTGCAAAAATTCAACCCAGATACCATACTTAGAACCAAATAAATGGATATCGTCAAAGGTCAGGCTTTCATCCAGGTTTCCTTCTTCATCACAGACAACCTCATTCATATCAATATAAAAGATACTTCGGTTATCTGCTAATTCTGCGATTCGCTCATTACGGGCATTAATTCCCACGTTATTAAAGATTTCATCATTTTCCGATTTTTCCTTAGTGACACGCATAATCCCCTGAACAAAAACAATAGCATCCGGCTGTAATTCCTGAAACTTCGCCACGGTCCGGGCATATGCCTCCATGAATCCGTCTATGGTTCCTCTTCCCATTTCATTGATGCCAATCTGAAAATAGATTTTTCCAAAGGTCTGCGTAGAAAGCGCTTCCTCCAGTGTCACCATTTCGCCATTAACTTCGCATATTTTCTCTGTCCATAAATCATAGATATTCAGGCCGGTTGTTGCATAAAAAACAGCACCATCCAATCCACCGTATTCATACAACCCCACCGTTCTGGAATCCCCGATAAAGACCGCATCATCAAAATAATCCTTCTCCACCCGGGTAAAGGTTCTCTCTAAGGTTTCTGTTACATTTTCTGTTTCAGGCTGAGGGGTTTCGGTTGTCTCTGTGACCAAAAGTTCCTCTTCTTCTGTACCAAAAAGGGATTCCTGTCTTGATGCAATTTCCTCCCAGATTTCCCATAATGGCATTCTCTCTCCACTCCATGGATAAATTCCATCGCGGATACCTTCTAAGACAAGTACAAAATAAGGTGTCTTTTTTGTATCTATTTCATAGCGTTCATATGCGGTATTCCGATTCATAAATCCAAGTGCAGACATTCCCGCCCAGGCAGCTACTATCATCAATAAAAATCTGTATTTCCATATCTTTTTCATATTGCCACCCTCTAGAAATTAAAATACAAAAACGGATTATTAGTTGAAATCGCCATGTAGTACAGACAAAGTCCCAAAATCAAAAGCAGAATGACATTCAGCAGTTCCTTTGTCCCTGCCCTGCGCTTCATTCGATTATAAAAAACCTGTGGAATCGGTGTTGCGAATAAAATGGCAATCAAAATCAGCCCGCCATATTCTCCTAAGTATTTCACATAATCGTTTTTCAATATGGTTCCATAGCTTTTTCCCAGGAATGGAAACATACGGGTGTAATAAATCCATAACCGTTTCACATTCGTAATCGAAAAAGCTACCCAGGTAACCGGAGCCAGAAGGATCACATAGAAGTGTCCTATCACTTTACTTTTATTCAACCGTTCATACAGAAATAATTTTTCCATTCCAAGCAAAAGTAAAAGTTCTGCACCCCAAATCAGAAAATTCGGTGTTGCTCCATGCCAAAGTGCAGTAAGCGACCACACAACCAATAGATTAATGAAAGTCCGAACTCTTCCTTTTCGGTTGCCGCCTAACGGAATGTATACATATTCACGGAACCATCTGCCGAGGGTAATATGCCATCTTCGCCAGAATTCTGTGATGGATTTTGATATATATGGGAAATGAAAGTTCACCGGGAATCGAAAGCCCAGCATTTTTCCAAGTCCGATTGCCATCATGGAATAGCCGGAAAAATCAAAGTAGAGCTCCAATGAATAAGCAAATGCTCCAAGCCATGCTAATGGCGTTGAAATACTATAAAAACCGATTGTCTGAATCTGGTTCCACAGCATACCGATACGGTCTGCAATGATTACCTTAGCAGCCAGACCAAGTATCAGAACACGTAATCCCTCTTCAAAATCTTCATATGCAATTTCTCTTTTTCTCAGGTTTGCACGAACCTCAGAATAATTTACAATCGGTCCGGCCACCAACTGCGGAAACATGGTAATATAGGTTGCCAGTTTCACGAAAGAGGTCTCTGCCGGAATCACTCCCCGGTAAACATCAATCATATATGCTGCAATTTGAAATGTATAAAAACTGATTCCAAGCGGCAGCTTTTCTGTCAGTCCGCTATATTTAAAGAAAAACAGACATCCAAAATTAAAACAAAGTGCCAGTAAAAACAGCACGTTTCTTTGCATTTTTTTCCCTTGTTCGCGGCTTTTATAGACAAGCTTCCCAAGGGTATAATTTATCACAATAGATGCAAGCAAAAGCAATACATACCATCTTTCTCCGAGGGTATAAAAAACCAGACTTCCGAAAAGCAGTACCCCGTTTCGATACTGTTTCGGAGCCAGAAAATAGATGATTAAAAATACCGGCAAAAACCGGAACAAGAATTCAAAACTACTAAATACCATTTCTTTCTTCTATCTCTCCAATAAAATAAAGCGATCCAAATGCAATTGTTTTCTCTTTTCTATCAGAAGTCACTTCCGCTAATGCCTCTTTAAGTTCTGCTTTGCTTCGGGCAGGAATTCCTTTTTTTCTTATACACTCTGCCAGCTTCTCCGCAGAAAGTGACCTGCTGTTTCCTACCGTAACAGTTACAAAATCAATGGCAAGCGGTAACAACTCTGCTATCATGTTTTCGTAATCCTTATCTGCCATAACACCCATGATAAAATGAAATTTCTCCCCTGGGAATAATGCAGTAAGGCTCTCCTTCAATGCAGCAACCCCATGGGAATTGTGCGCTCCGTCTACCATAAAAAATGGGGCCTTTGACAAAATTTCCATGCGCCCTTTCCATCCGGTCTTTGCAATTCCAAAACGCACCGCCTGCTCTACTTTCTTTGCGTCTGCTTTTCCTTCCAAAAACACTTCCGCTGCCAGAATTGCAGCTACTGCATTTTCGTACTGATGCACGCCAAGCATTTGCATGGTAAGATGCTCATAACCATAGGCGGAGAATTGCTGCACGCCTGCCTTTTCACTTTGTTCTATCCGGATACATGCCTTGTCAACTATATCACAGCTTTTTGCACCTGCTGCCTGTGCTGCCTGCACAAAAATTTCTTCTACCTTGGCATCCTGACTCTCGCAGATAACCTTTGTACCTCTTTTTATAATTCCGGCCTTTTCTTTTGCAATTTGTGGCAATGTATTTCCCAAAATTGCCATATGATCAAATCCAATTTTCGTAATAACAGATACCACCGGTATTCCTACTGCATTTGTGGAATCAAAACGCCCACCAAGCCCGGTTTCCAGAATAACAACATCACATTGTTGTTCCTTAAAGTAAAGTAATGCCATAGCAAGGCAGTAATCAAACATCGTCGGGCTCACGCCGAAATCCATTGCAAGCAGCTTTGATGCCAGCCGATATGTGTCTTCTTTGGAAATCATTTCCCCGTTCATCTGAATGCGTTCTCTAAAATCCACCAGATGCGGAGAGGTAAACATTCCTGTTCTTAAACCTGCTTCATTAAAAATGGAACACAAAAAAGCTGCCACGGATCCTTTTCCATTGGTTCCTGCAATATGTACAAATGGCATCTCTTTCTCCGGATGGTTTAACCTATCCAGCATGATTTTGGTAATCTCACAACCGGTGAGATTACCAAATCTTTTTTTATTTTCAATTGTTTTTATTACTTCCTCATATGAAATCACGTTACAACCTCTATTTCAATATAAAATATGCGCTTACCAGGTCCTTTAATGCCTGTTGATCTGACGCCGCCATCAGTTCTCTTGCAGAGTGCATTGCAAGGAGCGGAATTCCAACATCCACTGTTTTTACCGGCAATAAAGCAGATGCAATAGAACCCAGTGTCCCGCCGCCTGCCATATCAGAACGATTCACAAATTTCTGATATGGAATCTGTTTTGCCTCGCAAATCTGCTGAACAATGCCAATCGCTTCACAATCTGTGGCATAAGACTGTGAACAGGCTTCCTTGATGCAAAATCCTTTTCCTAAAACCGGTTTATTTGTCACATCCATCTTCCCCGCATAATTTGGATGCAGTCCATGTGCCACATCTACGGATAAAATCATACTGTTATATAAAGTACTGTCCGCATTCTCTTTTCCGGTTTCTTTTAAAATGCGATTCAGCATATCGTGCAGTAAAATGGATGCAGCTCCCTGTTTCGAGCGGCTGCCGATTTCCTCATGATCAAATAATGCAATCAGGTTCATACCATCCGTTCTCTCTGCTTCTATGATTGCTGATACCAGTGCAGAGCAGGAATTTAGATTATCTAAACGGGATGCGGATATAAATTCGTCATGCAGCCCTACATATTCCGGTTTTTCATTACAATACACCGTTAATTCATAGTCTAAAATATCCTCTTTTGCAATATTAAGCTCCGATGCCAAAAAATCGGCAAAATAATCGCCGGAAAATGCTTCCTCTAGCAAGCCTGCAATTGGAAGAAGTTCTGTCTGCTTGTTTAATTCTACGCCCTTATTCACCTCACGATTCATATGAATTGCAAGATTTGGAATGGTAATATTTTTAGAGGAGAGAAAGCTTCGCATCTTCGGATGAAAAACATCTTTTCCTTTAACAGCCACACGACCTGCCACACCAAGCGGTCTGTCTAACCAAGTATTTAAAATCGCACCTCCATAAACCTCCACATTGATCTGTGCATAACCATTTGTTCTAATATCACATTTTGGTTTTACACGTAAGCACGGGAAATCAGTATGTGCTGCTGCAATACGAACTGTCGGTTCGCTGCCACTCCATTCCTTTGGCAGTGTAAATGCAAATAAGGTTGTGTCGGAATGATTCATATAATATTTTTTCCCCATGGAGAGGTCCCAGTCTTCTCCATAAGAAAGTTTTTCAAAGCCTGCTGCCGCCAAACGTTCTTCACAGGCTGCTACTGCATGTGCAGGTGATACTCCCTTTTCCAATAAATCAAATAAATTTTGTGTCTCTGTCATAATTTCCTCCATTGTATTTTGTTACTTTAAAACAATTTCCATTTATGATAAAATGAATTATCCTACATAGAAAGGTCAGTACTATGATTGCACTTGAATTAACAGAAATCAAGCTTTTTATGAATAAACTTCTCTGCAATGAGATATTTGACAATTTTTTGCTGCAGGAAGCCACCATACAGGGGGATATCAGCTATCATATAGAGGGAGCGCTCCATGCAGATTTCTATTCTGCGGAAGAATTGGAACAGGAGCAGTTAGAAGGACTTTCCTTTATCCCCTATGGAAGAGTCCGTACCAAATGCTTTGACTTAATTAAGGGGAAGCGCACTCCTTCTTTTTTTAAATTTGTCCTATTACTTTCTCCAAAAAATCTGCAAAATACCTTACAGCAGACCGGAAGCAGTCTGACCATTCAGGATGTTTCCGCAGCTTTTATCAATATCAAATTTCAAAACAATAAACTTATTTTAACTACGGGCATTTCTTATCGTATCTTTACGACTGACAAAGGTTTAGATCATGAATGGGATCACCTAATGAAACGATTTTTAAAAAATCACTCCATTCTTTTTGAAGAACTTTCCTAAGCCGGTAATTTATGATAATATTACTTTACTTTTTTAAAGTGTTATGCTATTCTGACAATATGTTGTGATTACAGCATAGAAATATTTTTGGAGGTACTTTTCAATGAATAAAGGTACAGTAAAGTGGTTTAACAACCAAAAAGGTTACGGATTCATTTCCGATGAACAGGGAAATGATGTATTCGTACACTTCTCAGGACTCAACATGGAAGGCTTCAAAACTTTAGAAGAAGGCGCAGCCGTTGAGTTTGATGTAACAGAAGGTGCAAAGGGTCCACAGGCCGTTAACGTAACCGTAGTAAAATAATAGAAAGTACGCTCTGCGAACTTTCTATTATCATGAATAAGTTGTTTCACGTACCTTCTTCTTTTTATATAGAATGAGATATTGCAAACAACAGGGACGGTTCTTTTGTCACGACATCGTGACAAAAGAACCGTCCCTATTTTTATACATCGGGACAAAAGAACCGTCCCTATTTTAGTTTTCGCATCACAAACAGACAAATCGTCAGTGCCAGAATAATGGAAATAAAATCTGCCGTGCACTGTGCATAAATAACACCCTCTAATCCAAATAAGGCGTTTAAAATCAAAATAAGCGGTACAAAAATGAGTCCCTGGCGGCAAATCGTAAGCACTAGAGATGGCAGTGCTTTTCCCATTCCCTGCAGCGTATTAATACAAAGGAATAAAATACCGATGACAGGTCCTGCCAACTGTAAGGCAATGACCATCTTAATTCCCAGTTCTACTACAGCTATATCATCAATAAACGCATGTATAATCGGCTCTCTTGCTATTACCATAATTGCAGTCAAAACCGAGCCCATGACCACAGCTGCCATTCCTGTAAATACAAATACTTTTTTCAAGCGTTTATGATTACCGGAACCATAATTATACCCAATCAATGGCTGAATACCGGCACAAAGGCCAATCTGTAACAACACAACAAACATATTTACTTTTAAGGCTACTCCCATTGCCGCTACCGGAGTATCACCATAGCCTGCCAATGCATTATTCAATACAATGTTTGCACAACTCATCAAAATATTATTTAAAGACGCCGGAACACCAATTAACAAAACATTTGCCGCAATCTGCTCTCCCATCCGAAAATCTCTTGGATGAATGGAAAGCACCGATTTTTTTTGCAGAAAATAAAGCAAATAAAAAACACAAGCTGCCATATTACCAATTACGGTCGCAATTGCAGCACCTGCGACACCCCAGTTTAATCCCAAAATAAGAATCGGGTCTAAAATAATGTTAGTGATGGTTCCAATCATATTGCCAATCATGGATTCCTTTGCCGCGCCTTCTGCTCTTAAAATATTACCGAAGGTATTACTAAATACAATAAACGGACCGCCAAGAGACACAATTTGTAAATAAATCCTTGCATAATCAATCGTATTCTCACTCGCACCAATCAACGCAAGAATCGAATTCATAAACAGGAGAAACAGTGCCATAATAAGCAGTCCGACTCCAAGTGCAGCATAAGCGCAGAAAGCCGAAATATGTTTTGCACGTTCCATTTTCTTTTCACCCAAGGCACGTGATATAGCAGAAGTTCCACCAATTCCAAAGAGATTTCCCAATGCCATAAATATCATAAATACCGGTGTCGCCAATGAAACAGCAGCCACCTGCATTGCATCATTGGTCTGACCGATAAAAAAAGTATCTGCCATATTATAAATAACAACTACCAACATTGTAATAATGGTTGGTATCGCCATGGTTGCAACCGCTTTCGGTACCGGCGCATGTTCAAAAAGATCTTTATTTGTATTCATTCGTTTTTCCCTTTCACCCTAATAAAAGTACTGTTTTTAGCATATCGCATTTTCTTTCATTATACAAGCCTTCTATATTCGGGCAAATTTTTATTTTTTCTTGAAATATGTATAATATTGTGCAAAAATGAACTCGGAGGGCCCACTTATGAACGAAATGATTTTAAACTTTTTTTGTAATTGCTTAAAAGATACAAATATTCCCTATTTCTTAACAAGTGACCATTCTGTGCCTATGCATGAATTTGATTTAGGGCTTCGTAACAGTATTTTGAAAAGTAATACGGTTTCTACGGTTTCTGCTTTGGAGTCCTATGATTCAAATGCACTCTACCATTTTTCCGATTATTACAACTGCAGCTATTCCTTTTTTCAGTTGCCGGATGAACGCCTTTTTTTCATCGGTCCATACTTACTGCATGATGTTTCTGAATCAGATATCCGCCAGCTCATGAATATCTCTCAGATTCCCGAAACGCTTTTTCCACAGTTGCGGGATTACTACTATGAACTGCCGCTCTTTTTGGACAAAACTTTTTTTTGGAGTTTCATCCGTCAGTCTGCCTGCAGTATTCGTAAAGTTACTGAGATAAATGTGAATGTTTTTGATTTACGCACTTTAGAAAGCCGGGAAGATTACTTAAAGAAACATACCTTCAACGTTCCGGATGATCCAATCTTAAGTATGAATCTTTTGGAAAAACGCTATCAGACTGAAGATGCTATTTTAGATGCTGTTGCCCATGGAAACACAAAAAAAGCACTGGCTTTCATGGAGCAAATGGGATCTTCCCGTTTCTCACCACGCAGCGAAGATGCACTCCGGAATGCAAAAAACCTCATGCTTTCTTTTAATACTCTCCTGCGACGAAGAGCGTACGAAGCCGGTGTACATCCGCTTTACATCGATGTCATTTCGGCAAACTATGCCAGACTGGTTGAAACTGCAGGCAGCAAGCAAGAGGTTGATGACATTACACCATTCATGCTTCGCAGCTATTGCGAACTGGTCGAAAAACGAAGTACGGCTCTTTACTCCGAACCCATTCGGCAGATTTTGGTTACCATCGATGCTTCTATCGCTTCCGATTTAAGCCTGAAGCGTTTTGCAAATGAATTGTTTTTAAATACCAGCTATCTTTCCTCCTTATTCAAAAAGGAGACCGGTATGACCTTAACCGATTATGTGAACAAACATCGGATAGCTTACGCCAAACGCCTGCTAAAAAGTACCACACTTTCCATTCAGGGTGTGGCCACCTCCGTGGGCATTCCTGACATTCACTACTTCACCAGACTTTTCCGCAGAGAAACAGGCTTGTCCCCAAGGGATTTTCGAAAATTATAGTCATTATATAAAGAAAGCGGGGACAAATTATTGTCCCCGCATCTCTCTTTCAATTCGGTTTGCGATTCCTTCTGCGTCAAGCTCATATTTATGTAACAATTCTTTCGCCGGTCCTGATTCACCAAATACATCATTCATTCCTATGCGTGTAATTCGTGTTGGCAATTTATCTCCTAACACCTCTGAAACAGCGGCTCCTAAGCCTCCGATGACAGAATGCTCTTCTACTGTAAAGATACGTCCTGTCTTTTTTGCTGCCTCAATTACAAGAGCCTCGTCTAACGGTTTAATGGTGTGAATATTAATAACCTGTGCATCGATTCCCTTTTCCATCAGCAATTCGGCTGCCGCTAACGACTCGGAAACACAAAGACCGGTAGCAATGATTGTACACATACTTCCGTCTCGCAACTGCTCTCCCTTGCCAATCCGGAACTGATACGTTTCTTCATCATGAATGACCGGAACGGCCAATCTTCCAAAACGTAAATACACCGGTCCCTCATGTAAATAAGCTGCTTTTACTGCTGCCCGCGCTTCCACATCGTCACATGGGTTTATGACCACCATGCCCGGAATGGTTCGCATCAGTGCAATATCTTCATTACACTGATGGCTTGCACCATCCTCTCCTACGGAGATTCCTGCGTGGGTTGCGCCAATTTTTACATTAAGTTTTGGATACCCAATTGCATTGCGAACCTGTTCAAAAGCACGGCCTGCCGCAAACATGGCAAACGTGCTGATAAACGGTACAAACCCACAGGTCGATAAGCCTGCTGCAATTCCGGTCATATTCGCTTCTGCAATTCCACAGTCAATGTGACGATTTGGAAATACTTTTTTAAATGTGCCTGTTTTGGTAGCTGCCGCTAAATCTGCATCTAATACCAGGAGGTTTTCATATTCCTTTCCAAGCTCTGCCAAGGCATTGCCATAACTTTCTCTTGTTGCAATTTTATCACCTTTTACTACTGACACAATGCCTCACCTACCCTTCTCAAATCCTCCATTGCAAGCGCATATTCCTCATCATTTGGAGCTTTACCATGCCAGCCGACGCTATTTTCCATAAAAGAAACGCCCTTTCCCTTAACGGTTTTTGCAATAATGGCTGTTGGCATACCTTTTGTATTTCTAGCCTCTTTAAAAGCACGGTCTAAATCCTCAAAATCATTTCCGTCTACATTTATCACGTGGAAATTAAATGCCTCAAACTTCTTATCAATTGGATATGGAGAGCATACTTCCGTAATACTACCATCAATCTGCAGATTATTGTTATCAACAATTACTACCAAATTGTCCAGTTTACGATGTCCTGCAAACATAGCTGCTTCCCAAATCTGGCCTTCCTCAATTTCACCATCTCCACAGAGCGCATAAACACGGTAATCTTTATTGGTAAGCTTTGCTCCAAGTGCCATTCCTACAGCACATGACAGTCCCTGACCTAAGGAGCCCGATGACATATCTACACCCGGAATATGCTTCATATCCGGATGTCCCTGTAAGTAAGAACCTAATTTACGCAATGTCAATAAATCTTCCACCGGAAAATAGCCCCGGTTTGCTAAAGCAGAATATAATCCCGGTGCGGTGTGTCCTTTTGAAAGCACGAAGCGGTCCCGATTTGGATTTTTTGGTTCCTTTGGATCGATATTCATCTCCTCAAAATACAGATATGTAAAAATATCTGCAGCAGAAAGAGAGCCGCCCGGATGTCCTGCCTTTGCACTGTGCACTGCCTCAATAATCCCCTTACGGACTTCAAGCGCTGCTTTTTGTAATTTTAACTTATCCATCTTTTCCCCTTACCTTTATGTTTAATTACTCGCCAAATACTGCGATATAATCCTTCTTAAATTTCTCAATACCGGCATCTGTTAACGGATGCTTTGTCATCTGCTCAATTACCTTATATGGAACCGTTGCGATATGTGCTCCCGCTAACGCACAATCCGTTACATGAATGGTATTGCGGACAGATGCTGCAATAATCTGTGTCTCATATCCATAGATATCAAAAATTTCTGCAATCGTACGAATTAAGTCAATTCCCGGTTGGTTAATATCATCTAATCTTCCTAGGAACGGCGAAACATAAGTTGCGCCTGCTTCTGCTGCAAGCAAAGCCTGATTTGCAGAAAATACCAATGTCACGTTCGTCTTAATTCCTTCTTTTGCTAACACCTTTACGGCTTTTAAGCCTTCCATGGTCATCGGAATCTTAACCACCATATTCGGATGAATGGCTGCAATCTCACGTCCTTCGCGAATCATATCTTCTGCGAGTTCTGTCGTAGCTTTTACCTCTCCGCTGATTGGTCCGTCTACGATTGAAGTAATCTCTTTGATTACCTCATTAAAATCTCTGCCCTCTTTTGCAATTAAAGATGGGTTTGTGGTTACTCCGCAAATGACTCCCATGTCATTTGCCTTTCTAATTTCTTCTACGTTTGCTGTATCAATAAAAAATCTCATTACTCCATCTACTCCCTTCCTGTTATTCTATTTAAACGGATTCTCTGTTGGATATGGTAATGCTGCCGGCTGATTATAATTAATGTCCTCCATCGGCACTCCAATATACTTAAATACTTCAAATAATGCTTTTCCGTAGTGGCCAAAAGCAACCGCGCCATGATGCGGATAATTTTTCTGAATTAATACATGACGGTAAAATCTTCCCATTTCCGGAATTGCAAACACACCAATGGAACCAAAAGAACGTGTTGCAACCGGAAGAACTTCACCCTGTGCTACATATGCTCTCAATTTTGCATCTGCGGTAGACTGTAAACGGAAGAAGGTAATCTCACCCGGCATAATGTCACCCTCTAAGGTTCCGTTTGTCACTTCTTCCGGAAGACTTCTTGCCATAATCATCTGGTTGCGCATCTCACAGAATGCAAGCTTCCTTGAGCAGGTATTTCCACAATGGAAGCCCATAAATGTATCTGTGTGCTTATAATCAAATGTGCCTTCTATTGACTCCTTATACATATCTTTCGGAACAGAGTTATTGATGTCTAATAAGGTTACTACATCTTCGCTGACGCAGGTTCCGATAAATTCACTTAGTGCACCATAAATATCTACTTCACAGGACACCGGAATTCCTTTTCCTGCCAGACGACTGTTTACGTAGCATGGCACAAAACCAAACTGTGTCTGGAAAGCCGGCCAGCATTTTCCTGCGATAGCTACATATTTCCGATAACCTCTGTGTGCCTCCACCCAGTCCAATAACGTTAATTCATACTGTGCCAGTTTTTCTAAAATCTCCGGTTTTTTATTACCCTCTCCCAGTTCTGCTGCCATATCAGCCACAACAGAAGGAATTCTTTCGTCGCCTGCATGTTTATTGAAAGCTTCAAATAAATCCAGTTCAGAGTTTTCTTCAATCTCTACTCCCAGGTTATAGAGCTGTTTAATTGGGGCGTTGCAAGCCAGGAAATTAAGTGGTCTTGGGCCAAAGCTGATAATCTTTAATTCAGACAAACCGATTACGGCTCTTGCAATTGGTAAAAACTCGTGAATCATGTCTGCACAATCATCTGCGTCACCGACCGGATATTCCGGAATGTATGCATGAATGTTACGTAATTTTAAGTTATAGCTCGCATTTAACATACCGCAGTATGCATCTCCACGGCCCTGCACCAAATCATTCTGTGATTCTTCTGCAGCTGCCACAAACATTTTTGGTCCTTCAAAATGCTTTGCCAGCAAAGTTTCTGAAATTTCCGGTCCAAAGTTTCCAAGATAAACACAAAGTGCATTACAGCCTGCAGCCTTGATATCCTCTAAAGCCTGCACCATATGTATTTCACTTTCTACGATACAGACAGGACATTCATAAATGTCTGCCTCACCATATTTTGCAGTATATGCATCCACTAATGCTTTTCTGCGGTTTACCGATAATGACTCCGGGAAACAATCCCTGCTAACTGCTACAATACCTACTTTAACTTTTGGAATATTATTCATTTTATATACCTTCTCTTTCTTATTCTTTTACATTTAAATTTTTACCTAACAGTCCAATATGCGCACCTTCCGGTAATCCACCTTCCGGATGACCAATCAGCCATTTGTTTTTTGCAGTCAGCATTGCATCTTCATTCGAACCTAATGCCTTGCTATGCTCTGTTTCAAGCTCTGTATTTGTACCTTTCGGTAATACAATGGAAACCAGAAATCCCTCATCTGATGCCTGGCATGGTGCATAATGTAAGGTTGTTGCGTATATCTCTACTGCCATTCCGGCCGGAAGTAAAAATGCTTCTACCTTTGCAGTATCATACGTAAATTCGTCTGTGATATCCGCCTCTAACCCTAACAGTAAAATTGCATCCGTTGCTGCTACATTGATTTCTGAACTTCTGTGATACTCTAATGCGTTCAACATCACATTATGTCCATTGCAGTATCCTATCTGAATCGGCAGTTCTCCATAAAAGACATTCTGAATCTCTTTGGCTACTTCCAACTTTTCCAAACTGTCCACCGATGCCTCATAAACTACACCTTCCGGTATTGGAGTGCGTTTCATTTCTTCCACAAGTGTGGAGAAATCAACATTATTAATAACCTTTCCGTATTTACGAAATCTTTCCTCTGTAACGCTATAAATCGTCATCATCTCTCCCCCTTTCTATTCTTTTGTCAATACGTCAAACAAGTTCTTACAGGTTGGATAAATCTGTTTGAACTTTGCATACTGTTTCTCATATTTTTCAACCAGTTCTGCTTCAGGTTTTATGGTGTCCACAATCTCAACGATCTGCGCTGCAGCTGCTTCCACATTTTCATAGGCACCACAGGCAACTGATGCCAAAATGGCACCTCCCAAACCGGCACCTTCTTCTACTTTTAAAACTTCTACTTCTACATTCAAGATATTGGCAATCATCTTTTTCCACAAAGGGCTCTTCGCACCACCACCGCAGATACGTACTGTCTTAATTTGAATTCCCAACTCTCTTGCCACTTCAAAGGAATCTCTTAATGCAAATGCCACTCCTTCTAAAACAGCCTGTGTCATATCTGCTCTTGTGGTATCCATCGTCATACCAATAAAAGTTGCTCTGGCATTCGGATTATTGTGTGGAGAACGTTCCCCCATCAGATATGGAAGATAAAATACCCTATTCTCACCAAGCTTTGCGATTGCCTGCTGTTCACCGGCATAATCCTTGGTTTCAAGGATTTCGTCCATCCACCACTTATTGCAGGATGCCGCACTTAACATGCAGCCCATCAGATGATACCCACCGTTTGCATCACAGAAGGAATGTAATGCATTATATTTATCCACGCCGAATTCCTTCGTACTAATAAAAACAATTCCGCTTGTTCCAAGGGAGATATTACACTTGCCGTCTCCAACCGTACCCGTTGCAACTGCCGCTGCTGCGTTGTCCCCGGCTCCTGCTGCCACCTTCACATCAGAAGGAATTCCAAGCTCTTCTGCAATCTCCGGCAATACCGTTCCCACGCATTCATAGCTTTCAAACAATTTTGGAAGTACCGCTTCCTCAATTCCGCAAATCTCACACATTTCCTTTGACCAACATCGGTTTTTCACATCTAATAAAAGCATACCGGATGCATCTGACACATCTGTGCAATGCACACCTGTCAATTTGTAAGCGACATAATCCTTTGGCAGCATAATTTTGCTGATTTTTGCAAAGTTCTCAGGTTCGTGTTTCTTTACCCACATAATCTTCGGTGCGGTAAAGCCTGCAAAAGCAATATTTGCAGTGTAGTCTGAAAGCTTCTCTTTACCAATGACGCCATTTAAGTATTCGCATTCTTCAATGGTACGTCCATCATTCCACAAAATTGCCGGTCGAATGACTTCATCTTTTTCATCCAACATCACAAGTCCGTGCATCTGTCCCCCAAAACTGATTCCTGCAACCTGCGACTTATCTACATCAGCAAGCAGTTCCTTTAACCCCGCTATCACCTGTTCATACCAGTCTTTTGGGTTCTGCTCCGACCAGCCTGGATGTGGAAAAAATAATGGATACTCCCTAGACACAATATTTGCAATCGCACCTGATTTTTCCATCAGCACCAATTTCACGGCTGATGTTCCTAAATCAATTCCTATGTAATACATAATGCCCTCTCCTTCTTAATACTCCTAATTTAAGTTCTATTATAAAGTCATCTAAACTTAATTTAAATATGGAATTAAGTATAATTAAGGGATTTTGTTGACTTAATTCACTTAAGAAATTAGAATAAGGATAGCAATCATTTTGACAAGGAGATACGATTATGGGAATCACCGCAAAGGAATTAGCACAAAAAATGAATCTATCGGAAGCCGCCATTTCTATGGCTTTAAATAATAAACCCGGTGTCAGTACGCAAACCAGGAAAAGAATTATAGAAGAAGCAAAAAAATATGGTTATGATTTTTCCCGTATCAAAGAAAAAGAACTGCCAACCCCGGAACAGGGAACCATTTGCTTTATTGTATACCGAAAAAATGGTGCGTTAGTTCCCAACTCACCTATTCTGGTTCACGAAGAGCATGGCTCATTGATACCGGACACGCCTTTTTTTTCGCAATTATCAGAAGGCATCAGTCTTTCCTGCAAAGAAAAACATTACCATCTAAATATTTCCTATCTTTATGAGGGAGATGACATCGCTCATCAGCTGCAGGAATTGTATCGAATCGGAACTTCCGGGCTCCTGTTGCTTGGAACAGAAATGGAAAAACATGATCTTATTCCTTTTACCAATTGTGACATCCCATTTGTACTATTAGATAATTACTTTGAAGACTTGCAGATTAGCAGCGTTATCACCAATAACATACAAGGCGCATATTTAGCCACAAACCATCTTATTCGAAAGAAACGCTCGCAACCCGGCTATCTGCGTTCCTCGTATCGCAGCACAGGTTTTGAAGAACGTGCAGATGGTTTTTATAAAGCGATTCGAAGAAATGGCATGTCGACCTCCCGTTCCATTGTCCACGACTTATCTCCAACCGTGGATGGGGCTTATAGTGATATGAAAGAGGTCTTAAATCAAAACGTAAAGCCACAGCTTGCCAATTGCTACTTTGCAGATAACGATTTAATCGCAGCCGGCGCTATCCGGGCTCTTACGGAAGCCGGCTATAAAATACCTGAAGACATCGCTATCGTAGGCTTTGATAATATGCCTCTTTGTACATATATCATTCCTACTCTAACCACAATCCATGTTCCGAAACAATACATGGGAGAAATCGCAGTAAAGCAGCTTGTAGAAATGATAAAGAATCCAAGGATTAGTCCTGTAAAAATCGAAGTGGCTACGTCCTTAAAAGAAAGAAAAAGTTGCTAAAGGGGTATTTAGTACAAAATTTTGATTTATTGTTTCGTATATTGAGGAAGAGAG
>CALZGM010000029.1 GCA_945787015.1 uncultured Roseburia sp.
CTCTCTTCCTCAATATACGAAACAATAAATCAAAATTTTGTACTAAATATCTATTACACTAAAAAATAGTATTCCAGCATATCCATAAAGTAATCCTTAAACGTTGCCAATTCTACCGTTTCCCCGTAAAGAATATTTACGAAACCAATTTCTTTTCCGTTTAAACGATAGACTGCGCGTCCGGCGACGGAATCTCTCTCAATGGGTGCGACCGCCATTTCAGGTAAATCAAGCTCTTTCTCAATCGTAGAAAGATCAGAACCGTCTATAGACACATAGTGAAAAGGACTTTCGTAGTACAAGTTTACCAGATCTTTTACACCTTTTTGTACGGCTAAAGGTTCAAGTGGTGTATCATTTGCATCTTTGTAGGTCTGACATACACGAAAACCATAATTAAGAAGAGCAATCGCATCTGCATTACGTGTTTTGGAGTCAGGGGCTTTCATGATAACAGCAATCAGTTCCATATCATCCTTTTTTGCAGTAGCAGAAACACAGAAACCTGCAAGACTGGTAAAGCCGGTTTTCAAACCGGTAGCATAGGAATACTGACGTATCAGCTTATTTGTGTTTGTAAGACCAAATTCACTGGTTCCGCGTCTGGTAATATGTGTAATGTTTTCCATCCATATTTTAGTATAATTAAATATTTCAGGATATTTTGTAATCAATTCACGGGACATAAGCGCAATATCCTTTGCAGTTGTAACATGACCGTCTATATCCAGACCGCAACAGTTTACAAAAGTAGTCTGGTCCATACCAAGTCCTTTCGCACGATCGTTCATCTGATTAACGAATTCTGTTTCGGAGCCCCAGATATGCTCAGCCATGGCGACGCAGGCATCGTTTGCACTGGCAATCGAGATGCACTTAATCATCGTTTCCACTGTTTGGGTTTCGCCGGGCTCTAAATAGACCTGAGAGCCACCCATCCCAGCAGCATATTCAGATACGGTTACGGTGTCTTCTAAGGAGATTTTATGATCAGCCAATGCATCAAAAATTAAAATCAGAGTCATGATTTTCGTAATGCTGGCAGGACGGAATTGCTCCGTTGCATTCTTTTCATAAATAATTGTGCCGGTAGAGACTTCCATTAAAAGAGCACTTTCTGAAGTTAAACCGAGCTTATCGGTAGCAGTAATGGCAGTTTGTGACTCCGTTGATTCTTCTTCAGCCTCAGTCTGATTCACTGTATGTAGGATAAAAGTTTGGAAAGTGAAAAGTTGTGTGACAAATATTGAAATACTAAGAAATAATGCGGCAATCTTTGACAAACAGCGCTCCTTTTTATGATTTTAAAGGCTATCTTACTATATTTTATAGAAAATGCCTGTACATTATGTCAAGTACTACGATACTAATTCTAGTAGACACTCTAAAAAATAAACACTAAATCTAGTGATTGCCACTTGAAATTTTGGAAAAAACAATGTACAATCAGATTTGTAATAGGATGTTATAGAATTCTGCCTTCATAAGGACAGGCAGTGAAAGGTATAGATGATGGGATTAACAGTAAAGTTACAGGTATTTGAAGGTCCTTTGGACTTGTTATTACATTTGCTTGATAAGAATAAAGTAAATATCTATGATATTCCAATCGTCGAGATTACAGCACAGTATTTGGAGTACATTGCTGAAATGAAACGGAATGATTTAAATGTGATGTCAGAATTTCTTGTGATGGCAGCCACCTTGATTGATATTAAGTCACGCATGCTGCTTCCGGCTCCGGAGACAGACGAAGAAGAGGCGGAGGACCCGCGAACGGAATTAGTACAGCAGTTATTAGAGTATAAAATGTATAAGTGTATGGCATATGAATTGCGTGATCGTCAGATTGATGCCCAGAAAGTCCTATTTAAAGAGCCTACTATTCCGGCTGAAGTAGCAGAGTATGAGCAGCCAATTGATATGGAAGCCTTAGTTTCCGACTTGACATTAGCAAAGCTGAATGATATTTTTAAATCTATTATGAAAAAACAGGTTGACAAAATTGACCCTGTTCGTTCAAAATTTGGAAAGATAGAAAAAGAAGAAGTATCTTTAGCGGATAAGATGGCATATTTGGAAAATTACTGCATGGTACATAGTCATTTCAGTTTCCGTAATTTATTGGAAGTTCAGGCAAGTAAAATGGAGATAATTGTAACTTTCTTAGCAATTCTTGAACTGATGAAGATGGGAAAGATTTATATTACACAGGATTATACCTTTGATGACATTCGCATTCAGTCCAAAATTGTGGCATAAGAGAGGATTAGCTAGGTGTTATGGAAAACAAAAATTACGAAGCAATTATAGAGGCAATTCTTTTTACAATGGGGGAATCCGTTGAACTGGAAAAGATTGCAGATGCGATTGAACTGGATAAGAAAGAAACACAGAAAATTATTGAACGCATGATGGAGCATTATAAGGATGATTCCATCGGCTTGCAGATTATCGAATTAGATGGTGCTTATCAAATGTGTACGAAAAGTGAGATGTATGAATATCTGATTCGAATTGCAAAGCAGCCAAAGCGACATGCACTGACGGATGTCTTATTAGAAACCCTTTCTATTATTGCATATAAACAACCAATTACAAAGGTAGAAATTGAAAAAATCCGGGGTGTTTCCTGCGATCATGCCGTGAGTAAACTGGTGGAATACAATTTGGTTTGTGAATTGGGACGACTGGATGCACCGGGCAGACCGCTTTTATTTGGAACCACAGAAGAATTCCTGCGAAGCTTCGGAGTACAGTCGATTGATGAACTCCCATCTTTAAGTGCGGTACAGGTCGAAGAATTCAAGCAGGAAGCGGAAGAAGAAGCAAAAATAAAAATGGAAGTGTAAAGACTAAGACTTAGAATGCATGTTCTAAGTCTTTTTTGCATATTTTTAGTTGATAAGAAAATATCAGAGAGAATTATGAAAAAAATAGTAAGCTTTCTTTTATGCATTTGCATTTCCGTTATACTCTTAGCTACTCCCTGTCATGCGTCTAATCAGGAGAATGCACCAAAGGAAACGGAACTTTATGCAAAAGCAGCTGTTCTTTTAGATGCGGATTCCGGAAGAATTTTGTATTCTAAAAATGGCACAACTGCCATGGCAAATGCCAGTACCACGAAAATTTTAACCTGTATTTTAGCATTGGAATACTGTGAGCCGAATACAGTAGTAACCGCTTCAAATAGAGCGGCCGCAGCACCAAAGGTTCATCTTGGTATGCAGGAAGGCCAGCGTTTTTATATGCAGGATTTGCTGTATGCGTTAATGTTGGAATCATACAATGACTGTGCAATAGCGATTGCGGAACACATTGCAGGAAGTGTGGAAGCATTTGCTGAAATTATGAATCATAAAGCAAAGGAAATTGGCTGTAAGGATACCTATTTTATTACACCGAATGGTTTGGATGCCACTGACAGTAATGGTTTTCATCATACTACAGCCGAAGATCTTGCTCTGATTATGCGCTATTGCATTAATATATCTGCAAAGTCAGAGGAATTTAAAACAATTACGGCAGCCAGAACCTATCAATTTTGTGAAATAGAAAAAGGAAACGGTTATAGTGTATACAATCATAATTCTTTTTTGGATATGATGCAGGGAGCGTTTTCTGGAAAGACAGGATTTACCGGAAATGCGGGTTACTGCTATGTAGGAGCTTTAAATAGAGACGGAAAAACACTTATTGTGGCATTACTTGCCTGTGGCTGGCCTAATAACAGAACTTATAAATGGGCTGATTCAAAAAAACTGATGACTTATGGTTTGGAGAATTTTGAAAAGGTGAAGCTGTCTGAAGTGCCGATAGATCAAACGAAGTTAGAACCGGTTCTGATACAAAACGGACAGGGGAGTACCATCAATGAGTTAACTTATGCTAATCTAATAATTGGAGATACTATCGGCATAGATGAGGTCTTGCTTGGCAGGAAAGAAGAAATAAAAATAAGCTATGATATTAAAAAAAATTGGAAAGCGCCTGTTAAAAAAGGTGCTTATGCAGGTAAAATCTGTATTTCTGTAAATGGTGTGATCATGAGAGTGTATGAGATTCAGTTGGATGATGAGATAGATAAAATTGATTTTTTGTGGTGTTTAAGTATGGTTTTTGTATATTTTTTAAATGGAATTCAGGTATGAAAAAAAGATATGTCAAGAAATTAACAAAAAGCTTGAAATTTACAAAAGAAACCGATACAATTACTCTAGCGGAATTTGTTAATTTTTTAATAGATGGAGGTATAAAGAATGAGTAGTAACAATGATAGCTTGGCAATGCAGCGCATTCTCAAGTTAGTCGACGAGAACAGTTTCATGGAAATTGGTTCTCTTGTAACCGCAAGAAGCACAGACTTTAATCTTGCAGGTACAAGCACACCTTCTGACGGTGTTATCACCGGTCATGGATTAATTGATGGCTGTCTGGTATTCCTTTACAGCCAGGATGCTTCCGTATTAAACGGAACTATCGGTGAAATGCATGCAAAGAAAATTGCAGCTGTTTATGACATGGCAATGAAGATGGGGGCTCCGGTTATTGGTTTAATTGATTGTGCTGGTATGCGTTTGCAGGAATCTGTAGATGCCTTGGATGGTTTCGGACAGATTTATGCAAAAGAAGTGGAAGCATCCGGTGTAGTACCACAGATTAGTGCTGTATTTGGAAGCTGTGGCGGTGGTCTTGCGGTTGTCCCTGCATTATCAGACTTTGCATTTATGGAAGAGACAAAAGCAAAAATGTTTGTAAATGCTCCGAATGCAATTGATGGTAACAGAGTAGAGAAATGTGACACTTCCTGTGCCGCATTCCAGAGTGAAGAAACGGGATGTGTAGATGCTGTTGGAAGTGAAGATGATATTTTGGCTCAGATTCGTGAGTTGGTAAGCATGCTTCCTATGAACAACGAGAGCGACATTTATACCGATGACTGTGTGGATGACTTAAATCGCGCCTGCGCAAGCATGGATGTTATGAGAGGCGATGCCAGATATTTGTTAAGCGAAATTTCGGACAGCAATGTTTTCTTTGAGACAAAAGCAAACTATGCAAAGGATATGGTAACAGGCTTCATTAAATTAAATGGCATGACAGTGGGGGCTGTTGCTAACTGTACAGTCATTCATGATGAAGAAGGAAAAGAAACAGAAAAATTTGACGCTGTTTTATCTGCAAAAGGCTGTAATAAAGCAGCTGAATTCATCAAATTCTGTGATGCATTTGAAATTCCTGTATTATCAATCACAAATACAAAAGGTTTCAAAGCTTCTATGTGTTCAGAAAGAAGACTTGCAAAGGCTCTTGCTAATATGACTTCTGCATTTGCTTCTGCTACCTGCCCGAAAGTTAATTTAATCGTAGGTGAAGCTTTTGGCAGTGCTTATGTGACAATGAACTCAAAATCAATCGGTGCAGATTTAGTATATGCATGGCCGGATGCAAAAGTTGGTATGATGGATGCAAAGATGGCAGTTAAGATTATGTATGCAGATGCTTCCGCAGATGAATTAGATGCAAAAGCAGCGGAATACAGTAAATTACAGTCTGATGTTATGACAGCAGCAAGACGTGGTTATGTAGATTTAATCATTGAGCCTGCAGACACAAGAAAATACCTTGTTGCAGCATTTGAGATGCTTTATACAAAATGCGTAGGGACACCAGAAAAGAAACATGGAACAAAATAGAAAGGTGAAGTATATGAAGAAAAAAATATCTTTGCTGCTTTGTCTTATCTTTACTGTTCTGACAATGACAGCATGTGGAGGCAATCCAGAGACGGAAGATTACTATGGTCTTACCTATAGTGATTTAAAGCAGGTTGCAGAAGTAAATGTAAACCAGCTTTCTGCCTATTCACCGGAAGAGCTTCAAATCGTTGCAGCATCTATTCAGGACGAGCTTACGTTAAAGCTTGTGCAGGGATGGATAACGACAACAGAGTCTCTCGGTACATATGAAGGATTAGACGAACTTGTGGTTGCTAAGGCAAACGGTACAGTTACAGTTGACCAGTACGTAAATTATCCCGGACGCCAGGTGGTTGTTTCATTTGTATGGAATTATGACTATGAATTAGAGCAATTGGTAGTAACGGATGTTACAGTCGATCTCGTTTACACCTTAGGCGAAAAAATGGAAAAAGCAGCATTAAATACATTGATGGGTATGGGAACCGTATTTGCGGTACTTATCTTAATCAGTTTAATTATCTACTGTTTCCGTTTCATTGGCGATGTTCAGAATATCGGCAAGAAGAAAAAAACAGAAGAAGCAGCTACTCCACAGGCATCGCAGGTTGTAGAAGAAGCACCGCTTACAGATGACCTGGAGCTTATTGCAGTTATTTCTGCAGCGATTGCTGCAAGCGAAGGAACTTCTACTGATTCATTCGTAGTTCGTTCTATTCACAGACGTTAATTAATTTGTTATCAGAAATCTTAGGAGGATTTTAAATCATGAAAAGCTATACAATTACCGTAAATGGAAATGTTTATGATGTTACAGTAGAAGAAAATGGAAGTGTCAGCGCACCGGTAGCAGCACCAAGACGTGCTGCAGCTGTGGCAGCTCCGGCGGCAGCACCAAAGGCAGTAGCTCCGGCAAGCGGAGCAGGCAGCGTAAAAATCGAAGCAGGAGCAGCCGGTAAAGTATTTAAGGTAGAGGCACAGCCAGGCGCCAGTGTTAAGAGAGGCGATGCAATTGTAATCCTTGAAGTTATGAAGATGGAAACACCGGTTGTTGCTCCACAGGACGGAACTGTTGCAAGCATCAATGTAAATGTTGGTGATATGGTAGAAGCAGGCGCTTTACTTGCTACAATGAACTAGTGAATATTTAGGAGGATAACTATGAGTTATTTTACGGAGACTATGTCAAATCTCCTTCACCAGACAGCCTTCTTTAATCTTGAGGTTGGAAACTTCATCATGATTCTTGTAGCCTGTGTGTTCCTGTATCTTGCAATCGCAAAAGGGTTTGAACCATTGTTATTAGTACCGATTGCATTTGGTATGTTGCTTGTAAATATCTACCCTGATATTTTTGCAAGACCGGAACAGATGAGTAATGGTGTAGGTGGTTTGTTACATTACTTTTATATTTTAGATGAGTGGTCGATTTTACCATCACTAATTTTCATGGGTGTTGGTGCGATGACAGACTTTGGACCATTGATTGCGAATCCAATCAGCTTTTTACTTGGTGCGGCAGCACAGTTCGGTATTTTCGGTGCTTATTTCATGGCAATCCTTTTGGGATTCAATGATAAAGCAGCCGCAGCGGTATCTATTATCGGTGGTGCAGATGGACCTACATCCATTTTCCTTGCCGGAAAATTAAGCCAGTCCGGACTTATGGGACCAATTGCTGTAGCGGCTTATTCTTACATGGCATTAGTACCTGTTATTCAGCCTCCGATTATGAAGCTGTTTACAACAAAAGAAGAGCGCCAGATTAAGATGGCAAATCTTCGCCCTGTATCGAAATTGGAAAGAATTTTATTCCCAATTATTGTTACAATTGTGGTATGTTTAATTCTTCCTTCCACCGCACCATTGGTTGGTATGTTAATGCTTGGTAACTTATTCCGTGAGTGTGGTGTGGTACGTCAGTTAACAGAAACGGCTTCTAATGCATTGATGTACATTGTTGTAATTTTACTTGGTACTTCCGTTGGTGCATCTACAAGCGCTGAAGCATTTTTAAATATCACAACCTTAAAGATTGTAGCTTTAGGTTTAATCGCATTCATGTTTGGTACAGCAGCCGGCGTTTTATTTGGTAAACTGTTATGTAAGATTACAGGTGGCAAGATTAACCCGTTAATCGGTTCGGCAGGTGTATCTGCAGTTCCTATGGCAGCTCGTGTATCACAGAAGGTTGGAGCTGAGGAAGATCCTACAAACTTCTTATTAATGCATGCAATGGGACCAAACGTTGCCGGTGTTATCGGTACAGCAGTAGCAGCCGGTGTATTTATGGCAATCTTTGGAGTATAAAATAGAGGAGAGAAATCATGGCAGAAGTTGTTAAAAAACCATTAAAAATAACTGAAACGATTCTTCGTGATGCACATCAGTCTTTGATTGCAACACGTATGACAACAGAGCAGATGCTTCCAATCATTGATAAAATGGATCAGGTTGGATTTCATGCAGTAGAATGCTGGGGTGGCGCTACCTTTGATGCTTCCCTTCGTTTCTTAAAAGAAGATCCGTGGGATCGTCTTCGCAAATTAAGAGCAGGTTTTAAGAATACAAAATTACAAATGTTATTCCGTGGACAGAATATTTTGGGTTACCGTCCATATGCAGATGATGTAGTAGAGTATTTTGTACAGAAATCAATTGCAAATGGTATTGATATTATCCGTATTTTTGACTGCTTAAATGATATGCGTAACTTACAGACAGCTGTAACAGCATGTAAGAAAGAAAAAGGTCATTCACAGGTTGCATTGTCCTATACATTAGGGGATGCTTACACCTTAGAATACTGGACTGAGATGGCAAAGAAAATTGAAGATATGGGTGCTGATTCTATCTGTATCAAAGATATGGCCGGACTTTTGGTTCCGGTGAAGGCTACCGAATTGGTTCAGGCATTAAAGGATGCTACTTCTTTACCAATAGAGCTTCATACACATTATACATCCGGTGTTGCTTCCATGACCTATTTGAAAGCAGTAGAAGCAGGCTGTGATATTATTGACACAGCGATGTCACCATTTGCACTTGGAACCAGCCAGCCTGCTACAGAAGTTATGGTAGAAGCATTTAAGGGTACAGAATTTGATACCGGCTTGGACCAGAACAAATTAGCTGAAATTGCTGAGTATTTCCGCCCGTTGAGAGAGGAAGCATTAGCAAGCGGTTTATTAAATCCAAAGGTTCTTGGTGTAAACATTAAGACTTTATTATATCAGGTACCGGGTGGTATGTTATCAAACATGGTGTCTCAGTTAAAGGAGCAGAATGCAGAAGATAAATACAATGAAGTATTAGAGGAAATCCCAAGAGTTCGTAAAGACCTTGGTGAACCGCCACTTGTTACTCCTTCTTCGCAGATTGTTGGTACACAGGCTGTATTTAACGTATTAATGGGTGAACGCTATAAGGTTGCTACCAAAGAAACCAAAGACGTTTTACTTGGAAAATACGGTCAGACAGTAAAACCATTCAATCCTGAGGTTGTTGACAAAGTTCTTGGCGAAGACAAGAAGAATGCAATCACATGCAGATATGCAGACTTACTGGAACCGGAATTAGATAAGCTGGAAGCTGAAATGAAACAGTACAAACAGCAGGATGAAGACGTATTATCCTATGCGTTATTCCCACAGGTTGCTATGGACTTCTTTAAATACCGTGAAGCACAGCAGAAAAAAGTGGATGTAACGGTTGCAGATACAAAGAACGGAGCTTATCCGGTATAATAAAAAACCTATTTATTGAGCTAAGAAAGCTTAATAAATAGGTTTTTCTTTTGCATTAAATAAGGTTGATTTTTCCATATTCGTTATGTATAATTAAAAAGGTGGGGCAAAAGTACCATGTAGTGGTGTTATACATTTTTACATAAAGGAGAAGACTAACTATGAATCTAAGCAAGTATATTAAAAGGAAACAACTGACACCTGAACAGTATAGGATGGCAAATAAAAAAATGTATGCAATTCTGGCTATCTGTTATTTGGTCTACATTTTAATTGAATTAATGAATTTACAAGGAAGAACACATGGGTATTTCAGAATCGCAATTTACGTTATCTTTGCTGTAGTGGACCTAATTGTTGTTAAAAAGAATAGTGACAAAAAAACAGCAATGCTTACAATGGCTGTTACTTTTCTAATTACCTACTTGTTATTGGTAATGAATAATGGGGTATTATCAATGGTAATGGTATTTCCGGCTCTGCTAGGTTTTATGCTTTATATGAATTCTCTCTTAATCACATTAGGATGCATCTCTGCATATATAGTTGGCAGCTTAAAAAGTTTTATTGTTTGGAAAATGGGAGATGCTCAGGCATTTCAACAGTCATCTCTGATATTAGTCAGTTTCTTTATCTGTATTTATGGTTCTTATATTGCAATTAAAATCTTATATGAATTTAGTGAACAGGACCGTGAAATTATTGTAAAAGAAGCGGCTCATCGAAAAGAAGTTGCAGAAGCCGTATCCGAAACGGTTGAATCGATTGCAGAGGAGTTTCATGAATTATTGGTGGGCTTTGATGAAATCAATACATCCATGAATTCGGCAGATGATGCAATGAATGATATTGCGGGAAGTTCTGAGAGTACGGCAGAAGCAGTTAATTGTCAGGCTGATATGACTTCAAATATTCAGGAACGTATTGTACACACAAATGAACTTGTTAAAAATGCAAAAGAAACCACTGAGAAACTGAAAAATGTAGTGCTGGATGGAAAGAAGCTTGCAGACAATCTGCAGGAGCAATCCGATTTGGTTGATCAGAATATTTCAATCATATCTAAAACAGTAGAAGAACTTGTTACAAATGTGCAGAAAGTATCCGGTATTACTGATTCTATTTTAAATATTTCTTCTCAGACGAATTTGCTTGCATTAAATGCCAGTATTGAAGCTGCAAGAGCAGGAGAAGCCGGAAAAGGATTTGCAGTTGTTGCAGATGAAATCAGAAAGCTGGCAGAAGAAACAAAGGTTTCTACCGAAAAGATTACAGAGATTATTAACCAGCTGACGAATGTTACAAATGAGACACAGGCAGGCATCGAAGAATCTGCGGAAGCCATTAATATTCAGCGTAAGAAAGTAGAGGAAGTAAATGACAGCTTTACCGAAGTAGAAAATGGTATGACTAATCTGCAGGGAGATGTGACTACCATGAGTCAGGAAGTGGAAGCAGTCTTAGAAGCGAACCGTGAAATTGTTGATAGTATTTCTATGTTATCAGCAGCGTCTGAAGAGGTATCAGCAGGAACACAGACTTGTAAGACTACTATAGACGTAGCAGTTGAGAAGGTTGGAATCTATTCACAAAAGGTTGAGGGAACATTCGAACAATTACAGGTTTTGGTAGAAAAAGCAGGGATGGAATAAATTTCCCAAGGACGTATGGAAAACATAATCTATACGTCCTTTTTTACGATATGATTTGTATTGGACAATATCTTTAGTTTTGTTATAATAAAAAAGCCGTAACGAGATGAAGAAGTAACGGATATGGTGATAAATGTATCATACAGAGGTGTGAGATGGGAACTACAAAGGATTTAAGAAGCCGAATCAATGAGTCGTATGGAAAACTCAGTAAGGGCCAGAAAAGGCTGGCAGCATATATTACGGATAATTATGATAAGGCAGTATTTTTAACTGCTGCTAAGCTCGGAGAAATTGTAGGTGTAAGCGAATCAACGGTAGTTCGATTTGCAATGCATTTAGGATATAAGGGATATCCGGAATTCCAGGATGCATTAGAAGAACTGGTAAAAAATAAACTGAATTCGATGCAGCGAATGGAAGTCGCCTATGGAAGAATAAATCAGTCAAAAATTTTAGACACAGTGTTACGGTCTGACATGGAGAGACTGCATGCTACTCTGGCTAAAATAGATGAGAATGTATTTGACTTAGCGGTGGAGACTATCTTAAATGCAAAACATATATACGTTATTGGAATTAGAAGTTGTGCATCGTTGGCCTCTTTTTTTGCATTTTATTTAAATTTGATTTTTGATAATGTGCATTTGATTCAGACAAATAGCTTAAGCGAAATTTTTGAACAAATGGTGCGTATAGGAAAAGATGATGTAATTATTGGGATCAGTTTTCCACGCTATTCTATGCGTACGTTAAAAGCAATGGAATTTGCTAATAATAGAAGTGCAAAGGTAATTACTTTAACGGATAGTGTACATTCGCCGATGAATCTTTATTCTTCCTGCAATTTAATTGCAGACAGTGATATGTCATCCATCGTGGATTCGCTGGTAGCACCTCTTAGTGTCATCAATGCCTTAATTGTGGCACTTTGTATGAAAAAGCAGACAAAAGTGGCTAAGACACTTGAGATGCTTGAAGATATCTGGGATGAATACCAGGTATATGAAAGTGATGAGATAAACTACATTAATGATTCTATTAAGATGCATTATGGGTCAGTAGGAGACAGTAAATTTCATGAGTAAAGTAATTGTAATTGGCGGTGGACCTGCGGGAATGATGGCTGCTTTAGCAGCTGCAGAAGGCGGTCATGAAGTACTGCTTTTGGAAAAAAATGAAAAGCTTGGTAAGAAGTTATATATCACAGGAAAAGGGCGTTGTAATATTACAAATTCAGGTGACATGGAGAACTTATTTGCCAATGTTATGACGAATGCAAAATTTTTGTATAGTGCATTTTATGCCTATGATAATCAGATGGTCATGGATTTCTTTGAAAAAGAGGGATTGCCAATAAAAAATGAACGCGGCAATCGTGTATTCCCGGTTTCAGACCACTCTTCGGATGTCATCAATACTTTACAACGTGAGTTAAAAAAAGCAGGTGTAGAGGTAAATTTATATACAGAAGCCGGTAATCTTTTGCTTGAAGAAAGAGAAGATATTGAAGAATTGGATAAAAAGGAACCACGCCAAATTGTAAGAGGAGTGCAGTTGAAAAACGGTCTTGTAAACGGAAAAAAAACGGTTATAGCTGATGCTGTAATTATTGCTACCGGAGGTTTCTCATACCAAACCACAGGATCAACCGGTGACGGTTACCGTTTTGCCAGGGATATGGGACATACAGTAACAGAAATTCATCCATCTTTAGTACCTTTTAATACGAAAGAAGAGTATGTAAAAGAAATGCAGGGATTAGCCCTAAAGAATGTGAGTGTTCGTATATATGATGGCAAAAAGAAATTATATGAAGACTTTGGAGAAATGTTGTTTACCCATTTTGGTGTTAGTGGCCCCTTGCTTTTATCTGCAAGTGCCATGATGGCTCCTAAATATACTTCTAAAGAATTGCATATGGAAATCGATTTAAAACCGGCTTTAGAGGAAGAGCAGTTGGATAAGCGTATTTTAAAGGATTTTGAAGAAGCAAAGAATAAGCAGTTTAAGAATTCCATAGGAAAACTTTTTCCTGCAAAAATGATTCCGGTTATTTTGCAATTATCTGGTATTAATCCGGATAAAAAAGTGAATGAGATTACCAAAGAGGAAAGAGCTGCTTTTGTGAAATTAATCAAAGCTTTCCCCGTCACTTTAAATGGTTTGCGTGATTTTAATGAAGCTATCATTACAAGGGGTGGGGTAAAAGTGAACGAAGTAAATCCTTCCACTATGGAGTCTAAAATAGTAAAAAATTTGTATTTTTGTGGAGAGGTTCTGGATTTGGATGCACTAACCGGAGGCTACAATTTGCAGATTGCATGGTCAACCGGACATCTTGCAGGGGCTTCCATTGAATAATAAAATGAAACAGGAGAGAAAAATTATGAGTATGAATATTGCAATTGACGGACCGGCAGGAGCCGGAAAGAGCACCATAGCGAAAAGACTGGCAAAACAGTTGGGCTTTATCTACATTGATACAGGTGCTATGTACCGTGCTATGGGGTATTATTTTGCTGTAAAAAAAGGGATTGATATAAACAGCGAGGCAGAAGTTGCGGCTGCATGCCCGGAAGTAGAAGTGACGATAGCATATGAAAATGGGGAACAACAGGTATATGTAAATGGGGAAAATTTAAGTGGAGTAATTCGTACGGAACAGGCCGGGACAATGGCATCTACTGTCAGCGTGTATCCGGTGGTCCGCGCTAAATTAGTTGAATCCCAGCATAAGCTGGCTGAAAATGCAGATGTTATTATGGATGGCAGAGATATCGGAACGGTTGTGCTCCCGAATGCTCAGGTAAAAATTTATCTGACAGCAAGTTCCGCTACACGAGCAAAACGCCGCTATGACGAATTAAAAGCAAAAGGCGTGGAATGCAGCATAGAGGAGATTGAAAAAGATATTATAGAAAGAGACTATCGTGATATGAACCGTGAGACTTCCCCGTTGAAACAGGCAGAGGATGCCGTTTTGGTGGACACATCCGATTTGGATATTGATGAAGTGGTAGAAGTAATCTTTAAAATTTATGAAAGTAAAAAAGGGAAATAAAAGTATGAATGTCACATTGGCAAAAAGTGCAGGTTTTTGTTTTGGAGTAAAGCGTGCTGTAAAAACGGTCTATGAAGAGGCTGATAAGTCGGATAAGCCGATTTATACATTTGGTCCAATCATACACAATGAAGAAGTCGTGGCTGATCTAGAGAGTAAAGGCGTTACTGTTGTGAATTCTGTAGAAGAATTGGCGGAAAAACCGAAGGGAACAGTTATTATCCGTTCCCATGGAGTCGAAAAAAGTATCTATGAACAGATAAAAAAGCTGGATTTTGAAATTGTAGATGCAACCTGCCCATTTGTATTGAAAATTCATCGTTTGGTTGAAAAGTATAGTGCAGAAGGTTGTCATGTTGTAATCATCGGAAATGATAGTCATCCTGAAGTGATTGGGATAAAAGGGTGGTCTGATGCGAAAGCTACAACTGTTATTTCTTCAAAAGAGGAAGCCGAATCCTTTCATCTCAAGGAAGGAAGCAAAGTCTGTATTGTATCACAGACAACATTTAACTACAATAAATTTCAAGAATTAGTTGAAATTATCGGTAAAAAAGGTTATGATATAATTGTTTTAAATACTATCTGCAATGCAACAGAGGAGAGACAGACTGAGGCTGCTAAAATTGCAAGGGAAGTAGATGCCATGATTGTCATCGGTGGTAAATCCAGTTCTAACACGCAGAAGTTATTTGAAATATGCAAAAGCGAATGTGAAAATACTTACTATATACAAACAATTAAGGATTTGGACCTTTCCGGTTTTAAATCTGTCGATAACGTAGGTATTACCGCAGGGGCATCCACCCCAAACAATATTATTGAGGAGGTTCAAAAGAATGTCAGAAATGAGTTTTGAACAAATGCTAGAAGAATCATTGAAAACAATAAGAAATGGGGAGGTAGTTGAAGGTACCGTTATCGATGTGAAACCGGATGAAATCGTTTTGAATATCGGCTACAAGTCTGATGGAATCATTACACGCAGCGAATATACAAACGAACCTAACATTGATTTGACAACAATTGTTTCTGTTGGCGATACAATGGAAGCTAAGGTTTTAAAAGTAAACGATGGCGAAGGACAGGTTCTCCTTACCTACAAACGCCTTGCCGCAGAAAAAGGAAGCAAGAGATTGGAAGAAGCTTTCGAAAACAAAGAAGTATTGACTGCAAAGGTAACACAGGTATTAGATGGTGGATTATGTGTCGTTGTTGATGAGACAAGAGTATTCATCCCGGCAAGTCTTGTTTCTGATACTTATGAAAAAGATCTTTCTAAGTACAAAGATGCTGAGATTCAGTTTGTGATTAGCGAGTTTAATCCGAAACGTCGTAGAATCATCGGCGACAGAAAGCAGCTTTTAGTAGAACAGAAAGCAGCTATGCAGAAGGAATTATTTGAAAAAATCAATGTCGGTGATGTATTGGAAGGAACTGTTAAGAATGTTACAGATTTCGGTGCATTTATTGACTTAGGCGGAGCTGATGGTTTACTTCACATTTCAGAAATGTCATGGGGACGTGTTGAGAGTCCTAAGAAAGTATTTAACGTTGGCGATACTGTAAAAGTTTTCATTAAAGAAATCAATGAAAATAAAATTGCACTCAGCATGAAGTTCCCTGCTGAGAATCCATGGAACGGTGCAGCTGAGAAGTTTGCAGTAGGAAATATAGTAAAGGGAACTGTTGCAAGAATGACAGATTTTGGTGCATTCGTTGAACTTGCTCCGGGCGTTGATGCATTACTTCATGTTTCACAGATTTCAAAGGATCATGTTGAAAAACCGGCTGATGTATTAAAAGTTGGACAGGAAGTAGAAGCTAAGGTTGTAGACTTTAATGAGGAAGAAAAGAAAATTAGTCTTTCTATCAAGGCTTTATATGCTCAGGAAGAGACAACAGAAGAAACTGCAGAAGAAGCAGACGTTGCTGATGTGGATGTAGAAGCTGTTGCAAACGAAGAAGAATAATAGAAATATGAATAGTGCAGCCTGACAATGTTTGTCAGGCTGTATATAAATAATACAAAGGATGGGAAGCTGCATGTTAGACAATTACGAACAGTTTAAAAAAGATGTGTATGCACTGACCAAGATTGATTTGAATTGTTATAAAGAAAAGCAGATGCGTAGACGTATCGACACATTAATCACTAAAAATAAAATCAATGATTATACGTCTTACGTTGCTTTGATAAAAAAGGACAAAGAGAAATTTGAACAGTTTGTTAATTTCCTTACAATTAATGTGTCTGAATTTTACCGCAATCCGGATCAGTGGAAAATTTTGGAGAATGAGGTATTCCCGAAACTTGTTGAGAAGTTTGGCAAGAATATTAAAATTTGGAGTGCAGCCTGTTCTACTGGGGATGAGCCATATTCCCTTGTAATGGCGTTGTCAAGAGTTGTACCATTATCTAATATTAAGGTGATTGCTACTGATATTGATAAGCAAGTGTTAGAACAAGCCAGAGTAGGACTGTATAATGAGAAGAGTATTGTAGGCGTGCCGGCGGACCTTAAGTCAAAATATTTTACGAAGGTTGGTAATTCTTATCAAATATCAGATGAGATTAAGAAACGTGTGGAATTTAAAGAGCATAATTTGTTAAAGGATCCATATCCTACAGGCTGTCATCTGATTGTATGCCGTAATGTTGTTATTTACTTTACAGAAGAAGCAAAGGATGAGATTTACAAAAAGTTTCATTCTTCTATCGTAAAAGGCGGCTATTTATTCATCGGAAGTACAGAACAGATTATGAATTACAAAGAAATTGGCTTTCTTAGAAATAAGTCTTTTTTCTTTGAAAAAGAGTAAAAGTGCACCTCAATGCGCACATAAAAAACGTGTCGGTTTTGCCGGCACGTTTTTAATGCTTTTGAAGTGACATGGTTTTTATAATATGTTCTACATAATTTCGAATCACTTGTGGAGAATCAATAAATTCATCGGTTAATTCAAAATAAGTGAGTTTATCTTTACAGGCTTTACAGAAAAATGGTTTGACTACCGGTTGACATTGAGGCAGAAAGAGAGAGGTTTTCCTAGTGTAACAGGTAGATGCTGTTGCTTTACGACGGTAATCTTTTCCTACAAAGGAAGCAATATCTTTATGAATTGCGATATCTTCAGCCGGTAGATAATAGTAATCCTTATAATTATCAAAAAAGTATTTTAACTCTCCGTCATATAAATGTATACTGAGTTTGGAGGTTTCACCGTTGCAAATCAGATAAAAATCCTGATAACGATAGGAAACCCGTTTAGGAACGGAAATATCATTCTTTAATGTAAAAATCAGTTCTTTTTGTTCATTTCCTTCAAAATCCCGATAAACATTGCTTTCTATATCTGTAACAGAATAACCGCCCATTAAAAAGTTTTTATAACTTAAAATGGGAAGCAAATCTAACATTCCCAAAACATCCTCGTAATTATGCTGTTTTAAAAAGAACATCTGATATTCTGTAGGATGTTTTACATATTCTTCATATACTTGAATCAGTTCGCCACCGCTAAAAGTATCCTTACGGTCAATACCAAGAAAGGTCTCAATACTTTTCTGCTTATAGTTTGGCAGTTTGAGCAAAAACTTCAGTGATGATACAATTTTGTATAAATCGAGATAGTCTTTTTCTGCGAAGGCTTCTGCAAGCTGGTAGTGGTCGCACTTTGCTTTCAGATAAGGAATGTCAAATCCGATTCCGTTAAAGGTAATTAAGGTCTCATATTCGTTCATTAAACTCAAGAAATGTTGTAAAATGCGGATCTCATCTTCTTTAGACTCTGCAAAATACTGATTTATGATTAACTGATTTCCTACACGTCTGGCACAGCCAATCAGATAGACTAAAGTGGAAGCCGGAGAAAAACCGGTTGTCTCAATATCGAAGAAGAGGGCATCTTCCGTAAAAACCTGAGTGATAAGCTCATTATTTAAATCCAATTTAATATAATCAGTCCATTTTTGCATAAAATACTCCCGTTAAATATTTGCGATGTAAGTAGTGTAACACATTATTTGGTAAAATAGAATAAAAAAACATTTATAATTGTTAAAAAGTTGTCAAAACGTTCTAAAAAAAATACAAAAAAAAGATGTACCTTTATAGGAATTATGATATAATTAGAACGATGTATTTTGCAAGAATATATGCAAAATAAAATACTAAATAAGAGAAAGTGGGGCACAAGAATGGGTTTAAAGACATTTAAAGGTGGCGTCCATCCTTATGAAGGAAAGGAATTGGCAAAAGATCAGCCGATAAAAGAAGTTCGTCCAAAAGGAGAACTTGTTTATCCGTTATCTCAGCATATCGGTGCACCGGCTAATCCAATCGTAGCAGTAGGTGATACTGTTTTAAGAGGACAGATGATTGCAGAAGCAGGCGGGTTTGTTTCATCACCGATTTTTGCATCTGTATCCGGTACTGTTAAAGCAATTGAACCACGTCGCGTAGCAGTAGGTGACATGGTAAAATCCATCGTTATTGAAAATGATGGAGAGTACAAAGAGGTTGAATTCACTGGCATTGACGATGTTTTCGAATTATCAAATGAAGAAATCATTGCAAAAGTAAGAGATGCCGGAGTCGTTGGTATGGGTGGAGCAGGTTTTCCAACCCATGTAAAACTTTCTCCGAAGGAGCCAAATAAGATTGAGTATATTATTGCGAACTGCGCAGAATGTGAACCTTATCTTACATCTGACTATAGAAGGATGTTAGAAAATCCGGAAGCTTTAGTAGCTGGTATGCGGATTATTCTTCAGCTATTTCCTAATGCAAAAGGTGTTTTCGGTATCGAAAATAATAAGCCTGATTGCATTGAGATACTACAGAAACTGGTAAAAGGCGAAGAAAGAATGGAAGTCTGTGCGTTAGAGACAAAGTATCCACAGGGTGGTGAACGTCAGTTGATTTATGCTGTAACCGGGCGTGCAATTAATTCTAAAATGCTTCCGGCTGATGCAGGCTGTATCGTAGATAATGTTGAAACCATTACCGCTATTTATAATGCTGTTAAGCTGGGCATTCCGGTTATGAATCGTGTTGCAACGATTACTGGTGACGGCATCAACAATCCGGGTAACTTCCTATACTATATTGGAACAAATTACTCAGAATTGGTAGAGGCAGCCGGTGGGTTTAAGGGACAGCCTGAAAAGATTATTTCCGGTGGCCCAATGATGGGATTTTCTATGTTTAGTATCGATATTCCTACGACGAAGACATCTTCTTCCCTGCTTTGTCTGTTTAAGGACGAAGTTGTGGCAATGGAGCCGACCGCATGTATTAATTGCGGACGTTGTGTAGAAGCTTGTCCGGAACTCTTAGTTCCGTCAAGACTTGCAAAAATGGCAGATAAAGGCCAGTCAGAAGAGTTTGAAAAATGGCATGGCTTAGAATGTATCGAATGTGGCAGCTGTTCTTACATCTGTCCGGCAAAGAGGCATTTAGCACAGTCTATCAAGTCAATGAAGAAGCAGGTACTTGCTTCAAAACGTAAAAAATAAATAGAACATAAAGAAAGAGGTGGATCCTGTGAGTGATTTATATCATGTTTCCTCAGCACCACATGTTCGTGCCAAAGATACGACAAGCAGAATCATGCTTTATGTAATCATTGCTATGTTACCGGCATCCTTGTTTGGTATCTATAACTTTGGAATTCGAGCATTATTATTAATATTAGTAACCGTTGCCAGTTGTGTGGCTTCTGAATGGATTTTTAACAAAATCATACATAAAAAACAGACAATCGGTGATTTGAGTGCGGTTGTTACCGGTATGATTTTGGCATTAAACCTTCCTGTAAATCTTCCGATATGGGAAGCAATCGTGGGTGGTGTGTTTGCGATTGTAATTGTAAAAATGTTATTTGGCGGATTAGGACAGAATTTTATGAATCCTGCACTTGCTGCAAGATGTTTTCTGTTAATCGCCTTTGCAAAAGATATGACAAATTTTGTGACCGATACTTATACCGGTGCAACACCACTTGCAGCAATGCGGAATGGTGAAGCTGTAAATACTATGGATATGTTAATCGGTAGAACAGCTGGAACAATCGGCGAGACTTCAGTAATTGCACTTATCATAGGAGCAATTTTCATGATTCTTATGGGAGTAATTGATTTAAGAATCCCGGCTTCCTACATTGTAACGTTTGCTGTATTTATGATGTTATTTGGCGGACATGGAGTGGATGCTAATTATATTACTGCACAGTTATGTGCAGGTGGTTTAATGTTTGGTGCATTTTTCATGGCAACAGACTATGTAACTTCGCCAATCACACCAAAAGGCCAGATTTTATTTGGTATCTGCTGTGGTATCTTTACCGGAATTTTCCGTTGCTTCGGTGCAAATGCAGAGGGAGTATCTTTTGCAATCATTTTAAGCAACATTTTAGTTCCGCTTCTTGAGAAGATTACGGTACCGAACGCTTTTGGTGTTGTAAAAGCAAAAGCAGCGAAAGGAGACAAGTAGAATGAATAAGAAAATTGTGCATGACGCTTTGGTTCTGATGACATTCGCCTTGGTTCTCGGTGGTATTTTAGGCGCTGTTTATCAGATTACAAAGCCGGCAATTACGCAGGCAGAGTATGAAAAAACACAGGCTGCATATAAAGCAGTTTTTGCAGATGCGGAAAGCTTTGAAACAGTAGAATTTGATAAAGCTGCTGCAGAAGCATTGATGGCTTCTAATGGATATAAAGATTCCATTGATGATGTGGAGAGAGCAGTTGCAGGAGGGGAAACAGTTGGTTATGTGATTACTGTAACTGCAAAAGATGGTAGCCAGGGAAGTATTACACTTTCTGTTGGTATTAAAAGTGATGGTACCGTAAATGGTTATTCCATTACTTCTATTTCTGAGACACCGGGGCTTGGTATGAAAGCAACGGAAGAAAATTTCATGGCTCAGTTTGAAGGGAAATTAGTTTCTGACTTTGTGGTTGTAAAGAGTACTCCGGCTGCAGAAAATGAAATTGAAGCAATCGCAGGCTCTACTATTACAACAAAAGCAGTTACAAATGCATGTAATGCAGCAATTGTATACTTCCAGAGTTTAGCAGGAGGTGCACAGTAATGAATAAATATGTTGAACGCTTATATAACGGAATTATCAAAGAAAATCCAACATTTGTATTAATGCTTGGTATGTGTCCGACCCTTGCCGTTACATCCTCAGCGATTAACGGTCTTGGAATGGGACTTTCCACCACAGTTGTACTTGTATTTGCGAATCTTTTGATTTCAATTTTTAGAAAGAAGATACCGAATGGTGTACGTATACCGGCATTCATCGTGATTGTTGCATCTCTTGTAACAATTGTAGAATTTTTATTAAAAGCGTATATTCCGGTATTATCAGAATCATTAGGTGTTTATATTCCTTTGATTGTAGTAAACTGTATTATCTTAGGACGTGCAGAAAGCTTTGCGTCAAAGAATGAACCTGTTATCTCTATCTTTGATGGCCTTGGTATGGGCCTGGGATTTACACTGGGGCTTACCATCATCGGCTTGATTCGTGAGATTCTTGGTGCAGGAACCATTTTTGATGCTCCTGTATTAACAAATATCGGTTATACACCAATGACAATCTTTATTATGGCACCGGGTGCATTCCTTGTACTCGCATTTTTAGTAGCAGGAATGAATATCATTCGGAAGAAGATGGAAGAAAAGGGCAAACCTTTGGCAAAACCTTCCGGATGTATTACAGGTGGTGACTGTGCAAACTGTGCAAGTGCTGCAGGATGCACAAGTCCTGAGAAGAAAGAAAATTAAGGAGGAAATAGACAATGGGAGAAACATTAGGAAGTTTAGTTACAATTGCCATTACATATGCAATTGTTAACAACGTTGTATTAAGCCAGTTCCTTGGAATTTGTCCTTTCCTCGGAGTTTCTAAGAAAACAGAAACTGCAGCTGGTATGGGAGGTGCTGTAATCTTTGTTATTACGATTGCCTCTTTTGTAACAGGTGTGATTTATAAATTTGTATTAGCAAATGAGTATTTAATGAATTTAGGCATTGACCTCACATATTTAAAGACCATTGTATTCATTTTAGTAATTGCTGCGTTAGTTCAGTTCGTAGAAATGTTCTTAAAGAAAGTGATGCCGCCACTATATCAGTCGCTGGGTGTATTCTTGCCTTTAATTACGACGAACTGTGCAGTTCTTGGTGTAGCATTGAATGCAATTACATTTGAATATAACTTATTAGAGACCGTTGTATATGGTCTTGCAACAGCAGTTGGTTTCTTTATTGCAATCGTTCTTATGGCAGGTCTTCGCGAAAAAATAGAATACAATGATATTCCAAAGCCTTTCCAGGGTACTGCAATTGTGTTGATTACAGCAGCACTTATGTCAATTGCTTTTATGGGATTCTCAGGTATGAAGATTTAGGAGGAAAATAGAAATGAGTCAAATTATTATTGCAACATTGGTAGCGGCAGTTGTCGTTGGCCTTGTTGGTATCATTCTTGGATTTTTCCTCGGAATCTCCGGAGAAAAATTCAAAGTAGAAGTAGACGAAAGAGAAGAAGCAATTACAGGTGTGTTACCTGGTAATAATTGTGGCGGCTGTGGTTATGCAGGCTGTTCCGGTCTTGCGGCAGCAATTGTAAAAGGAGAAGCCCCGGTAAACGGATGCCCGGTTGGTGGTGCTCCGGTGGCTGCAAAAGTTGGTGAAATTATGGGTGTAGCGGCAGAAGAAGGCGTACGTAAGGTAGCGTTCGTTAAATGTGCCGGTACCTGTGACAAAGCAAAAAATGATTATGTTTATTCCGGAACACGGAATTGTGCAACTATGATGTTTGTACCTAATGGTGGACCAAAATCATGTAATTATGGCTGCCTTGGTTATGGTACTTGTGTAGCTGCCTGCCCATTTGATGCAATCCACATTGAAGATGGCGTAGCTGTTGTAGACAGAGATCAGTGTAAAGCCTGCGGCAAGTGTGTAGCTGCCTGCCCGAAGAAATTAATTGAATTGATTCCTTATGATGTGAAGCACGTAGTACGTTGCAGCTCAGGTGATAAGGGTAAGGACGTTATGAGTGCCTGTGCAGCCGGATGTATCGGATGTAAGCTCTGTGAAAAGAATTGCCCTTCCGATGCAATCCATGTAAATGGAAATATTGCATACATTGATCAGGAAAAATGTACCGGTTGCGGTATTTGTGCTGAGAAGTGTCCAAAACATATCATTCTTTAGTTTGTTTAAAAAAGGATGTCTCAATAATGAGACATCCTTTTTTGAAAGCTTTAAAGAAAAATCTTACTTCCCAATCTTTTTATCCATTTTCAAGATATGGTTAATGAGCCATTTAGCTAAAAAGTCTAAAATACCTTGCAAGTATTCCTGCTGATTATCGTCCATATCCTCTAATTCAGCGAAATTGATATCAACCAATTTTTCGATGAAAGCATTGTGGGCACGGCGCTGCGCATCAAGCTCAGGGTAGTGAATTTGTTCCATATAAGTTTCTTCATCATGGAAGTGCATTTCAGTATAGTTACGAAGTTCCGTTAAAATTCGTACAATTTCATCATATTTATCGAAAATAAATTCATCATGAATCAGGTTATGTACATCGTTTACGAGTGCAAAGAGCTGCCTATGTTCCTTATCAATCAGTTCAATTCCGGTTAAGTATTCGTTTGAGAAAACATAAGCATCATTATTTTTCGCTTTTTGAAATTTACCAATTAAGATATCACTGCTTAATATATGGCGGTAGAGCCATTTGGCAAGGAAAGTAAGTAACTCTTTAGCGGTATTAAGAGTAAGTTCTCCTGAATCCATGTATGAAGTAACTTTTTCACGAAATGCTTCATGTTCTTGTAACTGGCGGTTTAATTCAGGGTCATCAATACTTCGCATGTAAGCTTCTTCATGTGCAAAATGTTCCATTGCATAGTTATACAGCTCGTTTAAAAGACGGCTTGTGATGGCAGAAATATCTGCATCGGCAGCATGTAAAGCAGAATCTGTCTGATTTAATAAATTAAATAAATGCTGGTGTTCTTTGTCGATTTCGGGTATACCGATGAGACAGTCATTTGTAAATTGATACATAAAAATTCCTCCCATATAGTTATATCATTTATATTAATAAGCGTTAAAAATTAATTCGTCATATCCGGTTTCTTCATCAAATGTCACATCTATTTCCTGCCCCGGAATTTCTCCGATGATTAATTCACAAGTTGTATTTATGATACAGCCTTCCTGTAAATGTCCCCCAATCGTAGATAAATCTTCTTTAGATAAAGAAATATGTAAATGACAGCGCTTTGCACTGACTGTTCCGGTCAGACTAACGATTTCACAATGTTCTTCAATAAAACGTTTACGGATGCCGCTTGCATCACGCAGACAACCACGTGAAATACAACCGACTGCAGAAAGAATGACACCGGCTTTGATATTTTTTTCAAGAGCAAGTTGCTTAATAGAGAGTAGCAAATCATCGCCTCGGTGTAGGCGAATACTGTGAATAAGCATATTGCCGGAAGTTGTGGTAATTGGTTGCTGCATAAATTGGCTCCTTTATGGATTTATATTTGAATATATTATAGCACAATAGGTAAGAAAAATAAAATTTTGCACATATTTTTATAAAATGTTTAGATACTAAAAATACCAAGAAAAAAGAGAGGAAAAAAATATGGTATTAACTGAGAAAGAAACAACTGCAATTAAGGATTTACAAACACAGGAACAGACATGTATTGAAAAATACAAGCGCTATAGCGAACAGGCGAAAGATCCGGTATTAAGGGATTTATTTAAAACGTTGAGTAAAAAGGAAAATAATCATTTAAGCTCTTTAAAACAGGTATTGTTGGGAAGCGTACCGGAAGTTGATTGCAATGATACGGATGGCAGGGACTATGAGCCAAAAGCAACCTATGGAAAAATGGTAGAAACAGAGGAAAAACAGACAGACTGCTTTTTGGCAACGGATTGCATAGGAACTGAAAAGCTTGTATCTTCGGAATATAACAGCAACGTGTTTAAGTTTTCTGATGCAAGCTTAAGAAAACTATTGGCAGATATTCAAATTGAAGAACAAAATCACGCAGAGATGTTGTACAAATATAAAACAGTGAACGGAATGTCATAAAATCGGGCGGCTGCTAAACGAATAAAAATCGTTGAGGCGGCCGCCACGTTTTGGTTCATGATAATAGAAAGTTTGCGGAGCGTACTTCCTTTTAAGGTGCAAAAACAGAAATAGCTCCACTTGATACAGACAAACGGAACATGATTTTTGTTGTAAAATCTTTGAAGTAGATGTTGTTTCCTGCTGCGTTGATTTCTGTATAATTACCATTGGAAAGAACTTTGTAATCACTGCCATCAGTACGAACGGAACAAAGGGCTGCATTGTCTCCATTGCGCTGGAAATAAATAACACCATGATATACGTTAAAACAATCTACTCTGTCTGTACACAGTATTGTTTTTTCCCCGGTAGTTAAATTTACTTTAGCAAGCTGGTAGTCATTGATGCAATCCATGAAGTAGACAGTATCGCCATCCACAACAGGCATCCAGCAATTTCCTTCGTAAAGAAGGGACTTTGTATTGGACGCAGTATCGTATTTGTAAATATTATGGTCTTTTTCTAAACCATTATAATAAATGTATTGACCATCTGTGGAGCAGGTGAAGAATGGAAGGGTTGAAACCTGTTCTTTTTCTTTTCCGTCAATTTTTATGCGATATAAAGTCGTGGCATCTTTCGTATCATAATGCAAATAATAAATATAGTTTCCAACGAGGGAAGCATAAAGTGCCGGAGCGTCATCTAAAATGGTAACATCGCCTTTTCCGTCCTTGCGGATTCTACATAAACTATGTGTGTTTACATTTAAGAATGAAAAATTTGATTCAGCACCTCCTCCGGTTCTGATATAGTAGATATAATTGTCATCTACATTAATATAAGCGGCGGTATCATTATTCATTTTTTTGAGTTCAGCACCATCTTTACGCATGCGATATAAACGATTCCCATCGGAGGAATTTGCAAAATAGATGTATTCTTCGTCTTCGCAAAAGAGACCACTGTTGTATAAGTTGCCGGCAGTGTTGCCATTCACATAGGTATCATTATAATGCTGCCTTGTCAGGTAATGAAAATAAAGAGAATATCCTGCAATCAGAAGAACCAATACTCCTAAAATGATATATCCAACTATTTTTTTCATAAACATTCACACCTTTCTCTTAAAATTAAGTATAGCATTGTTTTACGGTTTCTGACAAGTCCGCTATTGATATTAACGCGTTAATACGATATAGTAATAGAATGTAAAAAACATGTAAAATACAAGTATATGATTTGAACATGCCACAAAAGCGTGGTAAAATAAAGAATAATTTTGAAAGGTATGAAACAGATGAGAGATTTATTAGAACTTAGAGATGAGATTGATGGAATAGATTCGGAAATTGTTGCATTATATGAGAAAAGAATGCAGATTTCACAGGAAGTAGCAGAGTTTAAAATTTCTACAGGGAAACCGGTATTTGATAAAGTAAGAGAGCAGAGCAAGCTGAATACTTTGGTTCAAAAGGTAGACACAGAATTTTTAAAGAAAGGCATTGCCGAATTATTTGAACAGATAATGGCAATGAGCCGTAAAAGACAGTACCAGCTTCTGACTGAGCATGGACTGGCTGAAAAAACAGATTTTGTGGAAGTGGAAAAGTTAGATTATAAAAATGCACGTATTGTTTTTCAGGGAACAGAAGGCGCCTATTCCCAGCTTGCATTAAAAGAGTATTTTGGCAATCATACAGATAGCTGGCATGTTGATACATGGCGGGATGCAATGGAAGCTATTAAAAATGGGGAAGCAGATTATGCAGTGCTTCCAATTGAAAATTCTTCCGCCGGCATAGTATCAGAAAACTATGATTTAATGGTAGAGTATGATAATTGTATCGTTGGAGAGCAGATTATCCGTATTGACCATGCACTTCTGGCATTAAAGGATGCAAAACTGGAAGATATTACGGATATTTATTCCCATCCGCAGGCGCTGATGCAGTGCAGCAAGTATTTAGATGCACACAGAGAGTGGGAGAAGCACAGCTGTAAAAATACAGCCATGGCTTCCCAAAAGGTGAAAGAAGACGGAAAATTACATAAGGCGGCAATTGCAAGTAAATTAAATGCGGATATATATGGACTTCAGGTTTTAGAAGAAGCGATTCAGGATAATAAAGATAACTTTACACGTTTTATCATTGTAACAGGGAAAAAAATATTTGAAAAAAATGCAAAAAAAATTAGTATCTGCTTTGAAATACCGCATGAAAGCGGTTCTTTGTACCACAAACTTTCGCATTTTATTTATAATGGGTTAAATATGAATAAAATTGAGTCCAGACCGGTACAGGGAAAAGCATGGGAATATCGGTTCTTTGTGGATTTTGAAGGTAATTTAAACGATGCAGCGGTACAGAATGCATTACGAGGATTGAAAGAAGAAACCATTCGTTTAAAGATTTTGGGAAATTACTAAGAACATTGAGGAGAAGACAGATGAAAAGTCCTAGAAACCTGATATTATATAAGGATTTTGAAAATGGAAAGCTTTTCTATGATTTCACATGGATTATGGAAAACTACCAGAGTGAGTACTACAACAAGGAAGATATAGAAGCATTGCTTTTCGAATGCTTAAATCAACTGATGGAACTGGCAGTAAGCCATGGCTTTGAGGGGAACTTATGGCATAGCTTTTTAACGTTTTTATTGGTAAATAATGAGAACGCTTACAGCAAAGCATGTGAGATTCGAGGAGAAGTAGAAGGTTCGATTAATCAGATTGTATTGCATGATTTTGGTATTATCAAGGAGTATTTTGACTTTGATTTTAAACAGTTTCTGGTACTGAATGACGACTGTATTCAGTCAATTATAAATTTTGAACCAATGAGCGGAAGCGGAAAGCTTTTTAATAAACGTATCCGTAACAGAATTCAGGAATTGAAAGAAAAATTAGAAGCTGCGGGAACGGTAGAAGAATTCAAGGCGGCAGTAACCGCGTTTTACAAAGATTATGGCGTAGGAAAGCTGGGACTTCATAAGGCGTTCCGTATCATGCATAAGGAAGGAGAGACGGCTGAGATTGTCCCTATCAGCAATATTGCCCATGTACATCTGGATGATTTGGTGGGGTATGAGATTGCAAAGCAGAAACTTATTAATAATACGGAAGCCTTTTTGAACGGGAAAGAGGCAAATAACTGCCTGCTTTATGGGGATGCCGGAACCGGCAAATCTACCAGTATCAAAGCAATTGCAAATCAGTATTATGACAGAGGCTTACGTCTGATTGAAATTTACAAGCATCAGTTCTGTGATTTAAATGATGTCATTACGCAGGTCAAGAACCGTAATTACAAATTTATTATTTATATGGATGATTTGTCCTTTGAAGAATTTGAAATTGAGTATAAATATTTAAAGGCTGTGATTGAAGGCGGCCTTGAAAAGAAACCGGATAACGTATTGATTTACGCAACTTCAAATAGACGACATCTGATTCGCGAAAACTTTTCGGACAAGGAAGAGGTCAGAGAAGATATGCATACATCTGATACGGTACAGGAAAAGTTATCTTTATACACACGTTTTGGTGTATCTATTTATTTTGGCGCACCAAACAAAAAAGAGTTTCAGAAGATAGTAAAAACATTGGCAGAACGACATGGTATTCAAATGCCGGAGGAGGAACTGCTTTTAGAGGCAAATAAATGGGAACTTTCTCATGGTGGCTTATCCGGTAGAACAGCACAGCAGTTTATTAATTATTTATTAGGAAAACAGTAGCAGTTGGAGGTTTCGTATGAAAATTTGTACGTTTGCAGCGGCATACATTGGATCTTATGAAGTCAGTTTAAAAATTTTTGAAATTTCTGCAAAGCGCGGAATCAAAGAAATAGACTATATCAGATCCCGAATAGAGCTTGGACGGGATGCTTTTTTTAAAGGAAATATTGGATATGAAATGGTAGAAGCTTTATGTAACATCCTCGTTGATTATAAAAAAATCATGGATAGTTACAAAGTAGATGACTATGAGGTGTATGCGGCTTCTGTACTGCGGGATGCTGAAAATGCGATTTTTATCATGGATCAGATTCGAATCAGAACAGGATTAAGCGTAACGATATTAAGTAACTCAGAACATCGTTTTTTAAGCTATAAATCTATTGCTACGAGAGAAGAATTTGAAAAGATGATTCAAAAAGGTGCTGCTTTTGTGGACGCAGGTGGAAGCGGAATGCAGATGACCATTTTTTCAAAAGGTGAGGTCGTTACAACTCAGCATCTGGGCTTAGGAACCATGAAGCTACGGGAAAGACTGGAAAAAAAGAGTACTAATTTGAAGCAGTATGAAGCACAAATAGAAGAATTAGTAGATAAGGAATTGGAAGTGTTTAAGTCTCTATACATGGAGAATGTTAAAATCAAATACCTGATTATTTCGGGGGATTATGTGACCGATATGGTACGCATGATAGACAAAAAGCAGGAAGAACATACAGTAGAGACGGAAAAGATGCTTGTTTTCCTGAAAAAATTCTCCAATCGCAGTGTAGAAGAAATTGAGGAAGAATTAAACCTTCCGTATGAAAGCGACGCTTTACTTATTCCATATATGATGATATTAAAGTGTATGGCACGCGGTATGGGAGCAGAACGTATCTGGGCTCCGGGCGCAAATGTCATTGACGGAATTGCCGTTGATTATGCACAGAAAAAGCAGCTACTTAAAATTAATCATGATTTTGATGCAGATGTTCTGTCGGCAGCTAAAATGCTTTCTGAACGTTATTTAAGCTATTGGCCGCATTTAGAAGCCTTAGAACAGATGTCGACGTTAATCTTTGATACTATGAAAAAAGTACACGGATTGGGAAAAAGAGAACGGTTACTGCTACAGGTTGCAGCAATTTTGCATGACTGTGGGAAATATATCAGCTTTGCAAATGCAGTCCACTGTTCTTATGACATTATTATGGAATCGGAAATTATCGGTTTAAGCCACATAGAGCGTGAGATTGTAGCGAATACGGTTTTATATAAAACATTTGCACTTCCGTCGTATGATGTTTTGGCAGAAAAGTTAGATCATGAGAGTTATCTGATTGTAGCTAAACTCTCTGCAATTTTGCAGGTATCCAATGCAATGGACAGAAGCCACAAGCAGAAATTCAAAAATGTGAAAGCCGCGATAAAAGGTAAGGAATTAGTTATTACTATTGAGACGGAAGGCGATGCTGTTTTAGAGAAGGCATTGTTTGACACAAAGACGGCATATTTTGAAAATATATTTAGTATGAAGCCGGTAATTAAAGAAAAACGAGTGTATTCATAAAGGAGTCATCCATGGAAAAAGAGATTGATTTTACAAAACCGGAATATTATGAGAACCGTGAATTAAGCTGGTTAAAGTTTGAACATCGTATTTTGAATGAAGCAAGGGATAAAAACATCCCGTTGTTAGAACGCTTAAAATTTATTAGTATTACATCCTCTAATTTAGATGAATTTTTTATGGTGCGTGTTGCATCTTTAAAGGATATGGTACATGCAAATTACAAAAAACGTGATATTGCTGGAATGACTGCTTTAGAACAGTTGGAGGAAATTAATAAAAAAACGAAGGAGTTAGTGGAACAACAGTATCACACCTATAATCGTTCGCTGGTTCCGCTGATGCAGGCAAATCATATTCGGATTGTTGATAGTTTTGAGGAACTGTCAGGGGAACAGGGAACGTTTGTAGATCAATATTTTATGGAAAACGTTTATCCGGTACTTACTCCAATGGCAGTGGATGCATCCAGACCATTTCCACTGATTCGTAATAAAAGTTTAAATATTGCAGCTTTGTTAAAAAAGAAAGAAGACGATATTGAATTTGCTACCGTTCAAGTGCCAAGTGTGCTTCCACGTATGGTGCAAATTCCGGGAAAAAATGAAGAGGAGAAGTGTTTTATCCTTTTAGAGCAGGTCATCGAAAAAAATATAGACAAATTGTTTTTAAATTATGAGGTGCTTTGTGCATATCCGTACCGGGTTATGCGTAATGCTGATTTAAGCTTTGACGAAGATGAAGCGGCAGATTTGTTAAAAGAGATTCAAAAACAGCTTAAAATGCGCCAGTGGGGCGAGGTAATTCGTCTGGAAGTAGAACATGATATAGATAAAAAGCTGCTCAATATTCTAAAAGCTGAGCTAAAAGTAGCAAATCAGGATGTTTTTAAAATTAACGGTCCGATTGACCTGACCTTCCTAATGAAAATGTATGGTCTGGAAGGCTGTGAACATTTACGCAATAAACCATATATACCGCAGCGTGTTCCGGAGATAACACCGGGTGAAAACATTTTTGAAACGATTAAAAAAGGAGATATTTTATTACGGCATCCTTATCAGACCTTTGATCCTGTAGTAGATTTTATTAGACAGGCAGCAACAGATCCACAGGTTTTGGCAATTAAGCAAACCTTATACCGTGTCAGCGGTAATTCGCCAATTATTGCTTCGTTAGCTTTAGCCGCAGAAAACGGAAAACAGGTTTCTGTATTGGTAGAGTTAAAGGCCCGGTTTGATGAAGAAAATAACATTGTATGGGCGAAAAAGTTAGAGCAGGCCGGATGCCATGTTATTTATGGTCTGGTTGGACTTAAGACACACAGTAAGATTGCGCTGGTAGTAAGAAAAGAAGAAGCGGGAATTCGCAGATATGTGCATCTTGGAACCGGTAACTATAATGACTCAACAGCAAAACTTTATACAGATTGTGGTATTTTTACCTGCAATGAGGCAATTGGCGAAGATGCGACGGCGGTATTTAATATGCTGTCCGGTTATTCTGAACCACCGTCATGGAACAAGTTGGCATTGGCGCCAATCTGGCTCCGTTCTAAGTTTGAAAAGCTGATTCGAAGAGAAATGAAGCATGCAAAAGCAGGACGTCCTGCACATATTATTGCAAAGATGAATTCCCTTTGTGATGAGGGAATTATTAAAACGTTATATGAAGCATCTGCAGCCGGAGTGAAAATAGAGTTAATTGTTCGTGGAATCTGCAGCTTAAAGGTTGGAATACCCGGAGTAAGTGAGAATATTCAGGTACGCTCGATTGTTGGTAACTTTTTGGAACATAGCCGAATTTTCTATTTCTTAAATGATGGAGAAGAAGAACTTTATATGGGAAGTGCGGACTGGATGCCGAGAAATCTTGACAGACGTGTGGAAATTTTATTCCCGGTACTGGATGAAAAACTTCAAAAGAAGGTAAAGCATATTTTGGATGTTGAATTAAGCGATACCTTAAAGGCCCATATTTTGCAACAGGATGGAAGCTATGAGAAGGTTGATAAACGAGGAAAAGTATTAATCAGTTCTCAGCAGACATTCTGTGAAGAAGCAATAAGAGAAGCAGTGTTGCCGGAAATGGAGGGCACCGGCAGGGTATTTATTCCGGCAGAGCCAATTGAGTAAATAGAATGTGTGGTAACACATGCTTGCGCCGAACGCGGTCGTTATCGCGACAATATCCTTTCGCGTGAGTGCGCATCCTCGCGGAGCGTTCTTACTCGATAGAGTAAGATGGGCTGTCCGGTTAACGGGCAGCCTTTATTGCATTCAATACGGAATATGGTACATGTAGTTTTCCATAGCCAGTGCCAAGAGAAAGCTTTGGTTTCGTACTGCCATGAAAGTCAGAACCGCCACTGATTAAAAGGTCGTTTCTTTCGGCAAGCATTTTCATGCTTTTTTCCTCAGAGGGGGTGTAGGTACAGTAAATGGCTTCTATACCATCTAATCCGGCTTCTTTCATTTCATCAATCAGTTTTTGAAGTGTCGTATCGCTCATATGATAAAGTAATGGGTGGGCTAGAATAGAAGTACCTCCAGCTTCCTTTATCAGTTTTACTGCTTCCATTGGTGTGATTTTGAAACGATTTACAAAGCACTTGCAGTGATCACCGATGTATTTGTCAAAAGCGGTCTGAATCGAAGGAATCATACCATGTTCATAGAGGAATCTGGCAATATTTGCCCGGGTGATAACACAATCCGGATTTTCTGACCGCAATTCTTCCATAGTAATGGAAAATCCCTCTTTTTGCAGATTTTCAATAATAAGGTCATTTCGATGATCACGGCATTCTTTAAATTCTTTTATTTTCTTTAATAAAGTTTTATTTGTGATATCAATATATAATCCAACAACATGTACTTCTTTTCCGTAATAATCGGTAGAAAATTCGATGCCTGGAATAAGCTCAATCTGATTTTGGACGGCAACAGGAATTGCTTTTGGTATACCGGCAATTGTATCGTGGTCAGTAATGGCAATGGCTGATAAGCCAATACGCTTTGCTTCCAAAATGAGTGCTTCAGGTGTAAACGAACCGTCAGATTCTGTTGTATGTGTGTGCAAATCGATGCTTCGTGTATCCATAAAAAACCTTCCTTTCATAGCAAAATCTATCATACATTAAAATCGGAAATTTGACAAATAGAAAGAGGAATGATAGTATTTCTTATGCGAAAGCATGAAAGAGAGAAGAGGAGATAATGTATATGATGAAAAATGTAATGAAAAAGACAGCGTTATTTTTAGTATGCATCTGTTTCATCGGGAGTTTAACCGGCTGTGCGAAATTTGACGCAAGTGCTTATTTAAAAGCAATTCTCGACAATTCTTATTTGAATGATTCTACTGAATTTGTAGAACAGAAAATCGGAACAGCAGAGGAAGCTGCTGAACTTTACAAGCAGGGCATTGATGCAGAAATGGAAGCAATGCTGGCATCTGTATCACTTTCTGATGAGGTACAGGAAGCGTATCGTGAATTTTATGAAAATATGTTTAATAAAGTAAAATATACGGTAGGCGAAGCAACAGAGATAGATAAAAATACAATTGAAGTTACTGTAACATATGAAAAGATGAATATTTTTGCTATGGCAATGGCAGCTTATGAACCTGCTGCTACAGAACTGATGACAGAGTGGAGCGTTGCGGCGTTAACTGGAAGTGAACCATCCGAACAGGAAATGATGGATACATTATTCCTAACCTTAAGGGACTGCATGCAGGCAGCACTGGATACAGCAACATACGATGAACCTAAAACTACTACAATAAAAGTTGAATTAATCGATAATGTTTGGACACCGAATCAGGATGATTTAGTGAATTTTGAAACGGTATTATTTGATTTTGAAGGTTTAGGAGTATAAAAAGGAAAAAGAAATGTCAGGCATCAAATATTAAAAAGATGCTTGACATTTTTAATTTGTTATGTTAGATTATAGAAGTTGTAAGAAAACAAAGTAGAGTATCCACTCTCACCGGAGCACAAAGGAATTACCTTTCACGTGTCTCATGGTTTATATTTCAAGCCTCACATATAAATGTGCGATTTTGATTGATTGTGGATAGTCTGTCTATCCACTTTTTTATTTTGGAGGTACAAAGCCATTAGCGAGTTAATGATTAATGAACAAATCAGAGACAAAGAGGTTCGTCTGATTGGAGAAAATGGAGAACAGCTCGGCATTATGTCAGCAAAAGAAGCTATGAAGTTAGCTGAGGAAGCAGAACTTGATTTAGTTAAGATTGCTCCAACTGCAAAACCACCTGTTTGTAAAATTGTTGATTACGGTAAATTCCGTTATGAACAGGCCAGAAAAGAAAAAGAGGCCAAAAAGAAACAGAAGGTTGTTGAAGTGAAAGAGATTCGCTTATCACCGAATATTGATGTGAATGATTTGAACACCAAAATGAATGCTGCAAGAAAGTTTCTTGCCAAGGGAGATAAAGTAAAAATTACTTTAAGATTCCGTGGCCGTGAGATGGCACACATGAATGCAAGTAAACACATTCTGGATGATTTCGCAGAACAATTAAGTGATGTAGCAGTAGTGGAGAAAGCACCAAAGGTCGAAGGCAGAAGCATCGGCATGGTGTTGGCAGAAAAGAGATAATTTATTAAGGAGGACAATATTATGCCAAAAATGAAAACAAGCAGAGCAGCTGCAAAACGTTTCAAAGTTACAGGAACAGGAAAATTAAAAAGAAGTAAAGCTTACAAGAGACATATCTTAACAAAGAAGACAACAAAGAATAAGAGAAATCTTAGAAAACCAGCAATTGTTGATGCAACAAACGTTAAGAATATGAAGAAGATTTTACCATACTTATAAGAAATTTGTGAAGGAGGAATAAGACATGGCAAGAATTAAAGGCGGCTTAAACGCTAAGAAGAAACACAATAGAGTATTAAAATTAGCAAAAGGTTACAGAGGCGCTAGATCAAAACAGTATAGAGTAGCAAAGCAGTCAGTTATGAGAGCCTTAACAAGTTCTTATGCTGGTAGAAAAGAAAGAAAGAGACAGTTCCGTCAGTTATGGATTGCACGTATCAACGCTGCAGCAAGAATGAATGGTATCTCATACAGCCAGATGATGCACGGATTAAAGGTTTCAGGTGTTGAAATCAACCGTAAAATGTTGGCAGAAATGGCTGTTAATGATGCAGCTGGTTTTGCAGCTTTAGCTGAATTAGCAAAGAAAGCAGTAGCTTAATATAAGTAAGAAGAAACTCCTTTTGAATGGACAACCACTCAAAGGGAGTTATTTTTATGTAAAGCACGATATTCTTTTGGTGACATCCCTTTCAATTTATGGAAAGTCTTTGAAAAATAAAGACTGTTATCGAAACCTACGGAGTTGGCGATTGCGGTAATGGACAGACTTGAATGCTCTAATAAATAACAGGCTTGCCGCATACGAAAATCAGTTAAAAATTCTTTCGGCGATTGTCTTAAGACATTTTCGAAAGAGCGAAAGAGATGACTCCTGCTTAAGCCCACATAATCAGCAATATCTTCTACTGTTATATTGTAGGAGTAATTAGCAGAGATATATTCAATTCCTTTTTGTACATAGGTAGAGGATGTGTTTTGACTGGTTTGCTTTGAGGCATCATGCATAAACATTGCCAACATTGTATAAAGGCGTCCTGTCATCTCTACTGCGTGTTCAAATTCATTTCCTCTGGCATCGTAAATATGTAGCAACTGTCTGTGTATGGCATCTCCGGAGGTGGTCTGGTGTATAATCGGATGCTCCATAGAAAAATCGGTTGCCTTAATTATCATTGACGCATCGCTTCCGGTAAAACCGACCCAGGCATATTCCCAAGGATCATTTTCATCTGCATAATAAAGAACTTCTGTATTTGGATAAACCAAAAAAGCATCGCCTGCTGATAAAGAAAAGGTTTTGTTTTTTAATTTATAGTAGCCTTTTCCGGAAATAATATAATGAATCAGATAATGGTCTCGAATACCGGGCCCCCATTGATAAAGTGGATCACAATTCTGGAAACCAACATTATAGACGGAAAGAGACACAAGTTCTTTTTCTGTTACCTTGTAAGAATTTTTATAACGATTCATTGCTGCCTCCAACAGGTACTTTTGCTTTTATTATAAGCATAAAGTGAGTAACATGCAACATAATTACATGTTTTTACACATTTTTAGTCTGTACATTTTATGGAACAAAGGCTAAGATAGAAGTATATCAGAAATGGTTTTAAAACAAGGAGGGTGCTATTATGGCAATTTTGGTAACAGGCGGTGCAGGCTACATTGGAAGTCATACATGTGTAGAACTGTTAAATGCAGGATATGAAGTGGTTGTAATAGATAATTTAAGCAACGCATCAGAAAAGTCACTTGAACGGGTAGAAGCATTAACCGGCAAAAAGGTGACCTTCTATAAGGGGGATATTCTAGACAGAGAAATCTTAAATCGGATTTTTGAAAAAGAACAGATAGAAAGTTGCATTCATTTTGCAGGCTTAAAAGCAGTTGGCGAGTCAGTTGCAAAACCTTGGGAGTATTATAATAACAATATAACCGGTACGTTGGTTTTGGTAGATGTGATGAAGGCACACGGCTGTAAGAATATTATTTTTTCATCTTCAGCAACGGTATATGGTGATCCGGCTCAGATTCCTATTACAGAGGAATGCCCGAAAGGACAGTGTACAAACCCATATGGCTGGACGAAATCAATGTTAGAACAGATACTTATGGATATCCAGAAAGCAGATCCTGAATGGAATATCATTTTACTGCGTTACTTTAATCCAATCGGTGCACATAAGAGTGGAACAATGGGTGAAAATCCAAACGGTATTCCAAATAACCTGATGCCATATGTAACACAGGTTGCAGTTGGAAAATTAAAAGAGCTTGGTGTATTTGGTAACGACTATGATACTCATGATGGTACAGGTGTGAGAGATTATATCCATGTAGTTGATCTTGCTAATGGTCATGTAAAAGCATTAAAGAAGATTGAAGAAAAAGCAGGATTGTGTATCTACAATCTTGGTACCGGACATGGCTATAGTGTGTTAGATATCGTAAAGAATTTCGAAGAAGCTAACGGACTTAAGGTTCCATATGCTATTAAACCAAGAAGAGCGGGGGATATTGCAACCTGTTATTGTGACCCATCAAAAGCAGAAAGAGAGCTTGGTTGGAAAGCCCAGTACGGTATTAGAGAAATGTGTGAAGACGCCTGGAGATGGCAAAAGAACAATCCTAACGGATATGAAGATTAATATGTGCAATATGGGGGCTGATGTTAGCCCCCATATCTTATATTGTCTGAATTTTTAAAACAATTCAAAGAATAGATTAACTTTAAAAAATTTATAAATAATACTTGCATTTTATAAAAAGACGTGCTATATTCTATGAGTACGGCTCGTTGGTCAAGCGGTTAAGACGCCGCCCTCTCACGGCGGAATCAGGGGTTCGATTCCCCTACGAGCTG
>CALZGM010000030.1 GCA_945787015.1 uncultured Roseburia sp.
AGGGTTCCTCTTTTTTCTTACAAATCTACATTATGCCTAAAATAATTTAGTGAACAAAATATCTATTTTATACACGCCAAAAAGCTCTGCAGCCTTTCACTCTTCGGATGATCAAAAATCTCTTTCGGTGTTCCTTCTTCTTTGATAATCTGCTCGTCGAAGAACATCACACGGTTTGCGACCTCTCTTGCAAATCCCATCTCGTGAGTAACGACCACCATGGTCATGCCATCCTTTGCAAGGTCCTGCATTAAGGATAACACTTCACCAACCATCTCCGGGTCCAAAGCCGAAGTCGGTTCATCAAACAGTAGAATTTCCGGATTCATCGCAAGGGCACGAACGATCGCGATACGCTGCTTTTGTCCTCCGGATAAGGTGTCCGGATAAGCCTTTGCCTTATCACTTAAACCAACACGCTCTAACAGTTCCATTGCTTTCTTTTCGGCTTCTTCCGCTGACATCTGTCCTGTTTTTACAGGAGCAAGAGTGATGTTATCCAAAATTGTCAGATTCGGGAACAGATTAAAGTGTTGGAAAACCATGCCCACCTTCTGGCGGATTTTGTTGATGTCCACCTTTTTATCCATGATATTCACACCATCTAGATAAATGGCGCCTTCGGTTGGCTGCTCAAGGAGATTTAAGGTTCTGATAAAGGTGGACTTTCCACAGCCGGAAGGCCCGATAATTGCAACAATATCACCTTTACAAATCTCTGTATTGATATTTTTTAAGACAACGTCCTTTCCGAAAGACTTTGTCATATTTTCTACTTTAATAATACATTCTTTAGTCATATACCTGCCTCTCATTCTTTTTCAAATTTTTCTCAAGCTTACGCACTCCGGCAGATAAAATCATAACAATTACCAAGTACACAGCTGCGACCGTAATTAATGGCAGGAATGCCTGATAAGTGTTGCTTCGGATAATATTTCCTGCCATGGTCAAATCCTGTAAGCCAATATATCCGGAGATTGCAGTTTCCTTAATCAAAACAATGAACTCGTTTGCCAAAGACGGCAATGTATTTTTAAAGGTCTGCGGCAAAATGATATAACGCATGGTCTGCGCATGCGTAAGTCCAAGACTTCTGGCTCCCTCAAACTGTCCCTGGTCCAAAGACATGATACCGCCACGCAAAATCTCTGCTACATAAGCACCGGAGTTAATTCCGAACGCCAATGCAGCCACTGCCACCTTGTTAATATTGGCAGATGCAAAAATAACATAATAAATAATTAAGAGCTGAATCATCGCCGGTGTACCACGAATAATCGTTAAATACACATGACAGATTCCGTTTAAAAGTTTCATGCTGCCCGTCTTATCATGTGTCGCACGTACAATTGCTACACCGAATCCGATGATGACACCAAGCAGCACCGCAATCAATGAAATTAAAATGGTATTACCAAGGCCCTGCAATAAATATACATATCGGTTGTCTTCCAAAAAGCACTGATAGAAACTGTCCTTGATGGAGGCTGCAGCACTGCTGCTTCCGTTTCTAACGATAATCACCTGCTTTGAAGTAGTATAAGGATCCGAAAAATTAATATTCTTCAAACGGTCCTCGGTAATCGTCATACCTGCCACACCGATATCTGCTTTTCCACCCTGTACAGCAGTAATGATGGAATCAAATTCCATGTCTTCAATTACCAGCTTTTTATTGAGCTTATCCGCAATGGCTCTTGCCATTTCTGCATCGATTCCCACAATACTGTTATCGGCATAATACTCATAGGGAGGAAATGCTGCATTTGTCGCCATCACCAATTCTCCGTTTGCATAAGTAAGGCCTTCCGGGCTTATGTACGCAAGACCGGTCACATCACCATCTGTAATATAGTGACTGATAATCGCATCTAAGGTGCCGTCAGCGCTAATCTCTGCCAGCGCCTTATTAATATCCTCTTCTAAGCTGTCATTCCCCTTCGCAATCACAATTGCATACTCTTCTAAGGTAAACTCCTCTTCTAAAATGCTTAAGTCACTATTACGCTTTATGTATTCTTTTGCCGGCTGCTCATCAATAATCACACAGTCGATTTTCCCGTTTTTCAAAGAAGATATCGCATCCGTTCCCTTGCTGTATCGCTCTACAACAGTCCCAGCTTCATCTCCTTCGTAATCACTGGCATAGGTGTCTCCCACCGTTCCAATCTGCACACCGATTTTTTTACCCTCTAAATCATCTACACTTTTGATATCGGATGCCCCGGCCTTAGAGCCGCAGCCGGTAATCATCAGCACCAAAAGTGTAATCAATAGTCCTAACTTCTTTTTCATTCTATTCTCCAATCTGTTTTTCCACCACTGCAACTGCTCCCGGTGCCATTACAAGTTCACCATCCAGGCCCTGTCCTGACAACAATTCCGTTCCATTTACATTGGTTAAATACTGTTCTTCTGTCGTATAGTTCAGATAAAATTCATATGTTTTATCCTCTGCGACACGTACATGGTATTCTACACCGGCCAGTTCCTTTGTTTTTACACCGGCTTCTGACAGTATCTGTGTAAAAAGCGCCCGCATGTCAGATGCTTCCACTCTGCATGCAAAATAGTATGCATAACCCTTTCCATACTGTTTACAGGTAACCGCTGCACCACCTGCATAAAAATCACTTTCATAAGTAGCCAGCACGGTTGCATCCTTCACCCGGAGTATCTCTGCATAATCCTTTACCTCAGTACGAATTCTTGCACCATTTTTCCAAATGAGTCCATTTTGGTCTGTAGGATAAAGGGTATCTAATTCTTCACTAATTATGCCAAATACCTCGTTAAGTCCCTGTCCCGGGAATCCGCCCAGATTGCAAAGTTGGTCTTTATCCACATAGCCGGTTAAATAGGTAGCAAATACGATACCGCCATTTGCCACATACTCTTTCAGTTTTTCCGCAGTACCATCCTGTAGCAAATACATCATCGGTGCAAAAATCACCTTATATTTGCTCCAGTCATGCTGCTGCGAAATGATATCCGCATCCACACCCAGTTTCAAAAGCTCGCTCCAGATATCCACACAGGTCTTGTCATAATTCTTGGTAGACTGCGCCATTCCCCTCATATCATCAATTGCCCAACGGGTATCCCAATCATACACCAATGCAACAGGTGTATCGACAACACTGCCCGCTACATCGGAGACTTTTTTCAACAGTTCACCAACCTCTGCTACTTCTCTAAAGATTCTGGTATCATCTGTTCCTAAATGGTCTACGACTGCTCCATGATATTGTTCAGAAGAGCCACGACCCTTTCTCCACTGGAAATACTGTACGGTATCTGAACCGCAAGCCAGTGCCTGGAAACAAGCCAGTTTATGATTCCCCGGTCGTCTCACTTTATTAAAAGGCTGCCAGTTTACCAATCCCGGTGCACTTTCCATCAGCATAAACGGCTGCCCCGGTTTCATGGAACGCATCAAAGCATGATTAAATGCATTATATAAATAAGTATATTCCGGTGCTTCGTAATCATTATGGAATACCGGATAGCTATCCCATGAAATCACATCCAGTTCTTTACACATCTCATGGTAATCCAAGCCATAGTAAAGTGTCATGAAATTCGTCGTTACCGGAATGTCAGGACGTACTGCCTTCAACGTGTGAATCTCATGCTTCATGAAATCTGTCATATTCCATGTCGTAAAACGCTTCCATTCCAAGTTTAAGCCCATAACACTGTTCTCACCGTTTTCATATGGCGGCTCAATCTGGTCAAAGCTATTAAAGCGGTGGCTCCAGAAGGTCGTCCACCATGCTTTATTCAATTTCTCAATATCATGCTCAAATTTATTTGCGAGGTATTTACGGAAACGGCACACACACTGGTCACAGTAACATTCACCACCAAATTCATTGGAAATATGCCACATTAAAAGTCCCGGATGATTTGCGAATTCTTCTGCCAGCTTTCTATCAATGATTTCCACTTTTTCGCGATATTTTGTAGAACTCATGCAATGATTATGGCGCACCCCGTGGTGATTTCGCACTCCATAGGCATCCACACGCATCGCTTCCGAATATTTTTCATCCAACCACGCAGGTCTCGCTCCGGAGGGAGTTGCCAAAATCGTATAGATTCCATTTTCATAAAGGCGATCCATAATCTTTCTAAGCCAGGAAAAATCAAACTTGCCTTCTTCCGGTTCATACATCGACCATGCAAACACGCCTAAGGTTGCTTCATTGATTCCCGCCTTTTTCATCATTTCAATATCTTTTTCTAAAATATCCGGGCGGTCCAACCACTGCTCCGGGTTATAATCTCCACCATGCATAATTCCATTTAATTTTGGAAAAAGTGTGTTTCTCTTCATTGCCTGCCGGCTCCTTTCTTTTCTCAGTCCTCTTATTCTAGCACCTTTTTTTACTGCCGTCTACCCGAACTTATTTTTATGCATATGTTGTTTATTTTTATACACATAATAGTCATTTTTGCGCAAAAAACCGTCATAACGAGCTTTTTCAACCCGTTATGACGGTCATTATTTTTTCATTATCCTTTTACACTACCCAGTGCCACGCCTGCAACAATGTGCTTAGACAAAAGCAAGTATACAATAATGATTGGGAAGATAGAAAATGCAATCATCACATAAACCTGACCCATATCAAACTTCAGCCAGTCTGCACTTCGTAATTGAGCAATTAAGATTGGCAGAGTCTTTTTCTTCTCATCATGCAAAATCAATGCCGGTGTAAAGTAATTGTTCCAACTACTGACAAAGGTAAAAATTGCCTGAACCGCAATCGCCGGTTTCATAAGCGGAAGAACAATACTGTTAAATGTTCGAATTTCTCCGGAGCCATCAATTCTTGCTGCTTCTATCAGGGAAAGCGGTAAGGTGCTGTCCATATACTGCTTCATATAAAAGAAGGTAATAGGTGCTGCAATCGTTGGCACAATCAGTGGAATAAACGAATCCTCCAATTTCAGATTCGATACTAACTTTATAAAACCAAGTGCTGTAACCTGTGTCGGAATCATCATAATCATTAAGATGAAAGCAAAAATCTGTTGCTTAAACTTAAAGTCATATGCATGAATCGCATAAGCGGTCATAGTCGAAAAATAAACACTCAGTGCTGCACTACATGTAGACACAATCAAACTGTTAATCAAACCGCTCCACACAGGAATCGTTCCGGTTACCAGGTTCTCCCAATTCTCCAATAAGTGTGAGCTCGGAATGAATGTGAATCCGGACTGCAGTTCACCATTTGAACGTGTTGCGTTAATAAATAATACATAAAACCAGAATAAGCAGAAAAAGGTAATAATAGTGAGTGTCACATATGCAATTGTTCTTCTGGTATGAATTCCCAATCCCTGCTTCAAGCCATTTTCTTTTTTCATATATGCCTCCTATGCTTTTCGCTTATCATTTCCGGTTACTTTAAATACCACTAAACTTAAAATTGCTGTAATGATAAATAAAATCACAGAAAGTGCACCGGCCATACCATAATTCTTACTATACAAATGTTTATTCAAGAACATAATCAGTGTCATAGTTGAACGCATCGGTTCACCGCTACCATCTGTTAAAATTTGTGGTACATCAAACATCTGCAAACCACCAATTAAAGATGTAACCATTACGTATACTAAAATCGGACGAAGCAACGGTAATGTAATCTTAAAGAAGGTCTGTGTCGAAGTTGCTCCGTCTACTTCCGCTGCTTCAAATAAGGAAGTATCGATTCCCATCATACCTGCCATCAACAAAATTGTCGTATTACCAAACCACATTAAGAGGTTCATAAATGCAATTAAACTACGACTGCTCCATACATGAGAGAAAAATTTAAACGGTTCATCAATAAGCCCTATCTGAAGAAGTAGTGAGTTAATTGGTCCGCCCTCTGAAAACAGAGTAAAAAACAGCATAGAGAATGCTGATGCCATAATCAGATTTGGCAAATAAATAGCAGTCTTAAAGAATCTGCTTCCTTTTAAGCGAAGTCTTACATCCGAAAACCATGCCCCCAAAATCAACGACAATAAAATCTGCGGTATAAAACACATCAGCCACATAACCATCGTGTTTTTTGCATATTGCCAAATATCTCCACCTGAAAACAGTGTCTTATAATTCTCTAAACCAACAAAGTTTGGTCCAATCTGCGTCAAGCCGGATCTGTAATTTTCAAAAAAACTGTTATAAATGGTTGTAAACAGCGGTATCAGCTGAAATACGATATACACCAGGAAAAATGGTATCAAAAAAATATATCCCCATTTATTATACCGAACCGCCTTGCTTCTTTTTTTCATATCATGACATCCCCCTTTATTGGTTAAGATAAAAGGAAAGCCATGCCTGCCTACTTAGGTTCGACAGGCATGGCTCTTACTTACTCACACCTATTTATGAGCACTTCTAATTAGTAGCTTAAATCCGGATATTTTTCTGTAACTGCTTTATAGAAAATATCTAATGCTTCATCTAAAGTTGCATTTCCTTCAAAGTAGTTCTTCATTGCTTTTTGGAATTCCTCATTACATCCCTGATCATATGCAGAAAGGTTACTTAAATCTATCTTTCCGGCACCTGCACAGTACATAGCAAGTGGATTCTGGCCGCCTAAAACCTTGCTTGAGTAGCTTGTATCTGCTGCCATAGCTTCCATAGCCGGTTTATTGTTTACGAAGTCATCATCCTGAACTACGATTTCTTTCATGATAGATTCATCAGTTGTTAATTTCAACATGATATCTTTAATCGTTTCTACGTTATCGGTACCTGTTGCTGCACAAATCCATGTACCACCCCAGAAGAAGCCCTGTGGACCTTCTGTTGCTGCCCAGCCACCATTGTAACCAATAGAACCTTCAACATCTGCTGCCATACTGAAATTAATGAACCAAGCCGGTCCAAAGTAGCAGAATACTTTTCCGTCCGGATAGAAGCCTGCGCTCCAGTCATCACTCCAAAGATCTGCTGTTCCTGTCATTTTACCATCTACTAATTTCTTAGAGTCTTCTACCCATTTCATAATGTTATCATCAATTACAACTTTTCCATCAACAACCCACTTAGAAGATACATTGTTAGAATAGGTTCTGTAAGTATCGTTTACAGTAGCTGTCATATAATATCCGGCTGCTTTCATTGTTTCAGCTGTTTTATTAAAGGTATCCCAGTCAGAAAGGTATTTCTGAACTTCTGCAGGATCATCTGTTCCAAGAACTTCTTTTGCCACTTCACGGTTATAGAACAATGCGCCCGGGCAGCCCTGCCATGAAAGGCCCTTTAATACGCCGTTAGAATCTGTAACAACATCCTTCGTATACTGAAACTGATTTGCTAAATCTGCATCTGTGATGCCTAAATCAGAAACTGCCATTGTATATGGAGTATCAACATATTTTAATGCGTAGTCAGCTTCTACTAAGAAGATATCAATTTTATCATCTGCAGCTGCTGAATCCTGTTTTAATAAAGTTTCATCTAAGTTGTTCTGATATGCATTATCTTTATTTGGAGTAATATTCCATACAACATCGATATCACCAATTTTACCATGAGTAGCATCTACCTCAGAATATCCTGGGTAGTGAGCGGTTACACGTGATTTGAATTCTTCGTTCCAGCAATAAATATTTAAAACTTTTCCTTCTTCAGCAGTTGCTGCAACTTCTTCCTGTTTCTCTGCTGATGTTGTTGATGGTGCCTGTGAGTCGCCACTGGTCTGTGTGCCACTTCCGCCACCACAACCTGCAAACATAGTAACTACCATTGTTAATGCTAACAATGAACTTAATAATTTTTTCCTCATTTTGGTTTCCTCCCTTTAAACATTACATTTTGTTTTTGCATTTATATTTTTATTATGATCCCATAATAATGATGCCAAATTTAAAGTTTCTTTACTGTCTTCCCTTCGTAGACCTCACCTTTCACCACAATTTGTTCAATCAATGTGGTTTTCGGTTGTTCAATCAAATGAATCAGACTTTCTGCGGCTTTCGCACCGATTGCATCCGTATCCTGCTTTACCGTCGTAAGTTTCGGTTCAATATGTCTGCCTACCCGGATACCATCATAGCCTGCAACAGAAATATCATCCGGAATTCGAAGCCCTCTCTCTTTGATTGCATTGATTCCGCCGAAGCTTGCGAAATCATCCGGGTACAAAATACAGGTTGGTGGATTATCTAAATCCAACAATTCACAGGTTCGTTTATAGCTGTCCCTCGTGCTTCTGTATGCGGCTTCTTTTACATATTTATCTGGAACCTCAATTCCAAGTTCCTCCGCCGTCTTATAAAAAGAAGATACACGTGCCTGGGTAACTGCCGAATCTGCGCCATGAATGTATGCAATCTTCCGATGTCCCATTTCGTAAAGATACGTCATCAAATCCCGCATTCCTTTTATGTTGTCGGAAAATACCGACATGCGGTTATTAAACAAGTAGTCGATTGTTACAATCGGTATGTTGCTATTTACGAGTTCGATTACTTCCGGTTCTGCAAAATCAATACAGGCAATGACAACACCATCGAATCCTCTGTACCTCGCATGTTCTAAATAGGACATCCGATTCTCCCTGGTCTTATTACAATTAATAAATGTAATATCATAACCATGTTCTTCTGCAGTACGTTTGAAACTGTCTAATACATAAGAGAAGTAGTCATGTGTAAGACCGCTCTGTGCTTCATCCACAAATAAGACGCCAATGTTATTGGTTCTGTTCGTTTTCAGCGCTTTTGCTGCAGAATTTGGAGAATACCCCATTTCCTTAGCGACTTGGCGGATACGTTCCTTGGTATCCTCACCAATATCTTTGTGATCATTTAACGCTTTGCTCACCGTTGCTACCGAAACGCCACAGGCCTTTGAAATGTCCTTCATTGATACCATGTCGTTTCCCTCTCTCATAACTTAATCGTTTTCGTAATTTGACTATACATCAATTTGTTTATATATTCAACACTTTTTGATTTATTTTTGTATATTTGTTATAATTTCACAGTTTTTTCCAGCTTTTTTATGCGGATTTTCACAATTCACAAGTCATTTTTCTCTATGCTATAATGAATTCGTCCGTATAGGCATTTATTTTTTGCCTATTTTACTTAAACGTTTACTTTAAAATATATTTGTATGAATACAAGAATGGAGGAATGTAATGAAATTCGGATATTTTGATGATGAACGAAAAGAATATGTAATAACAACCCCAAAAACTCCGCTTCCATGGATTAATTACCTTGGTTGCAATGAGTTTTTCAGCCTGATTTCCAACACCTGCGGTGGCTATTCTTTTTATAAGGACGCAAAGCTTTTGCGACTTACACGTTATCGTTATAACGATGTTCCAGCAGATACTAACGGAAAATACTATTATATCAAGGACGGGGATACCATTTGGAATCCGGGCTGGCAGCCTTCCAAGACGGAGCTGGATTTCTACGAATGTAGACACGGCATTGGCTACAGCCGCTTTACCGGCAAGAAAAATGAGGTGGAAGCTTCCGTCCTTGCCTTTGTTCCGATGGATGACAACTGTGAGATTAATCAGCTTGTTATCACCAACCATTCTGCTAAAACAAAAGAGCTTTCTCTTTTTTCTTATGTGGAATGGTGCTTATGGAATGCCGACGATGATATGAAAAACTTCCAGCGTAATTTAAGCTGCGGCGAAGTGGAAGTCATCGGTTCTACTATTTACCATAAAACAGAATACAGAGAACGCCGCAATCACTATGCGATTTCTTCCGTCAACGCTCCAACAGTCGGTTTCGATACCAGCCGCGATGCTTTCTTAGGCGCCTACCGTGGTGCCGACAAACCGGAAGCAGTTGAAAACGGTCACTGTACGAATTCCATTGCCAGCGGTTGGTCACCGGTTGCCGTTCATCAGCTTGCTGTTACACTTTCACCGGGTGAAAGCAAATCCTTTGTATTTGTTCTCGGCTATGTAGAAAATCCGCAAGACCAAAAGTGGGAAGTTCCTAACATCATTAACAAAGCGCCTGCAAACGCAATGCTTGCAAAATACCAGACAGAGGCAGATGTAGAAAAAGCTTTTGATAAGCTGAATACATACTGGGAAAATCTTCTTTCCAAATATACACTTACTTCCAAAAACGATAAGGTAAACCGTATGGTGAATATCTGGAATCAGTATCAGTGTATGGTAACCTTTAACATGTCCCGTTCTGCTTCTTATTATGAATCAGGTATTGGACGTGGTATGGGATTTCGAGATTCCTGCCAGGATTTGTTAGGTTTTGTACATCTGATTCCGGACCGTGCAAGAGAGCGTATTATTGATATTGCTTCCACCCAGTTTGAAGACGGAAGCGCTTATCATCAGTACCAACCGCTCACTAAAAAAGGAAATTCCGATATCGGAAGCGGCTTTAATGATGATCCGCTCTGGCTGATTGCCGGAACCAGCGCCTATGTCCGTGAAACCGGAGACATTTCTATTTTAGGCGAAATGGTTCCTTATGATAATGACTGGTCTGTTGCCACTACCCTGATGGAGCACCTGAAACGTTCCTTAGATTACACCATCACCCATAAAGGTCCTCACGGTCTGCCGTTAATCGGCCGTGCCGACTGGAACGACTGCCTGAACTTAAACTGTTTCTCTGCACATCCGGGCGAATCCTTCCAGACCTTTGGTCCAAGTGAAGGTCCGGTTGCAGAATCTGTATTTATTGCAGGTATGTTTGTAAAATATGGTGCAGAGTATGCTGACCTTTGTGAATTGCTAGACATGAAAGAGGAAGCTGCTCGCGCCCGTAAGGAAGTAGAAATTATGAATGCAGCCATCTTAAAAGATGGTTGGGACGGCGAATGGTTCCTGCGTGCATATGATGCAAATTCTAACAAAGTCGGCTCCAAGGAATGTGAAGAAGGCATGATCTATATTGAGCCGCAGGGTTTCTGCGTTTTAGCCGGAGTAGGTGTAAAAGAAGGTCTTGCAAAGCAGGCTCTTGATTCCGTTAAAGAACATTTGGATACCAAATACGGAGTTATGATTTTGCAGCCAGCTTACACAAAATACCACCTTGAGCTGGGTGAAGTTTCCTCTTATCCACCCGGATATAAAGAGAATGCCGGTATTTTCTGTCATAACAACCCATGGGTATCCATTGCAGAAACGGTAATCGGCCGTGGCGACAGAGCTTTTGAAATCTACCAGAAAACCTGTCCCGCTTATGTAGAAGAAATTAGTGAAATTCATCGCACAGAGCCATATGTTTATTCCCAGATGGTTGCCGGTGCTGACGCGCCGCGACACGGGGAAGCAAAAAACAGCTGGCTGACCGGTACTGCTGCATGGACCTTTGTAAATATTTCACAATATATTTTAGGTATTTACCCAACCCACAGTGGTCTTTCCGTAAATCCTTGTGTTCCAAAAGATTTTGGCGATTTCTCTGTTACAAGGAAATTCCGTGAAGGCACCTACTATATTGAGGTTAAGAATCCTTCTAATGTTGAAAAAGGTGTCATTTCTCTCCTCGTCGACGGAAAGGAAGTCGATGGTTGTATCATTCCTTACGAAGCAGGGAAGAAAGAATATCATGTTACTGTAACGATGGGATAAGCTAAGGGGACGCTTCTTTTGTCTCGATTACCGAGACAAAAGAAGCGTCCCCTAAATTACAATTCAATACTTCCGGACGAAATGCACTTTCCGGAGGTTCTGTCAAAGAGCAGGATATCATCACCTTGAATGTCCATACCCATTTCTGTACCAATGTTAAAAGTAACGCCGCCAAAAATGACGCCCGTCAGCAGGAAGTTTCCAATTCTTAACTTCACGGTAGATTCCATACCTGTAGGCATTGCTCCATATACGGTCGTCTTCAGGGCTCCTGTTTCCCCCAGCTTCAGAGCTTCCGGACGCACGCCAATGACAAAGTCCTCATTGGTAATAACCGGTTCTTCTTCCATACTGTAGTCGTTTTCTTCTACCATAGCCACATGATATTTGAACTTCTCATCTTTATTACTCTTTTCAACTGCTTTCTTGTCTTTTAGGCTCTCCTCAGCCGCTGCCTGCGCATCTGCTGCTTCTTTATCTCTGTCAGCCTGCCATTTTGCAATATCAACCGGCTGTTTTGGGACAAATTTCAACCGGATGCCATTCAACGCTATCAGTTCTACCTTGCCATCTTCCGTCTGAGTTCCTTTTGCATCAATAAAGTTAATCGAAGGATTTCCTACAAAGTCTGCCACAAACAGATTCTTCGGATGATTGTATACTTCCAGAGGCGCTGCGTACTGCTGTAGCACACCATTATTAATCAGACAGATTTTTGTCGCCAATGTCATTGCTTCCATCTGATCATGTGTTACATATACAAAGGTACTTCCTGTCTCTACATGCAGACGCTGCAACTCATATCTCATTTCCAATCGAAGCTTGGCATCCAGATTCGATAATGGTTCATCCATAAACAATACATCCGGTTCCGGTGCAAGTGTTCTTGCAATGGCAACACGCTGCTGCTGTCCTCCGGAAAGTTCTGCCGGATAACGGTTCATAAACATACCGATTTTTACAATTCTCGATACTCTTCTTACTGATTTATCGATTTCTTCCTTGGTAAGTTTTCGGTTCTCCATGCGGACCTTTCCGCCCTCTGTTACCTCAAAATTTTCATTTAAGCTCTGTCCTTTCGCTTCATAAGCTTTCTTTGTTGCTTCTAACTTATCAAACAATTCCCCTGCCTTATCTTTAGCAGCTTTTTCAGGATCAGAAGCCTCATGAATCTTATAACCATACAGAGCCTTCGCTGTATATATGGAAAGTGTAAAAGCATCAATAAATTTCAAATACACCTTCTCTGTATCCAGTTTACCTCTCTTATCGCGGCATTCTTCCACAAGTTCCACAATCTTTTTTCCGCTTCTTAGGGCCTTGATTAACTCTGATGCCGTTTTCGCACCCTCATCCACCACCGGCATTTCCTCTTTGATATTGCTAAGACCAAAGGAAATATTCTGGTATACCGTCATATTTGGCCACAATGCGTAATTTTGGAATAAGAATCCTACTTTACGTTTATTCGGTGGAACATTAATGCCTGCATCGCTGTCAAACACTACTCTGTCGCCAATTTTTATCTGTCCCGTTGTAGGCGTTTCCAGTCCGGCAATCATACGCAAAATTGTTGTCTTTCCACAGCCTGAAGGGCCTAAAAGCGTGATAAAGGAATTGTCTGCGATTTCTAAGTCCAGATGATCTACCGCATAATACTTTCCCCAACGCTTTGTTATATTTTTCAATGTAATCTGTGACATAATTTAACCTCGTCTTTCTTTAATCTTTTAATTGCTTCCGATTCCGTCATCCAGACTGGCTCCTGTCAATTTGTTGACCAGTGTGTTAAAAATCAGAATTGTAACAATCAAAATCAGGTTGATAGCACTAGAAAATGCATACAGGCCCATCTCATCGAAGTAATCCAGCGTTGTTGAAAGAATGAAGCCCTGTGTGCAAAGCAGCAGGAATAAGGACAATTCTCTTAAACACGTCATAAACGGAAGCATATACCCGCTAATAATAGATGATTTCTGAATCGGTATGATGATACGGAACATTCTCTTAAACCATGGAATATTCTGTATAATCGCCGCCTCTTCTATCTCGTTCGAAAGCTGCAGCATAGAGTTTAGAGCACTTCTGCTTGCAAAAGGTATATATTTTATGGTTCCTGCAATAATTAACAGTGTATAGGTATTAAACAAGTTAATTTTCTCGTTTGAAAACAGGATAAAGAACGCAGCACCTACCGCGATAGAAGGCATTAAGTATGGCAAAAATGCTACACCATTTACATAGGATGCCCACTTGCTGCGGCGATTCTTTGCCACTGCATATCCAATCAGTGTTCCTATCGTTCCGGCCAGTAATGCACAACATACTGCAACCAAAAGTGTTCCCCAAAAGGCATGCCAGATTGTCTCATTATAAAGAATACCTTTCTGTCCGTACATACCATTCTCTGTGATGTTCTCATTTGTAATCCACCATTTTGTTGTCAGGTTACTCATATCTCCGGTGTAAAGGAAACTGTAGTCACCCGGGTTCGGAAGGAACGTCTCCAGTGCAAAGGAGAAAATCGGGAAGATACTGGTGAAGAAGGTCAGTATTACCATTACAATGGCAATTACATATTTACCGATTTTTCCTAAGTTTATTTTCGACAGCTGACCTGATTTTCCGGTAACAGTCGTGTAATTTTTCCGGCTCTTTAAGCTCACCTGATTCATGGTGAGAATTGCCACGCCGAAAATCATCATAATAATTGCCAGAATGCTGGCTTCTCCTGTGTACTTAGAGTTTAAGGAGATGTATTTGGTTGAAAGTGTTGTCAGTCCCAGATAATGCGGAACCGGATAACTTCCCATTGCACTTCCGAATACCAACAGAATAGTGGAAAGAATCGCCGGTTTTATCATTGGAAGTGTAATGCGAAACATTGTCTTCCACTTCGGAGTATCTAAAATTGTTGCCGCTTCCTCCAGATTTGCATCCATATTCCGGAAAATGCCACCAATTAATATGTAGGCAAAAGGAGCATAATGTAATCCCAACACAATAGAACTCGGAAACAGTCCCTGGCACCACCACTTAGGCATCTCAATTCCAAACAAAGACGCCAAAAGACCATTTGCTGTCCCCACAACAGCATTACTGTTAAATACATTCTGCCATACAACAGCCAACGTCCACTGTGGCATGATATAAGGGAAAATAAAAATAGAACTTAAATATTTTTTAAATTTTAAATTGGTTCTTGTTACTAAAAATGCAAAGAATCCGCCGTACAAAATGGAAATCGTACAGGTCAATACTGCCAAAAGTAACGTATTCCACAAAGGTTTCCAAAGATTTGTCATTGCCAGTCTGCTGGTAAAAAGATCCACATAATTAACCACCGTATATCCGGAAGATTTTCCGGTCAGATGGGCGTCAATGGTACCCGGATGAATAATCAGGGTATCCTTCACAATAGCTACAATAGGAGCTACCGTTGAGAAAGTAAGAACAATACCGAACAGCAGAAGGATGATATTCTGCGGTTTGGAAAGGTATGTTTTTACCTTATTTGCCATATGCTTACTGTTCATAAGCCACCCCTTTCCTTAAAAAGTGAGGTGCCGCACATTTTCTGTACGACACCCCACCTGACAGTCGCCGTTATTGAGCACTGTATTTTGTTAAAAGTTCAATCCAGCTGCCTACCGTAAATGCTACTGATGCACAATATTCCGGATCTTCCAGAACAAGTTTTCCATCTGTAGTCCACCATGTATAGCCACGGTCATTCTTACACTCAAATACATTCTCGCCCGCTTCGTTGTAGCCGCCTTTACTATGCTGATAAGTTGTTTCGATAGCTGTTGCTACATTCGGATTAGAGGAGTAACCACCCATGTCCTTGCCCCATGCGCTGAAGCCGTCTTCTGTACAGGTCATATATGCAATAAACGCACATGCTGTCCATGGAAGTGGGCTGTTATTTGTCAGGAACAGGTAATGACAATATCCATAACCGCCAATACCGGTATAGCCCTCTTCATAAGCTGCAACTTTAATGTTATTTAATGATACACCTGCAGATTCCTCTACAGAACGAAGTTTAGAGTAAACCAGTAAGCCGTTCTGATCAGTTGCGGAATCCGTTACTAAGGTATTACAGATAGGGCCATCATCAGTCTGTGCATTATAGCTTTCTACCCAGAGTTTAATCCATGCCAATGCATATGCACCGTCAGCGCCAAGTCCTAAATCTTCTGCATCTGACTTCATCTCTTCGATTACAGGTTTAAAGTATGCTTTGTCGGCATCATCTAACGCTTCATAAGCTTCTCTTAACCATGCAGCGTATTTATCTGCTGTTAACATATATAAGAAGTTCTTTCCGACAATTTCAGAATCGATGTCCATGTACAGAGCATGATTTCCCTCTGCTACGAAATCCCAGCAGTTATCATAGGTTGCACTGCCTGTGCAGTTGTACATAAATACTTTATTCAAAGTCTGTAATGGCAGGAATCCTTCAAATGCATCCGCTGTTGTTCCGTTTGCCTCTGCCCATTCCTTTGGAACAAATGTTTTTAAAATACCCGGCTGAACCATCTTAGATTCAATCTGGTTTCCATCCTGAATCAGTGTCATAGCAAAGGTACCTGTTTCCTTCAGGGAATCTGCTGTCAACTGTTCAAAAATCTTGTTGTTTTTCGGCTGCTGCCATTCATACTCCATGGTATAATTTGGATCGATGGTCTGCAGATACTCAATGAAAAGAGGAAGTGCTGTCTTACCTCTGCTTGAGTTTCCTACTCCGTAGAAGGTTTTGCCGTTGGATTCCTCAATTGCCTTTTTTGCCAGTTCCTCTAACGTCATTCCCTCTGCTTCTTTGATAATTTTCTCGATTTCAGAAAGATTTTCCTCTTCCTTGTCTGCTTCATCCGTTTTTGCAACATCGTTTGGCTGGCTTTCCGTCACTGCTGAATTAGAATCAGCAGATGCCGGTGACTCGTTTTTGCCACACCCCGAAAATGACATAACCAGCATTGCACCTGCTAACATAAGTGCCACTAATTTTTTCTTCATAATTTACCCTCCTTGAATTGTTTGTGCATTTCTTACACCTTGTAAGAATATTATATCGTCGCTTATCGGTATTTTGAACTCGACAAAACTGTTATCATTTTAAAAATCCTGTTATTCTTGACAAAAGAACAACAGGATTTTCACATTTCATATATATATTGCACAATTCAAGCAGGTTATTCTCTCCGATTCTGGTACTCAGAGGGTGTCATTCCGACAATTTTTTTAAACGTGCTGGAAAAATAGGTGATATCTTTATACCCCACCTGCTCCGCCACCTCGCTAACGCGATTATGGCAGTCTTCCAGCAGCTTCATGGCTGCCCGCATTCGATATCTTGTGATATAAGATGCAACCGTATAATCCGTCTCCTTTTTAAACAAATGGCTCAGATGCCCTTCACTAACTCCCACTGCATCTGCTATGGCAGCAATATTGATATCGCTATCACCGTAATGTTTTGCAATGTAGTTTAAGGCCTCTCTTATATATCTGCTCTTGTCCCCCGGCTCATCCGGCACTGCAAGAACTGTCTGCTGCTCTCTGTTCTTTTTGCTGTCCCGTTGCTCCTCAATCTCCTTCTTTGCCCTTAATACACAAGCCTCCAGTTCTCCGTCCTCAAAGGGTTTCAGCAGATAGTCAAAAGCAAAGTATCGCAGCGCCTGTTTGGCATATTCAAACTCACTGTATGCAGTCAGAAAGATAACATGCACTTCATTTTCTTCCTGCCGCAAGGTTTTAAGAAGTTCAATGCCATCCATTCGAGGCATTCGGATATCGCTGATAATCAAATCCGGATGGAATTTATGTGCCATCTCAAGAGCTTCCTCTCCGTTAGACGCTTCAGCCACTACCGCACAATCCATGGCTGCCCAGTCTGTTTCCATAACGATACCGCGTCTTACAAACATCTCATCATCTACCACCAGAATTTTTAGCATCTATTGTTTTCTCCTTTCTCAAAGGAAATGTCAGGGTAACAAGCGAACCGCCCTGGTCCGGCTTACTTATTTTTACGCCATAAGCTTCCCCATAGTGTAATCGAATAATTTTGTCTACATTTCCCAACCCGATATGCCCTGTTGGTTCCTGTAAACCGCCATTGTTTAATCTGTCAATGACCTCTTGTCCAATACCGCAGCCATCATCTCTGACTTCCACTATCAGCGCAGGAGCATCGTCCGCCTCCCCTACGTAAGCATCCACGTAAACATGCCCATCCTCACATTCCGAAAGTCCATGGATCACTGCATTTTCCACTATAGGCTGAATCACAAGCTTTGGCAGCTCACAATCTGCCAATTTCTCATCGTATGTACAGATGCATTCAAACCTTCCATCAAAGCGTATCCGCTGTATTTGGGCATAGCTTTCTACCAGCTCCATCTCTTCCCGAAGCGTCGTAAACTGCTTTTTAGAAATTGCTGCTCTCAGTATTTTCGCCAGCTTTGACACCAGCGTCACAATTTCCGGCACATGATTTGCTTTTGCCACCCACTTCACAGTGTCTAGGGTATTATATAAAAAATGAGGATTTAACTGTGCCTGCATCATGGCTATTTGTATTTCATTCAGTTGTTTTTGCTGCTCAACCTCTTTTTCCATATTCTTTTTTAAATCTGCGGTCATGTAGTTAAAGTTTCCGGACATCTCCGCAAATTCTGTGGTAGGCCAGTCCTCCTGCATTCGTGCATCCAGGTTTCCCATCTGCACTTCATGCATCGTTTGATTTAACACCTTGATAGGTCTGGAAAGTCGATTGCTCAGATTATATACCAGGCACACACACAGTATCAGTATCACTGCAATCATAATGAAGAGAACCGTATACATGGAATTTACGGTATCTTCTGTAAATATGTGCGGTCTTAACAAGATAACATACAATTCGATTCCTTCAATCTTATCTAAATATACACTATTACCATTGTAATCCGACTGGATGGGTTCGTTTTGAAGCAGCCTTACTCTAAGTGCCGCTCCCGGATTTTCATCTGCCGTACTTCCAGCACTAAAAACCGTTTCCATGAATCCATCCAGAATACAGATGCCATCCTGTCCCCCATAAGTACCCTTCAATACATTTTCAAACTCACTCGTTCCCATATTAATAACAAAAAAACCGGCTGCTCCCTGTTCGTCCTGCACTAGCTTTGCTGCTTGTAGTACTGCATTACCGGATGGTTCATCCGCCCGCAGAACAACAAACTTCTCCGCTTCTTCTGACGCTTTTCTAAGAATTCCCCAATAAGGTTCCAGTTTTTTCTGATAGGTTCCCGTTCCGGTGGAGTATTGGCATATCCCGTCCATACTGTATAGTTCAAACCATGCATCATCCCTTAACTCTTTGGTTTTTCTATAGAGGGTTCGATATATCTCATCAGAATTTGTAAAATCCGAATTTCTCAGTGCTTCTGCAATATCGTCATTCTCACAGATTTCATCCGCGAGCACGGAAAACTCTGAGAAAAGCTGTTCCATGCGGCTGTTTACTTCCTCCGCAAGTTCCATATCTCTTACCTGATAGTCTTTTGAAATTTTCAATTGAAACAGTTGAATCAAAAAAAGACTGCAAACTGCCAGCGGAAGAACGGATACCGCAATCATACTGGTTAGCAGTTCCTGTTTAAATGTTCTTTTCACTCTTTTTCCCATTTCTGCTACCTACCCTGTTCCGCTATAATATTTGCCCAGCTTTTCAAAATTTCTTCCCGATGCGTTCCTGCCCATTCCACATCATAATTCAGCACTTTAAGGCTTTCGTCCCCCGTTTGCTGTAAGTTTTCCAATACAGACCTCCTGTGAAGCCGGTCTACTGCCAGTTGCTGCACATCATCCCCAACAATAAATTCAATAAACTGCTTTGCATTTTCTTCGTGTTTTGTTCCTATCACAATCGCACATCCGTCCGGCACGGTACTCGTACCGTCTTTTGGATATACAATTGAAATATCTGCGCCATTGTCGATGGCCTTTAGTGCAGTTTCCTCTAAAGTAAGTCCAATTGCCTTAGCACCACTTGACACCTCATCGACTGCCTCTTTTGAGCCGGCAGATACCTTATATTCCAATGCCCTTGCAAATTGTTTCAAAGTCACATCCTCTTCCATCCCCATGGCCTGAATCAAGGTTACCAGCATGGTATAACTGCTTCCGGATTTCAATGGATCACCAAAGGCAATGTTTCCCTGCCAGGACTGATAAAACAGTTCCTGCCAGCCTGTCGGAGCCCGTCCGCTGTCTACCAGTTTATTGTTATAGATAAACACAATCGGCAGTTCCGTAAATGCCGTATAGCTTCCGTCTTTACTGCGGTACTGCTTTTTAATGCTATTGTTTCTGCTACACACATAAGGTTTGAAATAGTCGCTATAAGCACAATAACTCTCGATTCCTCCTCCAAACATGATATCGCAGGTAAATTCTCCGTTTCCTTTCGCGATCTCTTCCAAAAGCTCGGATGTACCGCCGGTATGCAATTCCACCCAAATGCCGGTTCTCTCCTCAAACTCCTTAATAATAGGTTCATATACTTCTTCCTTGTGGGAAGTGTAAACCACAAGCTTGTTTTCTTCCACCACCGGCGTAATCACTTCCTGCGTCGTTTTACAAGACGAAAAAAGGATTCCCATACCCAAGCATATCGTTATTACTTTGCACTTTTCCCAAAATACCTTCATGACTGTTCCCCATTTCAAATCATCTTGAATAAAATTATAACACAAATTGATATTTAGCTCACTAAATTATTTCCATAATGTAGTTGCACAATAAGAAAGAGTATCCCTTATTTTTAGATACGATCATACATGTATAAGAAACTCTAATCATTCCTATATACAAATTATCAAAAACTGACGCGCCGCATCGTAGCGGAGTCCATTCCGCACGATACTAATTATGACATCCTGCCATAATTGCGCTGACTTTGTAATAGGAATGAAGAGTTTCTAATACATTCCAAAACGCATTTAAAAACAAGGGATACTCTTTCTTATTGCAATCTACGTTATGAAAATAATTTTGGAATCTAAATATCAGCTTTGAAGGCTTCGAAAATTTCGAAAGAACCTTTCAATTTACCACTATTTTCATTCGTCACGCACACTTGTCCCAACTATTCTTATAAGATAGAACTCCTTCCACAAACTCCATATTCCAACCGCTCCAAACAATGCCAACACAATCATATCCATACACGGTCCCTCTGGCCAATAAAACAATTCCTCAATGTTCCTTGCAGTCTGATATTTCGTCTGTTCATGCAAAACACAAAATACGATTAACAGCACCTTAGGAATCCAATACAATGGTCTTTTTATGTTTTCGACAAACTTCTTAATCATGGCAATTCTCCTATACTCTCCATAATTTCTTCTGCGAAAAATTTCTTACCCTTATTTTACCGCACAAGTGGTTATCTTGCATGAAATCTGGTTATTTTATTGCGAAAAGTTTTTATTCCTCACCGTTGGACACCTATAAACTTCAACCAATCAGATTCAAAATCTATATTCATGTTAAACATTTGATTAATTATTTCTAAGTCATCTCTAGCTGAATAAGTTTTCATATCATATTCTTCAAGTCTATTATATATTGCTAAACTTTCTTTTCTAGCATTTTCAATTATCTCATCGATTTCAGCATACGCAACATTAGTTGATACTTCATACATTCTTATTGTTTCATCTCTTGCATCAGCAAAAAGTTCTCTAATCTTCGACATTTTGAATCCTTGACGAACGCCAAACAAATCTGCCTTCTTTAAAATAAGCATCGTAAAGTTAGTACAAATAACAGTTGTTAAAATCTGTAGAGGTCCAAAAATAATATCATCAAATGGTTCTGGTATCTTTAATGCGTCACCTCCTAGCTCAAATAGTATTTCAATAACGCAACTTGTAATCGTAACTGCATACAAATTCACAACAGAATCTGCCTTTTCTGCTCTTGAAGAATTTGGATTTGCAATAATTCTAACTGCATCCACTGTTGAAAGCACTAGATTTTTTGCCATTTTAAGAAGTTTCTTAACTGTTGCCTTAACCATATTTATTAAAATATCCATAAATGACTTTACAAACTTCTTTAAACTATTAAATGCAATATTAACAAAAATGTCTTTAAGCTTCGATACAACATAATCTGTAACACGCTTCATTGCATCTGTTAGTTTTTCAAGAGCATTTTCTATGGTTATATCCTTCTTTAGAATAATTGTTTTTACTTCATATACTATAGGAGGAGCTGCATAATAAATAACCTGACCAGCAATAATTTTACCGATAGAGGCTTTCGTGTAATCTAATGCATCTGAGCCTACCTGCTTATAATCTGTATTCTTTAGTATAATTGTGCTTTCAACATTTTGAGAATGTTTTATATTTCGTACCAGTTCTTTTCTAACTGACTTGGGCACTTTACCATTCTCATCCAAATATCCTTTTTCCTTCAATTTTTTTATTTTATCTTGATTACCACCTTTACGTTTCTCATTAATATATTCCCATTGAGCGCATACTGCATCCGCTAACTGCTCAGGTGTTGCTCGATCTGTAATATCAGTTGATGCATCATATTCCTTATTTCTAGCATTGACGTACTTGACTTTTCCATCAACCTTACATACTCTAATATCACTTTTTGAAGCATTTGCTGACTTGTGCATCATTTGCATATTATCTGGTGAATTCCAAAAAACTCGTAACTCTTCCGCTCCAGCATCTGTAATATATCTTGCATTATATTTTGCTGACTTTCTAGCTTGGATATGATCTGCCTCAACATCTGGTTTTTCATACGGTTTTCCATTTCTCCATACTGTTTTCTTTTCCGCTTTTACCCCTGTCAATTCATCAAAGAGATCACCATTTTCATCTTTTTGACTTTCCCTATATGCTTTTTTCCCGTTCCGGTCTAATTTATCTTTATCTCTATCAATTTCAAAAAGCTGAGTAGAAGCTTTTTCCATTGTTTTGGTAATTGCATCTAGTTCTGCGGAGTTATGCTCATTGTAGTTATAAACTGTTTTGGTAATATCTCCCCATCCACCATTTTTCGCCAAGGGATCATAATCTTCTTCATATGAAAATTTAAGGATTCTTGTAGCAAGCTGATCAACCGTAATATTATAGTTAGCTGTATCAAAACAATTTCTAACTATTTCCCCCGCCAAATCTCTTCCACAATTCTGTACAAATTCTGTTCCTAGATCATCTGTAAGAACTACATTAGTCTGTTCATTTAACTGCCTCAGAATATTCATGTATTTGGTATCTTGATATTCTTCCATTGCACATCTTATTTTTATCGCATCTTTTAAACTATATGATTCATTCATATTTTCACCTTTTCGCCCTCTACTTGTGATTATTATAGGTTGCACAGAAATACATTAAGCTGATTTGGTAGGTATAGTAATTACATCACCCCTATGAATCTCATTACGGGTAATTCCTTTTAAGAGAATTCCAACTTCTTCACCATCATGACCTATTTCAATTAACTCTCTATTGCGCTCTATTCCCTCAACTTTGCATTCCATATAGACATCATCATTCCCAATAATAACTATGGTATCGTTACATTTTATTTCACCAGATACCCTTCCTGTTACAACAGTACCTCTCCCAGTGATAGTAAATACATCCTCTACTCTCATCCAAAAAATGTATTCTTCCCGATTTATATCATCTGTATTTTCTACTTCATTACTTTCATCATCTTTAAAGGGCATATCAAAATCCATATGAAATTTTTCATTTCTATTTATAGTACTTACTAAATCTATATTAGCTATGCAATCTTCCATACTATTTATCTTCTGCTGAAAATCTGCCATTTCTTGGTTAGAAATTACTCCATCAGCCATAATATCTGTAAGAACTGTTTCTTGAAAAAAGACAGTACTTATTTCGTAAAAATCAAAGGCATTTTTAACGAACTGATAATGCTTATCATATTTTGTGTCTTTAAATTCTATTATTGGACACGGTTTTATATTTTCAAATGTTGCTTCATCTATAATTCTTTCATTAATTGAATCCGCATACATAAACGCCCTTATAAAATCCATTTCTGGTATTATTTTTATTCGTATTGCATCTCTAACAGTAACTACTATATTTCTATAAATTTCCGCTATCTGAACAGCACTTCTAACTTCATTGAAATATCTTTCTTTTCGCATTAAATCTGCTAAATATTTATCTTTCTGACTTTCCAAATCCAGCTCGAACTTTTCAATCATTTTTTTGTTATCATTATGCTTTCTAATATGAGCCAAAAGACTATCCTCAAGATATCTATGCTCATAGTAATATGGATTATGTAATTCTAATACCTCAGGAGTATACTCCCTTGAAGTTGCTTCTTCCATTTTAAAATCAAAGATAGTAATTTTTCTATCTAATGATCCACCTATTTCCTTTAAGAAATCGTATAATTCTCTTATTTGATCTCTAAGATCAATTCTCTCCTTATTAATCAAACTAATATGCTGATTATATTTATTACACTGCTCCGAGATTCTACCATTCCAGATTTCAGCATTTTCTCGATATTTCTCATATGATGCAGCATTTTCTTGCTTAAGTTCTTCGTATTTATCTTTATTTGACATGGAGCGTCCTCCTTATTCATATTTACAAATAGTTCCATTGTTTACCCTTGCTTCACAAATGGAACGACCATTTGAAATAAATTCATACTCACTTTTTGATGAAATAATTACCTTTGCTTTGCCGTCCTCATTATACTCAATAGTTGCCTTTCCTATGGGTAATCTAATACTTTTCACTTTCTCATCATATTCTGTCTTTTCATTAATAATTTTTTCTTCATGTATAGTAGGTTCAACTTCTGCACTTTTGCTTATAACTCCATTTTTTTCATTAAGTAGATTACCATAAGTTCCTAGAATCAATGCTGTGTGAATAATACTAGCAAAATATAAAACTGTAGCTAAAATAACTAATACATCCGATTCAATTATTAAGAAAACCCATTCTAGGGCAATATATGCAATTCCAAATATTGTCCATCTCTTTGTTTTGGTCCTAGCGCCAGCTACAATAAGTCCCAGTCCATTTAATGAAACGATTAAGCTTAAAACAATAATTAATATCTTACTTCCTATATAAGATTTTTTCTTCATGGCGACTTTTCTCCTTTATTTAAATTAGTTTTATATTTTCCCCTTGGCTTCTTAACCACATATCAATTCCATCACCAAATACCTCTGCTGAAATTGTATATATAGTTCTTTTGCCATCATCATGCGGTTCTTCTCCAATAATTTTTGCTGTTGGCAACTTATCCAATACTGCTTCTACTGAATATCCCAAATACTTAAACCTAACTTTACGAAGTTTACCCCCAAACATAAATTGGATTCTTTTTCGATATTCGCCTTCCTCAAATCGATTCATGTATTCAACATGGAATTTTTCATCTAAAATCTTGCAGTCTTGGATACGATCGATGCGATAAATTGTTGGGTTTGCATCATTAACCACACTGAAGTTTGCCTTCACTTTTTCATCCGTCTGCTCTGCTGCTAGATAAAAGTAATACTCAGAAAACATAATTGCCATTGGCTTAAGTTTTCTTGTCTTTACCTCTGAGCCCTGAATGCCTTGATATTTAATCTCTATGAATTTATGCTCATAGATTGCCCGCCCAATACTCCACATAGTATCTATAAATACCGATTTATGATGTGGCTCTATATAATGGAATTCTTCATTCATAATGAGTTCTTTTACAAGCTTCTGATTTTCTTCCGGAACACAACTTTCAATAAGTTTCTGAAGCATAGCGTCCATTTCCGATTTTGTAAAAGCTCTACTGTCAAGAAGTATTTTACAAATTGCCAGTATCTCCGGATTTGTAAACTTAAGCTTATAAATCTGCTCTAGTTTATAACCTTTTGCTTGCCTATCGTAAATCACAGAATTAATGATTCCATCGTTCGCTCCTTGGAGATCCATGTAATTTCTTATATCGTCGATATCTCTCTGAATACTTCTCTCATTCACGCCATAATTGAAAGCTTCTGTTGTTTTGTTTACAATGGAACCATTCATCAATTTCGTATAGATACCAAGGACTCTCTCTATTTTGTCAGTTCCCTCTTTTTCTAATGCCATGTAGTCATCCCTCTTTTTATCAATCTCTATAGAATAATGATACATTTTAACTTGGACACTTTCTGTCATTCAATCTTATTTTTTATATATTTTCCTGACTTAATTCTTTTGTCCTCCGGTTTTTCAGAATCAAACGGAATTACCCACATAGGTCCCATTTTGGTTGCACCTTCTATTCTTCCATCGGTGCACAAAATTCTTATTCGCCTCTCCGAAATGCCCCACTTTTCTGATGCTTCTTTTAATGTTATAAAATGATCCATGCTAATACCTCATAAAAGCGAAAAAACACCATAGATGCCTATGATGTCGTTCATAAACTGCAACTGGCTACCATTTAAGGCCCTCTAGTTTTCCGTCACAACGTTTCCATTGTTTTGGCTTATTCAACTGGTAAATATTATATACCCTCCGCGGAATAATATCAACCGATTTATCAGACCAAAGTACCAAATCGTTTATATCAGATTGTTGATTCAAATGTCATTATCCCGTTAAATGATTCAAAAAGAAAAAAAGAAACCATCATCGAAAACGACACCGGTTTCTTTTTAAGAGTTATTATATTCTTTTTTACGCGTCTCTCTCCAACCCCAATGCTACTCTGATTCGTCCTATCAGGTAAGACGGCCGGAATGGCTTTACTATATAATCCGCTGCTCCTACTTTCTTACACTTTTCAACTGTTTCACGATCCGACAAGGCGGTAAGGAAAATAATAGGTGCGGTTTCATCAAACAGCTGGCGGATTGTCCGTGCTGTTTCAATTCCATCGACTCCGGGCAGAACAACATCCATTAATATCACAGCCGGCATTCCATTCTTATGAATGTAAGAAATTGCTTCCTTTCCGGTCTTTGCCATAACCACCCGAAACTGTGTCTCACAAATGTTTCTTACCATTTGTAACGTCATAATTGTATCATCTACTGCAAGTACAATCGGTCTGCTATCGCTCTTACTGGTGTCAATTGCTGCCATCTCATTGCTGTAATCTGCTTCCACTGAACTGTTTGGATTAATCGTAATATGTAGGTTTTTCCTTTCATCTCCCAAGTCTAGTAGTTCCCCATTTCGTAGGCGGATTTTGGGGCGAAGCGGGTTACTGGTATTTTCATAGACAAGACCTTCCCTTCCATCGGAAAGCTTTACCAATACCCCTTTCGGATAAACAGGCACCCATTTTAAAAAGGTTGTTACCACCTGCCTGTTAAATAAAATATCACAGCCACCCATCAAATATTCAATTGCCTCTGACGGTGTATAAGGATCTTTGTATGGTCGCTTAGATGTTAAAGCGTCATAAACATCTGCTACATGAATAATTTTTGCAAAAAGCGGAATTTTATCTTTCGAAAGTTCGTTTGGATAGCCGCTTCCATCTTCATTTTCATGATGAAAAAGAATGGCTCTTTTTGCATCTAAAGAAACATTCCAACGCTCTGCCAACAATTCAACAGACAGTTGCGGATGCATTTTTATAAGCTTGAATTCTTCCTTTGTCAATCGTCCCGGCTTATTTAAAACCTCAGGATCAATCATGAGCTTTCCCATATCATGAAACATCGCACCTACGCACAAGTCATTTAGTGCATCCTGTTTTAGACCAAGCCCCATCCCAATTACAGTTGATAAAACAGCAACATTTACAGAATGGCGGTACGTATAATCATCAAAGGTCCGCAAGTCTACCATGTCTAATGTAATGGAACCACTGGCTAATATCTGCTTTACCACATCCTTAGCTACCTGCAGACTCGCATCGATATCTTTCTTACGTAAAGCCTCGGCACCCCTGTTTCGAAGTTCGACGCTAATCGTTTCCTCTATCTCGATGCCTTTTGAAAACTCATCTTCAATATAGAATCCGAGATAGCCTCTTTCTTTTAATTTTTCGATATACTCTGCAGTAATCGGACGTTTTTTTGCAATCAGCATGCGGCTATATTCGTCAAATACTCCCTTTGCTAAAAGCATCCCCGGTTCTGCTTCCTCAATTCGTATATACCTCATCCAGTATTCCCCTCATTTTGTCAGATATGGGAAGAAAAACTTACTCTGCCCTTCCCTATCAAACATATTATTATACTGCAATGTCTCATATTGTCGAATCCAGTCGACTTCTTCTCCTTCTGCTTCCGACAAGTATTTATACCTTCCTTCTGCCGCAGAATAAAAACCTCTGGAATTAATCGCCGGTACATATTCCATCATACTTTTCAAGAATCGGTTATAAGCCGGTAATGGAAGTCCCGCGCGTTCCAGTGCCAATGTAGACAAATAATTTAAGCTGGTAATAGGTATTTCCTCTTCCTCACTCTCGTAATTGGTCCAAATAAAAAATGGCACTTTATAAAGGTTCTGCAATTCTGTGATAGTCAGACCTGATAAGCCTTTTCCATTCAATCTTTTATAAAAATCGGTTCTTAAACTTGGCTGATGGTCTCCAAAAAATACAATTTCAACCGGTTCTTCCACATTTTCAAAATAACGAATCAGGTATTCTAATGCTTTATCACTTTCATTCAGCAGAGACAAATATTGGTTTGCATCCGGATAGTTTCCTGCCAAAACCCGGATTTTTTCTGCAAAATTATCATATTTCTCTGTATATCCGCCATGGTTCTGCATGGAGATTCCCATAATAAATAAGTTCTCATTTTTTGCCTTACTCTCATAGCGTTCGATAATCTTTTCGTAAAATTCCTGATCTGAAATATATTTTCGTAGTAACGCATCCTCATCAAAATGATTGATAAAATACATCTCGTCAAAGCCTAAATCCGGATACACAAGATTTCTGCTCCAACCGGTCTCGTAGTATGGATGCATTGCCACACAGGTATAGCCATAATTTTTCAAATCAGACACCAGCGAAGTTGGTTCTTCGCTAATGTACTGCTGATACACAACCGAGCCACTCGGCAAAAAGGCCATCGTGTTACCAGTGAGAAATTCCCATTCACAATTCGATGTTTTCGCACCAAACACCGATGACAATGCATAACCGCGAACAATATTTTCCTGTAAGGAATCAAAGTACGGTGTCACCTCTTCATTGGTTGCAAATGCACCGATTGTAGTCAAGTCAGCATACGATTCACTCATGATAGCAATAATCGTAGGCTTCTCTTCTGTTACTTCTTCCCCAATGCTATACATTGCTTCCAGTGCCTCTACCGCTTCTTTTGAATAGCCTTCCGGCGGCTGTACAAAATAATCACGGATGCTCAAAAGGAAATTCAGCACATAACCATTTCGGTAAGAGCCCTTCTGCTCCCAGGTTTCTGTTACAATACTTTCTGTTGCCTCTGCAAGATAAAGACTTCCTGCAAGCACAAGTGAAATACAAACAGCACGCATCCAGATTTTATGTTTTACAAAAGACACATTGCATTTTCGTATGAATGAAATGTAAAGTGTAGAAAGTAAAATCACATAAACCGCCCGCTCATCCAGAGTAAATTCATAGTTTCCGGCAACACTTAAGCCGGTAGAAACGGAACGGATATCACTGAAAATAAACTCATTTCCCCGGAACATATATACAAAGTAATTGATTCCTGCCAAAAGCATCAATGTCAGGTGGGAAATAATACAGGTCAGTTGCAGATGATTCGTAATGACCTGCACACCTGTGTACAGCACCATACAACATAAAATATTAAGTCTTAATTTGGAATCTGTAATGTTTGCCCGTAAGTTCGCATCCAACAAAAGGTACTGTACCATATAAGTGGAAAAAATGCTGCTAAGAAAAATACCGGCAGCAGTCCACAACCAGACCAAAGAACCCTTCCATTCGATTACCAGCCATTTAATTCCCACATAAGCTGCCAAAAATCCAATCAACACCCCTATTGAAAATGGCGTCCTAAGAAACAGCACGATGGAAAAAACGAAGATGGCGATAATCCAGTACACGTCCTCTCGTTCAAACTTCAATCTAATCTTCATTTTACTCTGTCACTTCTCTATCGTTTAAAAAATCCCGGACCTGGCCTTCAATAATTTTCATCAGCCGGGTTCTTGCTTCGATACTTGCCCATGCAATATGCGGCGTAATAATCAGCCTGTCACTGTCCTTGATACGGCGAAGAGGATTCGTCTCACTCATCGGTTCCACTTTAAGCACATCCAAGCCTGCTGCCGCAATGGAACCACTCTCCAGCGCCTCTGCCAAATCTTCTTCTACTACAATCGGTCCTCTGCCCAGATTTAAGAAAATGGCACTTTCTTTCATCCTGTCAAACGCAGCTTTATTCATAAGCCCTTCCGTTTCCACAGTAAGTGGTGCATGCACAGAAACGATATCTGATTCTTTTAATAATGTGTCAAAATCTGCTCTTTCATACCCTGCCTGAGTATTTTTTCCGGAAGTGGAATAATAAATAACACGGCAGCCAAAAAGCTTTGCAATATCAGCCACCCTGCGTCCGATCGCTCCAAGTCCGATAATTCCCCATGTTTTTCCGGAAAGCTCATGAAATACGTTCTGGAAATGCGTAAATACGGTATCGCCAATATAGCGTTCTGACTTCACATATTCATCATAGTAAGCCAGCTTTTCCAACAGGAAAAATAGAAGTGCAAACGTATGTTGTGCTACGGTTTCCGTAGAATATCCCGCTACATTGCGCCATTCGATTCCACGTTTTTCCAAATATTCTTTATCCAAATTATTGGTACCTGTTGCTGTTACACAGACCAATTTCAAATGCTCCGCCTCACCAATCGACTGTTCATTAATCACAACCTTATTGAGGATAATCACATCCGCATCCCTTGTACGAACTCTTGCTTCCTCCGGCGAAGAGAATCCATATTTTACCACTTCTCCCAAACGTTCAAAACCCGATAAATCAATATCTTCACCAATGGTTTTTACATCCAAAAAAACAATTTTCATACGATTACTCCTGCGTATCCTCTTCTTTTTTCGGCATATGCGAGCTGTCATCTACATAAAGCGTTACGCCTCGGATTTCCTTTACCGTCACAATCGTACCTGCTTCAAATGTCTTTTCTTCATTGTATGCTCTTGCAGACCATTCCTGCCCCTTGTACAAAGCTGTACCTGTGCCACGGAGATTATCCACGCTTTCCGTCAGACAAACATCTACTCCAATTACTGTTTCATAATTTGTCTTTACCAGTCGTGGTTTAAAATACTTTAATGCCCATGGTCTTGTAAATAGTAAAAGAATTGCAGACACTACTACAAAAATCGCAATTTGCCAGAAAATATTGATTCCCAAAAGTGAAAAAATCAATGCTGCCAGTGCTCCGCCTGCGAACCAGATAGAAGTCAATCCCACAGTTGCAATCTCTACACCGATAAATAAAACGACTAAAACAAGCCAAATAATAATTTCCATATGAAAGAACCTCCTCACACCATTTTATCATTTATGCTATTATAGCACGCTTCATTTTTAGAGTCCATTCTAAAGTTTTCCATTTTTCTGTCGAAATATAGAATATCAGAATCCGGCAGAGAAAGGATGAGTTCCATGGCAGCTACCGCAAATACCGCAGTAAGTTTAAGTGAATCATATTATCTTCGCAGTTTTTATAAAAATAACCGGGATGCCGCAACTGACAGCAAGCGAAAAGAAATGTCAGCCGGCACACTCTCTCAGGCTGATGCACAGGCACTTCGTACAGCTGTACGTAAACTACGTAATTTCAATTACGAAGAAGATACTACTGACGGTGCAAATATCTATTCCAGCGTTTCTGCCTTTTTGGAGACATACAATCATGCACTAGAGTCTTCAGGAGGTTCCGGTGATTATTCTTTAAACCGCTATGCAAAGCAATTAAAAAATCTAGCAAAAGAATATGCAGATGAATTAAAAGATGTCGGTATTACTGTAAATTCTGATGGCACCTTAGAAAAAAATGAAAACCTGCTTAAGGCAGCAAAAGTTACCAAAATTGATAAACTTTTCGGAAAGGATGCTGAATTCGCTACAAAAAGCTCCCGCTATGCAAAGCGGATAAATGCCATTGCTTCTGACTTGATTTATACAGAACTGACCCAGACAGGAACACGTATCAATTTGTCTATATAATTAATGCAAAAAAGCCACAGGTACTACCTCACTGAGGTAAAAGCACCTGTGGCTTAATTTTTATTTCCATTCGTAGGAAATCGTAATATCATTTCCTTTCATGTTTACTTTTGCATAAGCGCCGGACACCATCGGCATCATCGGTTCTAAATGCCCGATATCCAAATCCATGATAATGGGCACCTGATATTCTCTCAGTAAATCCACTACTGCATGATACTGATTCAGCCCCATAATTTCCTGCCCAAACAGCATCGGTCTGCCAATCAAAAAGCCCTTTACATGTGAAAACCAGCCCGCTTCTTTCATTTGCCAGATTGCACGGCGAATCGACATCACGTTCAGTTCACAGCTTTCCATAAACCAGATGATTCCGTCTTCTTTGTACCGTTCATTAAAGTCTTTTACACCATCAAATCGCGTCCCGAGTATATTTACAAGGCAATCCATACAACCGCCAACCAACCTACCCTCCATGCTCACGGTTGCCTGCGGCTCTTCTTTGCCCCAGTAATTCGTTCCATCCGGGAGAAGTACGCGGCTATTTCGCTCTTCAGTCAGGTTTAACGGTACAAGCGGATGTTCTTTGTCTTTTAACGACTCCTTTTCCCATAAAGGATACCCTGATATATTGCTTTTCTCTCCCAAAAGCAACTCATAGGTATCGGTCAGACTCTTATCCCATGGCTCCATTCCAAAAGTTTGCGCGCAGTTTGCATAAATAGATGCCGTATCACAAAGCGTTGTCAACAGAAACGTCATATTGGTATTATCCGAATATCCCATAAGCCACTTTGGCTCTGCTGCCTTTATTGCGTCAAAATCGACATGACTCATGGTCTCACACATAAGTTCTCCACCGCCAACAGAAAGTAACACATCGTTATCCTCGCTGCAATAGTAATCTGTCAGTTCTTTTCCACAAGCCTGCGGTGTATTACTGATACCGATTCCCTTTCCCTCATAGCAATTCGGTCCAAGGTCAAGGCCATGCCCTAAGTCTTTAAACTTTTTCAGTGCATTGTCAAAAGCACTTTTATATGGTTCTGTATTGCATCCAAAGGATGGCGCCACAAAACCGATGGTACCATTCTTTGGAAGAAATTTGGGGTATCTCATAATTTGTCCAACCCTTCATTCATCTAATTTTTATTAGTAAGTCAATCCAAAATTCATTTCATAATAGTTACCTGCTGCATCACGATAAGCATACGCTTTTCCGTTTTCATCCTTTAAGGAATCCGGCATGTACAAATCTTTATCATAACCCGGCACATCATTTGGGCTTACACATACACCGTCTGCATTTACTGCAATGACTTCATCGCCGCGCGGCATGGTAATTGGGAGCTTGCCAACCGGTGAAAACCTTCCGAAGAATACATCTAAAGTTGCAGACGGATAGGTGTCATATCCCAATGTCAATGCGTCTGCATATGGTTCTACATTGCCAAGCAGCCATGCTAACACTACGTTCACGTTTGCGATTACTTTACCTCCGTTTGCATGTACGGCTGCTGCAATTTCAGGAATTCGTTTCGCGCCTGCAAGCGTTGTCTCTTCATGTGTGGTTTCCATCGGACGACAGGACTCGTCCACATCCGCTACCATTTTTCCTTCGCAGATGTCTAATTCCAAATATCCTTTCGTCGCGCTAAAATAAGCACCTGATTTCGGATTCAGCATCAGAATCGCATAGTCTGCTTCTGCCGGATTATCCACCAATGTCACCTCTGACAGCATTTCCTTTAAGCCCTTTGTAAGTTCCACTGCCCGTTCCGGAAGCTGATGGAAGGCTTCTGCATATACTTTCTTTCCTTCCAGTTTTTCCTTTGTTAATGGTAAGATGCCATCGTTTTTAAGAAGTGTTACGCTCTTACGATGTGCATCCATTGCTTTCTCCCAGTCTGCCTTTGTAGCAGCTACTTCTACAGCCTTCTTCGGGTCACGATAGGTATCTTCAAACAGTCCCAGTTCAAACATTCCGGTTAACGTACGGGTCACTGCACGATTCAATGCCTCATCCGTTAAAACCAACTGATCTTTTGTAAATCCTTCCGGAACCTCGTGGGTATCATAGTAATCATTTTTACCACGTCTGTAACTTTCCATTCCAAGTTCCTGATCAAAGTTGCCGCTGATAACATCTACTCCTGCATTATTAATGGCAAAACCGATTCGCTCCGGTTTATCCAACATTTCCACACCCCAGCACATATTGTGAACAATACCCGTGTCGGAATTAATGTATCCTTTAAATCCCATCTCATTTCGGAGGAGCCCATCAATCAACGGTTTATTATAGGCAAAACCAAATGGCTGCATTTCAATTTCCCTGCCATTTACAATCTGTGCTGCGCTCTTTTCCTTTGCCGGTTTTGCATAATATGGCATAATCGCTGCCACATTTTTATTTACAGAAGCCCGAAAACTTGGAAGATGGTATTTCTCCAAACTGCCCGGTGTCTGATATACGTTCCACTGTCCTGCTGCATAGTGCGGGTCATATCCGTTTTCACGGCCCCCGCCGCCAGGAAAATGCTTCATGGTTAATGCCACACCATCCGTTGTTACTCCTTCTTCACTTCCCTGTACGATTGGAATCATCCGTTCTGCAATTTTAGAGATTAATTCCGTATCTTCACCGAAGGTACCGTAAGAACGCTGCCATCTTGGATCGGTCATAACGTCTACCATATACATGTAACCTTTTCGAAGATTGGACGCATTCCAGGAACGGCGGATACAGTCTGAAAAATCATCTACGATGCTTAAATTATCTGTTCCCTTTACTGCAGCTGCAATCCCCATGGTTCCCGGCCATGTTGCAAAAATACCGGAAGCATCGTTCATACCGAATACCGGCTCTGCATACTCATTTCGCGAATTGGATGCCGCCATTACCGGGACAAAATGTTCACATTCTTCTGCAACCGCCTGCATCTGGTTCATATAATCAGCCAAGTCATCCGGCTTTGCATTTGCGCGCAAAATGATGTGGCGTGCAAACCATTCCTTCAACAGTTTTGAGGTACCCGGAATGTACTGTTCCCCGAAAATATTTTTTACGGTATGCTCCGCTTCATCTAAAATCCCGGATTCATCCAACGTATATTCCGGAATCTCTGTACTTCCCATAGCAAGTGGTGACGGATATTTTCCCATACGCCAGTCGGAAATGAAAAGCTGTCCGATTTTTTCCTCCGGTGTCAACATTTCCACATAAGCTTTCGCACGTTCTTTTGCCGGGAGTCTCCAGTCATTTACCTTAGATACTTCCCCTGTACCATCAATATCTTTAAAATAGAGACCATCCTTCTCGATGATTTTGCGCGTTACCGTACTGACCTTTTTGCCATTCGGGTTTTCATAAACCTTGTAATTTTCACTTGCTTTTGCTGCCATAAAAAATCTCCCCATTTTCTCTTATGCTAGGACAATCATTTACTTAAAGTGTACCATAGAGTTTTTTCTTTCTCAATGAGAACTTCTATACCGCAGCCCATATCATTTTTTGAAACTTCACACCGCAGCAAAAAAATGTGGCTTGACTTCCTTTTTTGAAATATTCATAATTTATTATAATGAAATGATTTAGGAAAAAAAATAAGGAGGCTAAATCCTCTCCTCGTCATAGGACTCGGATTTTGCTTCGCAAAACAAGGAGCATTCCTGTAATTCAGAAATAACGCCAA
>CALZGM010000031.1 GCA_945787015.1 uncultured Roseburia sp.
CATTTTCAGCATCGTGCGGAATGGACTCCGCTACGATGCGGCGCGTAAACATGAATAAAACTTATTAATATGGATAATTGAACTTCTTATATGCGTACATCCGAATAGAAAAAAATCAGTCTCTTTCTCTCTTCCTCAATATACGAAACTATAAATTCAAATTCTGTACTAAATATCTATATTACACTTCCGGCAGCAACTTTAAGAATTCCTCCGTTGACTGCGAAACAGGCAATGAAGGATGAATCGCAGCAATCAGCTGGCGTGCCGGGAGCGTTTCTTTTGTTTTAACAATGAACAACTCGTTGGATTCTTTTGTCAGACAAAAATCAGGTACAAAAGCGATGCCAAGTCCAATGCGGGCAAGGTCAATTAACAGGTCATTGCTACTTAATTCGATTTCTGGAATTAGTTCTAATTGGTGCTGCAAAAATAGGTTGTGTAAAAATTCACTGGTAGTACTTTTCCGGTCAAGCATCATAAGCGGATAAGAACGCAGTTCTTCAAAAGAAAGCTCCTGCTGCTTTAAATCAAAGTAAGCAGGGTTTGCAATAAAGACATCCTTAAAGTTGCAGACCGTTTTCTGGATATAGGACTGGTTTAAATTTGAATTTGGAAAGTTGGTTACGATGAGATCCACTTTTCCCTGTTCCAATAATTCTACGCAACTTAAGGAAGTTGCATTGGTTACTTTAATCGGTACATTCGGAAATTGCTTATGAAACTGATTCAGATACGGCACCAAAAAGTAGCGGCAGATGGTGTCACTGGCTCCGATATGGAGTTGTCCGAGACCGAGAGTGCCGGTATCTAACAATTGACTTTCACCGCGTCTGATTAAGTTCATAGCCGGTTCAATATGTTTTAATAACAGCTTGCCCGCCGGGGTGAGCTGTACTTTTTTTGTACTACGGATAAAAAGTGGCTGCTCCAATTTCTTTTCCAGGGTCTTGATGGACTGGCTGACAGCTGACTGGGAAATAAATAATTGTTTGCTTGCCTCGGAAAAGCTGAGAGAAGTTGCGACGTAATAAAAGACTTTATATAACTCGTAATTGATATCCATAGAAGACCTGCCCTTTCTTAACTGTGTGTTATACAGATATTAGAATAATAAAAATAGTTAACAATATTATAAGATGTACTAATAAATGTGTCAAACATTATTTGCACTTATAAAATAAATTAAATATATTAATTATTCTAATTTATTGTCCTATGATATACTGCAAATAGAAAGAATGTAGTATAATCAAATCAAATAATAAACCTATGGAAAGGAAACAGGCAATATGAGCAATGTAAGACGCGTATATGTTGAAAAGAAGCCGGCTTTTGCAGTAAAAGCAAAGGAATTGCAGGCAGAAATCAAAGGATACCTCGGCATTTCTTCTGTAACGGGAGTTCGTGTGTTAATCCGCTATGATATAGAAAATATCTCAGAGGATACCTATAAAAAAGCATTGGTAACTGTATTTTCTGAGCCACCGGTAGATGACATTTATGAAGAAAGCTTTGATGCAAAGGGAGCAAAGGCATTTTCTGTAGAATTTTTGCCGGGACAGTTTGACCAGAGAGCAGACTCTGCCGAACAGTGCGTGAAACTGTTAAACGAAGAAGAGGAACCGATTATTCGTACTGCAACGACTTATGTCATTGAAGGTGAAGTGACAGAGGAACAGCTTGCAGCAGTTAAAAAACATTGTATCAATCCGGTAGATTCCCGTGAAGCAGAGGAAGGAAAACCGGCTACCTTAGTACAGGAATTTGAGGAACCGGAAGATGTAATCATTTTTGAAGGTTTTACCTCAATGCCGGAAGACAAGCTAAAAGAACTCTATGGTTCTTTAGGACTTGCTATGACCTTTAAGGATTTCTTACATATTCAGAATTACTTCAAAAACGAAGAAAAACGCGATCCGTCTATGACAGAGATACGTGTATTAGACACCTATTGGTCTGACCACTGCCGTCATACCACATTCTCGACCGAATTAAAAAATGTTTCCTTTGATGATGGATATTATAAAACTCCGATTGAAGCAACCTATCATGATTATTTGGATACCTTCAAAAATTTATATGAAGGCCGTTCCGATAAATTTGTATGCTTAATGGATATCGCACTTCTTGCGATGAAACGTTTGAAAAAAGAAGGAAAATTAAACGACCAGGAAGAATCCGATGAAATTAATGCATGCTCGATTGTAGTTCCGGTGGAAGTAGACGGTGAAGTAGAAGAGTGGCTTGTAAACTTTAAAAATGAGACACACAACCACCCAACCGAAATTGAACCATTCGGTGGCGCTGCAACCTGTTTGGGCGGAGCTATTCGTGATCCATTGTCAGGCCGTACCTATGTATATCAGGCAATGCGTGTGACCGGTGCTGCTGACCCGACTGTTTCCGTAAAAAATACAATCGAAGGAAAGCTTCCACAGAAAAAACTGGTGCGTGAAGCTGCACATGGTTATAGCTCTTATGGAAACCAGATTGGTCTTGCTACCGGTTATGTAAAAGAAGTATATCATCCAGACTATGTTGCAAAACGTATGGAAATCGGCGCTGTAATGGGCGCTGCTCCAAGACGTGCCGTACAGCGACTGACTTCTGACCCGGGCGATATCATTATCCTGCTTGGAGGACGTACCGGCCGTGACGGTATCGGCGGTGCTACCGGTTCTTCCAAAGCACATAATACAGAGTCTACAGCAGTCTGCGGCGCAGAGGTACAGAAGGGTAATCCGCCGACAGAACGTAAGATTCAGAGATTATTCCGCCGTGAAGAAGTGGCTTATATCATTAAAAAATGTAATGACTTTGGTGCAGGCGGTGTATCTGTAGCAATCGGTGAATTAGCAGACGGCTTACGTGTGCAGTTAGATAAAGTGCCGAAGAAATATGCAGGTCTGGATGGAACAGAACTTGCCATTTCCGAATCTCAGGAGCGTATGGCAGTTGTCGTTGCACCGGAAGATGTTGAGAAATTCTTAGGCTATGCAAAAGAAGAAAACTTAGAGGCTGTTCCGGTTGCAGTTGTAACAGAGGAACCAAGACTTGTATTAGAATGGAGAGGCAAGGAAATCGTAAATCTTTCCCGTGCCTTCTTAGATACCAACGGCGCACATCAGGAAACAGATGTTGCTGTTGATATGCCGGTTCCGGAGGACAATTATTTTAAATCCATTCCTACCGCAAAAGTAAAAGAAGCAGTCGAAGCAGGCGATATGAAAGCAGCATGGCTTGCAGAACTTTCCGACCTTAATGTATGTTCTCAGAAGGGACTCGTTGAAATGTTTGACGGTTCCATCGGTGTAAACAGTGTATACATGCCATACGGTGGAAAATACCAGTTGACAGAAACACAGTCTATGGTAGCAAAACTTCCGGTTATGAAGGGTACTTCAGATACCGTAACCATGATGGCATATGGTTTTGACCCGTATTTATCAAGCTGGAGCCCATACCACGGTGCAATCTACGCAGTGGTAGAATCCTTATCCAGAATTGTTGCAGCAGGCGGAGATTACAGCAAGGTTCGTTTCACCTTCCAGGAGTATTTCCGCAGAATGAACGAGGATCCAAAACGTTGGAGCCAGCCGTTCGCTGCATTGTTGGGTGCGTATGATGCACAGATTGGATTTGGACTTCCATCCATCGGTGGAAAAGACTCCATGTCAGGAACCTTTAATGATATTGATGTACCGCCAACACTGGTATCCTTTGCTGTGGATGTTGCAAAGGAAAAGGACATCATTACACCGGAATTAAAAGAAAAAGATAATAAACTGCTCTTATTCAGTATCGCGAAAAATGAATACGATTTACCGGTATATGAGCAGGTAATGAAGCTGTACGATACGATTCATACCTTAATTGGCAAAGGACTTATTATTTCAGCCTATGCTCTTGATGCAAAAGGTCTTGCAGCAGCAGTCTGCAAGATGGGATTTGGTAATAAGAAGGGTGTAACCGTATTCAGTGATGTAACAACAGCAGAATTGTTTGCACCGGGCTTCGGTAATATCGTAGCAGAAATCCCTGCAGGCAGACTTGATGATGTAAAAGAAGTTTTGGCAGAAGCGGGACTTAACGGTGTAGATAAATTAGTAGGCCGCGTGAACGGTGAGAAAGCATTTGTTTACGGTGATATGAGAATTACCATGGAAGAAGCAATCTCTGCATGGGCAGGCACTTTGGAAAAAGTATTCCCAACCCGTTCTACCACAGATATCTCAGAAGTGGAAACAGGTCTTTACAAAGCAGACAGCATTTATGTATGTAAAAATAAGGTGGCAAAACCAACCGTATTTATTCCGGTCTTCCCGGGTACCAACTGTGAATACGACAGTGCAAAAGCATTTGAACGTGCCGGTGCAGATACCATTGTAAAGGTATTTAAAAACATGAATGCAGAGGACATCCGTGAATCTGTAGATGAGTTTGTAAAAGCAATCGAACAGGCACAGATTATCATGTTCCCGGGCGGTTTCTCAGCCGGCGACGAACCGGAAGGTTCTGCAAAATTCTTTGCAACCGCATTTAGAAATGCAAAGATGACCGAAGCTGTGAACAAGCTTTTGAATGAAAGAGACGGTTTGGCACTTGGTATCTGTAACGGATTCCAGGCATTAATCAAACTTGGCTTGGTGCCATATGGTGAAATCCGTCCGCAGACCGTTGATTCACCGACCTTAACTTACAACACCATCGGCCGTCACATGAGCAAGATGGTTTACACAAAGGTAGTTACCAACAAATCTCCATGGCTGGCACAGGCAGAGCTTGGAAAAGTTTACTGCAATCCGGCATCCCATGGTGAAGGACGTTTCGTAGCACCAAAGGAATGGGTAGACAGGTTGTTTGCAAACGGACAGGTTGCAACTCAGTATGTCAACGAAGCAGGTAATCCGACCATGGATGAAGAATGGAACATCAACGGTTCCTATGCAGCAATCGAAGGTATCACAAGCCCGGACGGACGTGTACTCGGTAAGATGGCACATTCAGAGCGTCGCGGCAGAAGCGTGGCAATCAATATTTACGGCGAGCAGGATTTGAAGCTATTTGAATCCGGTGTTGCTTACTTTAAATAGAATCGGAAAAGTTTATTAAAGAGAAGACCTTGTACCGGTGCAGTAAATGCACTGGTTCAGGGTCTTTTTGTGTGCAGGAGACTTTATAAAACAGAATAAATGTGAAGATATATGTCAGACATAAATTATACTGATGATAATTATGTAATTATGCATAAAATATAAGTACATATTTTGGCTATTTAGTAGAAAGTTGCATAATATATTGACAAAACAGAAAATATGAAATAAAATGTAAACGATTACAAAAGATGTGCAAAATGCACAAAGAAAGGAAGGAAAGATTATGGTAACACGCAAAAAATTAAGAAATCTTCTTCTTGGGTTGATGGCAACTTCAGTATTACTAACTGGTTGTGGGGCATCTACAAACAAAGAAGTAGAGGAGACAAAGGATCCTGTTACCCAGACAGAGGTAGCTACGAATGATAAAGTAGAACTGAGATTTTTGTTGTGGGGAAATCAGGAAGAAATTGCATTTAGACAGAAATGGACAGATGAATTTAATAGTCGCCATGAAAACATTCATGTAACTTTAGAAGCAATTCCAGAAGGGTTCCATGAAAAATTAACTGTACAGGTTTCATCAAATACATTGGCAGACATGGTTATGATTGCTGGTGATTTTGGTGGAGAGTATTTTAAGAAAGATTTGTTTGTGCCTCTAGATTCATATATTGAAAGAGATGGTTTACAGGATGCATGGGTTGATGGTGTATTAGATGGATTATCTTATAATGGTAAAGTATATGCCGCACCAAATACTTTTAATGCAGGATTTATATTCTATAATAAAACGATGTTCGAAGAGAATAATGTTCCACTTCCAACAAATGATTGGACAGAAGAGGAATTTTTGGCAGCAGCTCAGGCTTTAACAAAAGGAGAAGGAGCAGATAAGGTTTGGGGCATTGATTTATCTAACTGGTGGACATACGAATTAGGAAGAAACTTATATGATGGGTATAAAGCATGGGAATGGGAAACAGGAACCATGACAGCAAATACTCAAGGATATAGAGATGGACTTTCATTGCTTACAGACATCTATCAGAAATATCAAGTTTCTCCAACCCCAACAATGGCAGCTGATATTGGTGGAACATTCCAGACCGGTAAATTTGCAATGACTATTGGTGCTGCTTGGGATATGAAATCATTTAATGAATCTATTGGAGATAGTTTTGAATGGGATATTGTTACATTCCCGTCTAGTACGACCTATGGACAGTGGAGATCACCATTATGGACAACTGCAATTGGCATTTCAGCAGCAACACCATATAAAGATGAATGTTGGGAATACATTAAGTTTATGTCAGCATCTGAAGAAGTTCAGGGTGAAATTGAACAAATTGGTTTACCAGCTTTAAAATCTGTTTGTGAAGATAGTGAATTTATTACAAATATTCCGGAAGGATGGAAGAAATTTAATAAACAGGTATATTTCGATGCACTTAACTATGCAGTAGACGGCGTTGTATTAAATGAGATTAAAGATGGCGTTTTGAAAGTAGAATTAGAATTACTGTTTGCAGGCGAACAGGATTTAGATACTACTTTGGATAATTTGCAGACAAAAGGTCAGTTAAAATTAGATAGAATGAAGAACGAATAGAGTTAATTTAGTACTCCATAATTTGCCAATTATACAGGTAAATCGTATGTAATAGACGACATGTAGTGTGCAAATTATGGAGTACTAAAATTTTGTTGAAAGAATTGTATCAGGAGGGATTTGTGTGCAACCTAAAAAAAGTGCAAAATATTTTTATATGTTTATTTCTCCATGGTTGTTAGGCTTCTTTTTGCTTACTTTCGTACCATTGGTATATTCAATATATTTATCGCTGACAGAGTACAGCGGATTATCAGCACCAACTTTTGTTGGATTGCAGAATTACAAAGATATTTTCCTATTTGATGATATTTTTCGAAAAAGTCTTTTTAATTCAATTGTTTATGCATTGCTTGCGGTTCCTACTAGCTTGATTTTGGCATTAGTAATTGCATTGCTACTTACAAAAGAATCAAAAATAAGTAGTTTTTTTCAAATTATATTTTTTTTTCCATCAATTGCGGCAGGTGTAGCAGTATATACTGTTGTAAAGTTTTTGCTTAAAGGTGAAGGCGGTTTGTTAAACTATATATTGTCTATTTTTCATATTAAAGGACCAAACTGGTTGACAGATACTAAATGGGCAATGATAGCTTTGGTTATTGCAAACTTGATTTTTTGTGGTCAACAAATGTTAATTTTCTTGGCAGGTATTAAGCAAATACCCGTTTCGTATTATGAGGCAGCTAAAATAGATGGGGCAAATAGTATACAGTGTTTTTTTAAAATAACTTTTCCACTAATTGCACAAGTCTTTGTTTTTAATCTTATTATGGGAATAATAAGTGCTTTTCAGGTTTTTGTGCAGCCACTAGTCATGACCGGTGGAGGCCCATTCAAAAAGACTTATATGTATGGTATGTATATCTACGATAGTGGATTTGGTTTTGGTAGATTTGGATATGCAGCTGCACTTGCATGGATTATGTACTTAATTATCTTATTTGTAAGTAGGGTTGTACTTAAGTTAGTTGAAAGACTTATGCATTTTGAAGAATAGGAGGGGAATCAACTTATGGCGAAAATAATAAAAAAAGGTATATGGATTCTTATATGCGCAACATTAGGATTTGTGTTTTTATTACCCTTTCTTTGGATGATTTCTACATCATTAATGGCAACAGAGCAAATCGTGAAATATCCACCAGATTTGATACCATCTCCTGTTACGTTACGCTCTTTCAAGTACATTTTTGAAAATACAAAGTTTTTTACTTATTTAAAAAATAGTTGTATAATAACATCAATAAATATTATTGGAACTGTAGTTAGTACAACGTTGGTAGCATATGGGTTTGCAAAGTATGATGCTCGGTTAAAAGGGTTATGGTTTACATTGCTAATGTCAACTATGATGATTCCTTATTTTGTTACAATCATACCTCAGTATAACATTTACGCAAAACTGAATTTGATAAATACATTTGTTCCATTGACACTGCCTAATATTTTAGCAGGAAGTGGCTTTAGTATATTTCTCTTAAATCAGTTTTTTAAAGATTTTCCAAGAGAAATTGAGGAAGCAGCAAGAATTGATGGATGTAGTGAGTTTGGTATTTTGTTTAGAATTGTTATCCCAAATGCAAAAGCGATTTTGTTTGTAGTTGCAATTTTCATGTTTGTATGGACATGGAACGATTATTTTGGACCTGCAATTTATTTAAGTGATCAAAATAAATATACATTATCAATAGGATTAACATTTTTGAATTCATCAATTAGCGGTTATCAGGATGCACTCGATCAAGGTCCAGTAATGGCGATGGCGTTACTATCAGTACTACCTATTATAATTTTATATGCATGTTTCCAAAAGTATTTTGTTAAAGGTATTATTGACAGCGGTATAAAGGGTTAGAAAGGAACGATACTTTTACCATGATAGGTAAAAGTGCATAGTAAGTGGTAATTATGGACGAAAAAATTACAATTGTTGAGATAGCAAAAATGGCAAATGTTTCTACTGCTACAGTATCTAGGATTATGAATAATACTGGAAAAGTGAGTGAAGCAAAAAGAAAGTTAGTAATGGATTTGATTGATAAATATGATTACAAACCAAGCCAAATAGCAAAGACATTGAAGTTAAGTAAATCGAATACAGTTGGATTTATTGTTCCTCATATTAATAGCCCTTATTATGCACAATTGTTTTATGAGACGGAAGTTATTGCGCAAAAACAGGGATATACATTAATGTTATGTAATTCTGAGTCTGATAAGATGTTGGAAAGTAAAATCCTTAAAGAATTTATAGCAGCAAACGTTCGTGCTATTGTGTTCCTTGGCGGACGTCTAGATGACATGGAATGTGGGAAAAAATATATTTCAGAAATAGAAAATGTAAATCAAAAAATTCCAATAATCTCTTGTTGTGAGGTACCAAATTTAAAATGTGTTCAAGTTTATCAAGAAACACAGAAAAGTAGTGGGGAGTTATTATCCTATTTGTCAAAATCAGGTTATAGAGATGTTGCATTATTAGGAGGATATGGAAATATTAGAACGACTCAAAAGAGACGTGAGGAAATTTTAAATAATGCTGAAAAATATGGAATATCCATAAGAAGAGAAATTATCGAATGTGACTATTCTGTATCTGGTGGAAATCATGCAATGCAAGAGATGCTAAAAAAAGGTGAGGTGCCACAAGCTATAATTTGTATTAATGATCTGATTGCAACAGGTGTTTTAAATGAAGCAAATAAGCACAAATTGCGTGTACCAATAGATGTAGCGATTGTTGGATATGATAATTTAGACATTTCGCAGTATATTTATCCGGGTATAACAACTATTGCATGCGATTACACAGCTTATGCTAATGCGATTGTAAGTGCAATTAATAATCTTGATAATATGGAATGTAATAGTAGAATTCCTGTGCAAACGGAATTCATTGTTCGTGGAACAACGTAACTCTTTGAAAAAAGTAAATTAAGAAGTAGCATCAGAGGGAAAATAGAATAGAAAGCGAAAGTTAACCAATTGATATCATAACGCCATCGGTGCCTTTCGCAGAAAGGCGGATTATAAAAATGAAAAGTTTACCAGTTATAAAGAAAGAAAATAATGGATATTTATTTCTGGTTGATAATAAACCTTTTATTATGTTAGCTGGAGAGGTACATAATTCCGCATGCACTTCTGAAAAATATATGCAGTATGTTTGGAAAAAAGCAGAAGAATTGAATTGTAATACGATTTTAGCGCCTGTTTATTGGGAATTGTTCGAACCACAAGAAAACGAGTTTGACTATAATCTAATACAAAACATAATATTGGAATCTAGATTGCATAATACAAAACTTGTTTTATTATGGTTTGGTAGTTGGAAAAATGGACTTTCTTCATATGTACCACAGTGGGTAAAAAAAGATTTGATGAGATTTCCAAGAACAGAGGATGAATATGGAACTAAAACAAAGATATTAAGTATGTTTAATAGTGAAATATTCTCTTCAGAACTTAATGCGTATACTCATTTTTTAAACTATTTATATGAATTTGATTCGGAGGAACAAACGGTTATAGCAGTTCAAATTGAGAATGAAATTGGTATTTTGGGAGCCGAGAGAGATTTTTCTAAATATGCTACAGAGGCATTTAATAAATGTGTTCCTAATGAATTATTAGAATATTTTGAAGAAGGCTTTAGACAGAGTATACTTCTCCAAAATATAGATAATCTTGTTGGAACATGGAAAGACATTTTTGGCAGTAGGGCAAATGAGGTGTTTATGGCGTGGAATTATGCATCGTATGTAAATGGATTAGCTAAGGCTGGAAAAGAGTGTTATAAGATTCCTTCATTTACAAATGTTTGGTTAAAAGAATTCGATGACGAAATGCCCGGATTATATCCAAGTGGTGGTCCAGAACCGGATATGCTTGATATATGGAAATGTGCAGCACCGGATTTGGATGTTTTGGCACCGGATATTTATACATTACAATTTGAAAAAATTGCAAAGCTTTATAGAAGAAAAGATAACCCACTTTTTATACCGGAGACGAGAAGGGATAAGTGGGCTGTGGCGAATTTATATATTTCAATAGGTACATATAAAACATTGTGTTACTCACCATTCGGAATAGAAAGCGTTGGTGAGAATAGGTCATTTATTACACCTATTATACACACAAATTCTAGTGATAAAAATGTTTCTAATGAAACGGTAAAGGATTTATTAGCTAAAAGTTATCAGATATTTAGAAATGCGATGCCTCTAATTACAAAATTCTATGCAACAGATAAAATGATAGGATTTGTTCAGGAAGAAGGACAAATGGCGAAGCATATTAAATTGGGAAATTTTTTCATCGAATTAGAGTTTTATCACGCAATAGAAGATGATAATAATTATATTCCCGGTGCTGGAATTGTGATAAATATGTGTGAAGACGAACTGGTTTTTCTTGGATATGGTTATAGAGCATGTGTAAGTACATTAAATCAGGGGAAACAATTAGATTTTCTTCTATTGGAGAAAGGGACATTTGATAAGAATCACAATTGGAAAAAATATATGTATTTAAATGGTGATGAGCAACGGATACAGATGGAGGAGGAACCAACTGCATTAAGAGCGGTATTCTATGAATTCTAGAATGCTGTTCAGTAATAGCACCATTTGAGACTTACGAGGTGAGGAATGCAAACAATCGAGATAAGAGATCAGTTCTATATAAATGGAGAACCGTTTAAAATAATTTCAGGTGCAATTCATTATTTTCGTGTTGTGCCAGAATATTGGAGAGATCGTTTAGAAAAATTGAAAGCAATGGGATGTAATACTGTCGAAACATATATTCCATGGAACCTACATGAACCGCAACAGGGGCACTTCTGTTTTGAAGGGATGTTGGATATTAAACGATTTGTCTATGAGGCTCAAAAATTAGGATTATATGTTATTTTAAGACCATCTCCATACATTTGTGCAGAGTGGGAGTTTGGAGGACTTCCTGCGTGGCTGTTAAAAGAGGATTCTATGCGTGTTAGAACAAGTTGTAATTCTTTTTTAGATTGTGTGAAACAGTATTATGACAGATTAATGCCAGAAATTGTCCCTTTACAGGTTACACATGGGGGACCGGTAATATTAATGCAAATAGAAAATGAATATGGATATTTTGGAGATGATATAAATTATTTAAAGAAACTTCAAAAATTATATATTGATCATGGTATTACAGTACCACTAGTGACATCGGACGGTCCGGAATTAAGTAATATGCAATGTGGAACGCTTGAAGATGTTTTAGCAGCTGCGAACTATGGTTCGAAGACAGAAGAAAAGTTTAAGATTGTAAAAGAAGTTATTAAAGATAAGCCCTTTTTCTGTATGGAGTTTTGGGTTGGCTGGTTTGACCATTGGGGAAACGGCGGGCATATGACCGGTAATTTACAGGAAAACGTCAGAGAACTAGATGAAATTCTTAAAAGAGGGAATGTAAATATATATATGTTCCATGGTGGGACAAATTTTGGCTTCATGAATGGTGCAAATTATTACAATGAGTTATCACCAGACGTGACATCTTATGATTATGATGCAGTATTGACAGAGAATGGGGAGATAACAGAGAAATATAAACAATTTCAAAAGGTAATTGGAAAATATGTAGATTTACCGGAAGTTACTTTTTCAACAAAAATTAAAAAGAAGGCATATGGAACACTAAAAGTAAAAGAAAAAACAAGTCTGTTTGAGTCTTTGGATGAATTATCGGAAGAAATCCAAACAACATTTCCAATAGGAATGGAAAAATGTGGGCAGAATTATGGATATATTTTGTATGAATCTAATTTAGAATGCCAAAAGTTTGTAAATAGGATTCAATTATTAGGAGCAAACGATAGAGCAAATCTTTTCTTGGATGATGAACCGGTTGCAATTATGTATGACAAAGAGCTCTTACAGGAAGCTGAGATAAAAACTGAGCATTGCCATGACAAAATATCAATACTTCTTGAAAATATGGGTCGTGTTAATTTCGGCTATAAAATGAACATGCAGAGAAAAGGAATAAATCAAGGAGTATTGATTAATGGAAGGTTACATAGTAACTGGAAACAGTATCCGTTACCATTGGATAATTTAGATAAATTGACTTTTACAAAAGGTTTTAAAGAGGGAACTCCGGGATTTTATAAGTTCATATTTGATGTTGATGATGTGGGAGATACTTTCTTAGACTTTACTGGTTGGGGAAAGGGGTGCGCCTTCGTTAATGGGTTTAACATAGGAAGATTCTGGGAGATTGGTCCGCAGAAAAGATTATACATTCCGGGACCACTTCTAAAACGAGGTGAAAATACAATTATTCTTTTTGAAACTGAGGGAAAGGTTAGCGATTCCATTACATTAGAAGCTACTCCAGATTTAGGAACAAATAGAAAATAATAAATAATTCGGGATAAACTTTGTCTTTTATAGCGTATAAAGGAAAAGTGACTAGGGAAGAGGAACTGATGATGAAGATATTATTTAATGTATGTAATAAGTATCAACCAGATCCATTTATATTTGAAGATGGTGATAAATTGTATCTTTATGTAACGGCAGAAGATGGTGTGGAAGCGTATTCTGCAAGCAGTTTATTCGATATTTGGTGTTATGAGGGAATTGTGGCAAAATTTCAAGACAAAGTAACGTATTGGGCACCATCAGTTATTAAGTATAATGGACGGTATTATATATATGTTTCTTGTAACAAAACGGATGCGTTTCAACAATATTTACATGTGGCATCAGCAGATACTCCATTAGGTCCTTTTAAAGATGAAAAGTGCCTGTTTGATTATTTTTCCATTGATTCACATGTTGTGCATACAAAAGAAGGTTTATTTTTATGGTATGCAAAAGATGAGCATCATGGTGAAAGAATTGGAACAAGAGTTTTTGTCGACAGATTAATTGATCCATATACACCTGCTGGTAATCCCGTTGAAAAGATAGTACCTTCTTTTGACGAAGAAAAGTATACTCCTTATTGTACTAAAGATAATAATTGGCATACGATAGAAGGTCCTTTTTGGTTTAAAGAGGGGGGCTGGCAATATTTAATGTATAGTGGTGGTTGCTATTTGGATGACACATATCATGTGGGTTATGCAGTTGCAAAAACTGAAGAGGAAGATTTGACAAAAGTAAATTATGAAAAATTTACAAATAAGGGGAAGTTTTCACCTTTGTTAATCAAAAATGATTATGAAGAGGGAACAGGGCATAATAGCGTTATAAAATACAAGGGTAACTATTATATGATATATCACGGACGTGATTATGGGGACAAGAGTCAAGAGAGTTGTACCGAGAAAAGGACTGCTAGAGTATGTCGTCTTAGTGTTGAAAATGGAATATTGAGCATACAAAGGTAGAAAATGGTTGACTTTTAACTTTTCCAATAGTTTTTGATACATATCGGGTAACGAAATAAAAAAGCAGAGATGTCAAAAGAAAGAGGGTGCACAAAATTGTGTACCCTCAATTTTTGTACTCTTCAAAGATTGCAACCGTTGCTTCATAAATCTGTTTCTGATTGGGAATGCCAGATCCCGCAATGCGACTTCTGTAGCCATTTATATCCGTGGCTTTTGCCATGCTTTTGTAGATAACAGAATAGTGTTGCCCGGCAAGCTTTAACTCTGCAACAGCTTTTCGGACTTTTCTACGGATTGACTCCGGAACGTCTGTTACCTTTTGAGTTGCTTTTTGCGTTGCAACTTTCACTTGAACCTTAGGTGGTTCTTTCTTTTTCGGTTCCGGATTCTGCACAATTACCTGAATGGTACTTTTTTTCTTTTCCTTTGGTAACGGAATGATACTTGTGATGCGACGAATAGATACTTGTCTTTTACGCCAAAAGTCAACAAGACTGTCAAAACCCGTATCCTTTGAAACAACCGTTACATCCAAATATTCATGTGTGCCAATCAGATAGCCACAGTATGTAGCCAGCTGAAAATCCAAGTAATTCTTGTCGGTTTTATCCATTTGCATCTCATTGACAATCGCTTTGGTATTCATAATCATTTTGTGACAATCAATAGGTACTGTTTTATCGTGGGACCCGAAAAATATGATTACATGGTCATTCTCATTTAAGGTATCAAGACCATACAAGCCATCCTTATTTGTATTTTCAAAGTCAACTAGATACAGATGTTTCTTTGTTGGTGGCATAGATGCCTGTTTTTCTTTTGGGTGTTTAAATAGCATACGTTTCCTTTCATTTATACGAATTCATTTTTTTCATCATCCGTTTGGGGCTATTTTAAGATATTGTCGTTTTCAAAAATCATTGTACGGCAAGGTTAATCAGACTGTCAATATGTAGGCATATTGCATCTTGTGCAAAATTACCAATCTGCCTGTAACCCACTTGCAAAAACTAGTAAAAATGATAATATAGAGAAAAGGTACTATTTATTTTGCAGTGAGAAAGGAAAAGGCAATGAAGAAAAATAGGGGTATACAGGTAGTAAGAAACATGAAAATTGGAGTAAAAGTAGTGATTCCAATGGTAATTCTTATGATTTTAACTGTATTGAACGGATTGGGAAGTGTTATCAATACAAGAACCATTATGAATGCCAGCACGGAGATTAATCAGGTGCATGTGGCAAATATGTGCAATTTACAGACTTTAAACTATAATTTTGAACAATTGCAAAAGCTGGCTTATGCACATTGCCTGAGTAATACGGATATTGCAAAGCGTGATTTTGAAGAAAAGATAACTGTTGTTTATGAATCGAATGAAGAATTAATAGAGAAACTGTCTGCTACGATGACATCGGAGGAAGATGCAGAGTGGCTGGCTGACTTTCAAAAAGACTATGAAAAATTTTTTAAAATTTTTGACGCAACGATTGAGAACAGTGCAAAAGGAGACCGGGATACGGCATTCTATATGGCGAATAATTCCATAGTCGGAATCAGTACCAAGATTTCAAATAACATTGATGAAATGGTGCTAAAAAGTCAGGAAGCAATGGCACAGAAGGTTGGAAATCAGAGAACGGTTTATCAGATTACGAATACAGAGGCGATTATTGTTTCGAGCGCGGCGACCATTTGCGGAATCGTTGTATTCCTTCTGGTTTTAATGCAAATTGTGAATCCATTGAGAAAGACGAGCAAAAAACTTGGCGAGGTAATCGGTGCCATTGAAAACGGGCAGGGTGATTTAACCGAACGTGTACCGGTGATGGGAAAAGACGAAATCGGACAACTTGCTTCCGGTATCAATAGCTTTATTGAAGCATTGCAGGAGATTATGAAGCAGATTACGGATAATTCGAACCGCTTGAATGAAATTGTAACGATGGTTTCAGATAGCGTAAGTACTGCCAATGACAGTTCTACGGATATCTCAGCGGTGATGGAAGAATTATCCGCTTCCATGGAGGAAGTATCTGCAACGGTATCTGATATCAATTCGAGTGCATCCGTCGTAAATGACCATGTCGATGATTTGGCTGCTGCTTCCAATCAGCTATATGATTATGCTGCGGAAATGGGAAAACGGGCTTCTGCCTTACAGACAACGGCGGTACAGAACAAAAAAGATGCAACCGATATGATAGAAGGAATTTTAGGAGCCTTATCAAAAGCAATTGAAGATAGCAAGAGCATTGATCGTGTCAATGATTTGACGGGTGAGATTTTAAATATTTCCAGTCAGACGAACCTGCTTGCTTTAAATGCATCAATAGAAGCAGCCAGAGCAGGAGAAGCCGGTAAGGGATTTGCAGTTGTGGCGGATGAAATCAGACAGCTTGCAGATTCCAGCCGGGATACGGCAAATAACATTCAAAACATTAACCAGATGGTAACCGCAGCAGTAAAAGAACTGATTCAGAAAGCCAATGAATTGGTGGATTACATTAACAATCAGGTGCTTTTAGACTATGACGGTTTTGTGGATTCCGGCAAACAGTATAATGAGGATGCAGTACATGTAAACGAAGTAGTAGGGCAGTTTAATCATATGTCTGCAGAACTAAGTAATCTTGTAAAATCAATTACAGATGCAATTGAAGGTATCTCAACTGCGGTAGAAGAAAGTGCAAACGGTGTGGCTACGGCGGCAGAGAATACGGGAGAACTTGTGAAAGAAATTGACCGGATCAGTGTGGAAATGGAAAGCAACAGCGAAGTGGCGATAAAACTTCAGGATGAGGCTTCACGATTTGCAAATCTATAATACATCGGGGACGGTTCTTTTGTCTCGGTATTCGAGACAAAAGAACCGTCCCCGGTTATAGCGGTAAAAATTCCGGCTTTCTATTTTTGAACACAGTAAAATGGGTAAATCCGGCCTCCTTTAAAATCGGCGTTACCTTTTTAAAATCAAATGCAATCTGGGCAGGCGCATGAGCATCGGAACCAATCGTAATGATTTCTCCTCCCAGTTCATGATAGCGGGAAATAATTCCCTCAGTCGGATTCGGATGACCAAGTCCATATTTAAAACCACCGGTATTGATTTCAATTCCTTTTCCTTTTTCAATAAGGAGCTTTAAAATTTCATCAATCACATCCTGATACTGTGTCCAGACATAGTTCACATTTTTCGTCGGACCATAGCGCACCACATAATCAATATGCCCGTAGACGTCAAAGCTGTCAAAAACCTTGATATTTTCTAAAATCGATTCAAAATACTCCAGATAGCAGTCTTCTTCCTTGCGTCCTTCATAAAATTTGGCATAATAAGGGTCAATTCCGTGCACCAGATGGGAAGAGCCGATGACAAAGTCAAACGGATATTGTTCTATGATGTCTGCGTGCAGTGCCGCAAGATGAGGCTGTAAACCAAGCTCGATACCAAGCCGCACCGGAAAACGGTCGGCATATTTCTCACGAAGCGCAGAAACGGATGCGGTATAATTCGGTAAATCCAACAGAAATAGATCCGGTGAGTCCGGATAATCGATATCTAAATGGTCAGTAAAGCAGATACCGCCAAGTCCTATGTCAATGGCGGTAAGCAGCATGTCTTCTAACGGTGCATCGCTGTCACCGGAAAACTGACTGTGCATATGCAAATCCCAAAGTGTCTGTGTCAGGTTCATAAGTGCCTCCTGTTAAAAATACTGCTCTTACTATAGCTTATTTTTAAATAGAAAAAAAGGGATTGTACGTAAATTTGTACAAAAAAATGGGAAAAAAGTAGAGATTTTGTTTATATAGTGAAAAATTTAACAAACTAAAAAGAAGTACTTGAACTTTGTGAGAAAATTAGTTAAAATAAAGGAAACTCGGGAATACTGATTAGCAGGCCCGAAAAAAAGAATACACACAAATTCTAGGAGGAATTAAAAATGGCAGTAAGAGTAGCAATTAATGGTTTCGGCCGTATCGGTCGTCTTGCTTTCAGACAGATGTTTGATGCAGAAGGTTATGAAGTAGTAGCAATTAACGATTTAACAAGTCCTGATATGCTTGCTCATTTGTTAAAATACGATACAGCGCAGGGAACATACAAATATGCCAGCACAGTAGAAGCTGGTGAAGATTCTATCACAGTTAACGGAAAGAAAATCACAATCTACGCAAAAGCTAACGCAGCTGAGCTTCCATGGGGAGAATTAGACGTAGATGTTGTATTAGAGTGTACAGGTTTCTATACCTCAAAAGAAAAAGCTTCTGCTCATATCACAGCAGGTGCTAAGAAAGTTGTTATCTCTGCTCCGGCAGGAAATGACCTTCCTACCATCGTTTACAATGTAAACCACAAGACATTGAAACCGGAAGATACAGTTATTTCTGCAGCTTCTTGTACAACAAACTGCTTAGCTCCAATGGCAAAAGCATTAAACGACTTCGCACCAATCCAGTCCGGTATCATGACAACCGTTCATGCTTACACAGGTGACCAGATGATTCTTGACGGACCACAGAGAAAAGGTGACAAGAGACGTGCTCGTGCTGGTGCACAGAACATCGTTCCAAACAGCACAGGTGCTGCAAAAGCTATCGGCTTAGTTATTCCAGAATTAAACGGAAAATTAATCGGTTCTGCACAGCGTGTTCCAACCCCAACAGGTTCTACAACAATCTTAGTTGCAGTTGTTAAGGGTAAAGTAACAAAAGACGAAATCAACGCAGCTATGAAGGCCGCTGCTACAGATTCTTTCGGATACAACACAGATGAAATCGTATCTTCTGACGTTATCGGTATGACATATGGTTCATTATTCGATGCTACACAGACAATGGTATCTTCAATGGAAGATGGCAACTCACTGGTACAGGTTGTATCTTGGTATGATAACGAGAACAGCTACACATCTCAGATGGTTAAGACAATCAAATACTTCGCTGAGTTAGCATAATTCTCGTCATAAGAGACTTTTAAAGGGTCCGGTCCAATTGGACCGGACCTTATTTATTCACCATATAAAACAAGGAGGTCCTAACTATGGGATTAAACAAAAAATCAGTAGATGATATCAATGTAAAAGGCAAAAGAGTACTTGTAAGATGTGATTTTAACGTACCTTTAAAAGAAGGCGTGATTACAGATGAAACACGTATTAATGCTGCCCTTCCGACAATTCAGAAATTATTAAACGATGGCGGCAAGGTAATCCTCTGCTCACATCTTGGAAAAGTAAAGAATGGCCCGAACGAAGGCGAATCTTTAGCACCGGTTGCAAAGAAGCTTTCTGAAAAATTAGGAAAAGAAGTTGTATTCGTAGCAGATTACAATGTAACAGGCGAAGCTGCAACAAAGGCAGTAGAAGCTATGAAAGAAGGAGATGTTGTATTACTTCAGAATACCCGTTTCCGTGGCGCAGAAGAGACCAAGAATGGTGAAGCGTTCTCAAAAGAGTTAGCTGACTTAGCAGACGTTTATGTATGTGACGCTTTTGGTTCTTCTCACAGAGCACATGCTTCTGTAGCAGGCGTTACAAAGTTCATCAGCGAAAAAGGCGGCGACAATGTAGTTGGTTACTTAATGCAGAAAGAAATCGACTTCCTTGGTAATGCAGTAGAGAATCCGGTACGTCCTTTCGTAGCAATCCTTGGCGGTGCCAAAGTTGCTGATAAGTTAAATGTTATTAATAACCTCTTAGAGAAGTGTGATACTTTAATCATCGGTGGCGGTATGGCTTATACCTTCTTAAAAGCTCAGGGTTATGAAATCGGTACTTCCTTAGTAGATAATGAGAAATTAGATTACTGTAAAGAAATGATGGCAAAAGCAGAGAAGCTTGGAAAGAAATTATTATTACCGGTTGATGCTGTTACAATCAAAGAGTTCCCAAGCCCAATCGATGCACCGGTTGAGACAGAAGTATACGATACAACAGATATGCCTGCAGACCGTGAAGGCTGTGATATCGGACCGAAATCAGCTGAATTATTTGCAGAAGCTGTAAAGACAGCAAAGACTGTTGTTTGGAACGGACCTATGGGTGTATTTGAGAACCCAACACTTGCAGCAGGTACTCTTGCAGTAGCAAAAGCATTAGCAGAAACAGACGCTACAACGATTATCGGTGGTGGTGACTCCGCAGCTGCTGTAAACCAGATGGGCTACGGCGACAAGATGAGCCACATCTCAACAGGCGGCGGCGCTTCCTTAGAGTTCCTGGAAGGAAAAGAGCTTCCAGGCGTTATGGCTGCAGACGATAAATAGTCGCGAGGAGCAGACTGAGAGAACTGCAAATAGTGAAAGACTCATGCTTGCATGAAGGAATTCACTATTTGTAGTTATTGAAGCGCGGACGCGCACGAAAAACGCATGCGTTTTGAGTGGGATGCTCCGAGCACGATATATATATAAATTTAGAGAGGTCAAAATCATGGCAAGAAAGAAAATTGTAGCCGGTAACTGGAAAATGAACATGACTCCAAGCCAGGCTGTCGCATTAGTAGAAGAATTAAAACCGCTTGTAGCAAGTGATGAAGTAGAAGTCGTATACTGTGTTCCTGCAATCGACATCGTTCCGGTTGTGGAAGCAGTAAAAGGTACTAACGTAGTAGTTGGTGCTGAAAACATGTACTACGAAGAAAAAGGTGCTTATACCGGCGAAATCTCTCCGGAGATGTTAGTAGATGCAGGCGTTAAATATGTCATTATCGGACATTCTGAGAGACGTGATTATTTCAAAGAGTGTGACTGCATGTTAAATAAGAAAGTAAAGAAAGCATTCGAGCACAACTTAACACCAATCCTTTGCTGTGGAGAATCTTTAGAGCAGAGAGAAATGGGTGTTACACTTGACTGGATTCGTTTCCAGATTAAGTCTGATTTAAAAGACATTACTGCAGAACAGGTGGCTTCTATGGTAATTGCATATGAGCCAATCTGGGCAATCGGAACCGGTAAAACAGCAACAACAGAGCAGGCACAGGAAGTATGTAAAGCAATCCGTGAATGCATCGCAGAAGTATATGGAACAGATACAGCTGAAAAAGTACGTATTCAGTACGGCGGTTCTGTAAATGCAGGAAACGCAGCTGAGTTATTTGCACAGCCGGATATCGATGGCGGATTAGTTGGCGGCGCAAGCTTAAAGGCTGATTTTGGAAAAATTGTCAACTATAAATAAGACGCGACCGGATATAAACATAAAGGGAACCAGGTTCTGGTTCCCTTTTCTAAAAGAGGGTTTGGAGTACAAAGGGTGAAAATACATAGCAAACATTTCAGACAAATGCTTGCCGGGGCAGTTTTTATCATATTCCTATTATCGGGCTGCAGCAGTCAGGTAAGTAATCAGGGCGGAGACATCATGGAGGACACCGAAAGTATGGAAAAAGAGATGACACCGCCAAAAGAAATCCGGAATTTGACGGAAGCATATGATGTGATTTTGACGGGAGCTACAAAGGAATTTATAGCGGGGTATCCACTGGACGATTCCTATTTAATGTGGCTTACTGCAGAATATGGAGAAGATAATTTATTGAAAATTGCATATGCAGTTCTGGACGGGGAGCAGGATGAGGATATCTGGTATGAGATTACCGGAAATTCAATTCACGTGTTGTGGACTTTATATTGCGAAAATACAGGAATGAAACCGGAAATGCAAAAGAATGTTGCCTGGACAGCGTGTAATAGCGAAGAAGAGATTGTCATCAGTTTTACAGGGGATTTCAATCTTGCAGAGGACTGGTATACCATGGAGCGCTACATAGATGCAAAAAATGACCTTTCTGAGTGTATTGACGCTGAGTTGCTACGCGAAATGCAAAGCGCAGATATTCTGATGATGAATAATGAGTTTGTATACAGTGACAATAAGGAAGCGTTAGAGGGAAAAGCCTATACGTTTCGTGCGGATTTAGAACGGATTCAGATTTTAGAAGAATTTGGCGTGGACATTGTGTCGCTTGGAAATAATCATACCTATGATTTTGGAGAAGAAGGTCTTCTTGATACATTAGATGTGCTGGATGATGCCGGCGTTGCGTATATAGGGGCCGGAAGAAATCTGGATGAGGCGAAAAAAATTGTCTATTTTGTAGCGAATGGGAAAAAGATTGCTTTTGTGTCAGCTACGGAGATTGAACGCACCAAAAAGTATACAAAAGAAGCAACCGAGGATGCAGCAGGAGTTTTAAAGACCCTTTATCCGCAGGTGTTTTGCGAGGTGATTGAAGAAGCAGCAAAATACAGTGATTACGTTATTGCGATTCCACATTGGGGATCAGAAGGAACCTTATATCCGGATGCATCTCAGTTAAGACTGGCAAAATTGTATGAAAAGGCAGGCGCAGATGCGATTATCGGCGGACATCCACATCGATTGCAGGGAGCAGGCTTTATCAATGATACACCGGTGGCATACAGCATAGGAAATTTCTGGTTTTCAACCGGAACTTTGTATACCACATTGGCACAGGTTGTGATTAGTTCAGATGGAAAGCTGACATTAAAATTTCTGCCATGTGTGCAAAAGGACTTGACAACAAGCCTGATAACAGATAAAACAGAAAAGGATGAATTTTATCATTACATTGCGGCGATTTCTTCCAATATTGGGATAGATGCGGCAGGTAATGTTTATAATACAAAGGAAACGGAAAGAGAGTTCCTTTATAATTCGAATGACAGTACCACCCCTGTCCGTGGAGGAAGGGATAATGATGGTTTTGCGATTGATATTGTCGGAAATCGAATTGAATAATATCGAATTTTAGAGAAAAGTGAGGAAAAAATTATGAGCAAAAGACCAACCGTACTTATGATATTAGACGGATACGGACTGAACGAAAAAACAGAGGGTAATGCAGTTGCACAGGCAAAGACTCCTGTAATGGATGGCTTAATGGCTGAGTATCCATTTGTAAAAGGATATGCAAGCGGATTGGCTGTAGGTTTGCCGGACGGACAGATGGGTAACTCCGAAGTAGGTCACTTAAATATGGGTGCCGGAAGAATTGTATATCAGGAGCTTACCAGAATCACAAAAGAAATCGAAGATGGAGATTTCTTCAAAAACGAAGCATTATTAGCAGCAATGGCAAATGTAAAGGAAAATAATTCTGACTTACATTTATACGGTCTGTTATCAGATGGCGGTGTACACAGCCATATCACACATCTTTATGGCTTGCTGGAATTAGCCAAAAGAGAAGGCGTGAAAAATGTTTATGTACATTGTTTCTTAGACGGACGTGATACCGCACCTACCTCAGGTAAAGGTTTTATCGAAGCATTAGAAGCAAAAATGGCTGAAATCGGTGTGGGTAAAATCGCTTCCATCAGCGGACGCTATTACGCAATGGATCGTGATAACCGCTGGGATCGTGTAGAAAAAGCATACAACGTGTTAACAAAGGGTGAAGGCGAGCAGGCTACTGATGCAGTAGAAGCGATGGAAGCTTCTTATGCAAAGGATGTAACAGATGAGTTCTTCGTGCCGACCGCAATTACAGAAAACGGTGCACCACGTGCGACAATCAAAGACGGTGACAGCGTGATTTTCTTTAACTTCCGTCCGGACCGTGCACGTGAAATTACAAGAACCTTCTGTATGGATGAGTTTGACGGCTTTGACAGAGGTGCCAGAAAGCAGGTAACCTATGTCTGCTTCACAGAATACGATGTTACCATTCCAAATAAAATCATTGCCTTCAAGAAGGTAGAATTAAAGAATACTTTTGGCGAATACTTAGCAGCAAACGGAAAGACACAGGCAAGAATTGCAGAAACAGAGAAATATGCACATGTAACCTTCTTCTTCAACGGCGGTGTAGAAGAACCGAACCAGGGAGAAGACCGTATCTTAGTAAACTCTCCAAAGGTTGCTACTTATGATTTGCAGCCGGAAATGAGTGCTCCGGAAGTCTGCGACAGACTTTGTGAAGCAATCCGTTCTGAGAAATATGATGTCATTATCATCAACTTTGCAAACCCGGATATGGTTGGCCATACAGGCATTATGGAAGCAGCAGTAAAAGCGGTAGAAACTGTTGATGCATGCGTAGGAAAAGCGGTGGAAGCAATAAAGGAAGTAAATGGACAGATGTTTATCTGTGCAGATCATGGAAATGCAGAGCAGTTAGTAGATTACGAAACAGGTGCTCCGTTTACAGCCCACACTACAAATCCGGTGCCGTTCATCTTAGTAAATGCAGATCCGGCATATAAATTGAGAGAAAATGGATGTCTGGCAGATATTATTCCTACCATGATTGAATTAATGGGTATGGAACAGCCGGTTGAAATGACAGGAAAATCTTTATTAGTGAAATAGTTTTGGATACAAAAAAGGCAACCGGGAAGGTTGCCTTTTTGTGTTTCATAGTAGTTAGCTATGTAACGGGGGATTTATATGATAAAGGTAAGAGGATAGCAAATTAGTTATTTAGTACTTTTGTTCTAAACCTATTATATATCTGGTACTAAAGTACGTCAAGTACTATTTTTATATTTTCTGAAAAAACTTATAAAAACGTTGATTTCTGAATAGGAGCGTATTATACTTTTAATGATTATTGATGCGATTTTACAAACAGGAGGAAAACAAGATGCAGGAATTTAAACCATTCAAGGAAGGCAAGGTTCGTGAGGTATATGATAACGGAGACAGTCTGATTATAGTAGCAACAGACCGTATTTCCGCTTTTGACTATATTTTAAAGAACAAGATTACAAAGAAAGGCGCGATTCTTACACAGATGTCTAAATTCTGGTTTGATTTTACAAAGGATGTGATTCCAAACCACATGATTTCTACTGATGTAAAGGACATGCCGGAATTTTTCCAAAACGAAAGATTTGACGGAAACAGCATGCTGTGTAAAAAGCTTGAGATGCTTCCGATTGAATGTATTGTCCGCGGTTATATCACAGGCAGCGGCTGGGCAAGCTACAAGGAAAACGGAACCGTATGCGGTATTAAACTTCCGGAGGGCTTAGTTGAGTCAGAAAAGCTTCCTGAACCGATTTATACCCCAAGTACCAAGGCAGAGCTTGGAGACCATGATGAGAATATTTCCTTCGAAAAGAGCATCGAAGTGTTAGAAAAACAATATCCGGGTAAAGGATTAGAGTATGCAACCAAGATTAAGGATGCAACCATTGCTATATATAAAAAGTGCGCAGAATATGCGTTAAGCAAGGGAATTATTATTGCAGATACCAAGTTTGAGTTTGGTTTGGATGAGAACGGCAATGTAGTCATCGGTGATGAGATGCTGACACCGGACAGCTCCCGTTTCTGGCCGGTAGAAGGCTATGAGAAGGGCAAAGGTCAGCCATCTTTTGACAAACAGTATGTCAGAGACTGGTTAAAAGCAAATCCGGACAGCGATTTCTTATTACCGGAAGAAGTTGTTGATAAGACGATTGCTAAATATAAAGAAGCATATGAATTATTAACAGGCAAAGAATTTGAATAAATCCAAAGAAAACCAGGAGGTTATAATGAGTACAGACAGATATGTAAGCCCATTATCAGAACGTTATGCAAGCAAAGAAATGCAGTACATTTTTTCACCGGATATGAAGTTTAAGACCTGGAGAAAATTGTGGATTGCCCTTGCGGAAACCGAGATGGAGTTAGGCTTATGTGAGAACGGGAAACCGGTTATCACACAGGAGCAGATTGACGAATTAAAGGCACATGCAGAGGATATCAATTATGATGTGGCAAAAGAAAGAGAAAAGCTTGTAAGACATGATGTAATGAGTCACGTATATGCCTATGGACAGCAGTGCCCAAAGGCAGCAGGAATCATTCATTTAGGTGCGACATCCTGCTATGTCGGAGATAACACAGATATTATTGTGATGCGTGAAGCATTAAAACTTGTTCATAAAAAGCTGGTAAATGTGATTGATGAGCTGGCAAAATTTGCCGATACCTATAAAAATCTTCCAACTTTAGCATTTACCCATTTCCAGCCTGCACAGCCAACGACAGTCGGAAAACGTGCAACACTCTGGATGCAGGAATTTATCATGGATTTAGAGGATTTGGAATATGTGATGGGAAGCTTGAAACTGCTTGGCTCTAAGGGTACAACAGGTACACAGGCAAGCTTTTTAGAGCTGTTTAACGGAGACCAGGAGACGATTGATAAAATTGATCCTACGATTGCAAAAAAAATGGGCTTTGAAGAGTGCTATGCAGTATCCGGACAGACCTATTCCAGAAAAGTAGATACCAGAGTAGCAAATATTCTTGCCGGAATTGCTGCAAGTTCACATAAGATGTCTAATGACATCCGTTTGTTACAGCATTTAAAGGAAGTGGAAGAACCGTTTGAGAAGAATCAGATTGGCTCCTCCGCAATGGCATATAAGCGGAATCCAATGCGTTCCGAACGTATTGCCTCTCTTTCCCGTTATGTGATGGTTGATGCTTTGAATCCGGCGATTACCTCTGCTACCCAGTGGTTTGAGAGAACCTTAGATGACTCAGCAAATAAACGTTTATCCATTCCGGAAGGCTTCCTTGCAATTGACGGTATTTTAGACCTCTGCTTAAATGTAGTAGATGGTCTGGTAGTTTACGATAAAGTCATTACCAAGCATCTGATGTCAGAGCTTCCATTCATGGCAACCGAAAATATTATGATGGATGCAGTAAAGAATGGCGGTAACAGACAGGAACTTCATGAGAAAATCCGTACGCTTTCCATGGAAGCAGGAAAAAATGTCAAGGTGGAAGGAAAAGAAAACAATCTTTTAGAGCTTATTGCAGCGGATCCGTCCTTTAACCTGACGTTAGAGGAATTACAGGCAGCTATGGACCCGGCAAAATATGTGGGACGTGCACCGCTTCAGGTAGAGAAATTCCTTGCAAATGTAGTAAAACCGATTTTAGAGGCAAATAAGGATGAACTTGGTGTAAAAGCCGAAATTAATGTATAGTGAGGGTATGAAGTTTTGAAAATAAAGGTGATTGAAAAAAGCTATCAGAATGTGCTTGCAATGCCTCAGGAAAAACATCAGAAACCGACACATCAAATGGCAGCCTTAAGAGGAATTCTTAAGGCTGCTTGTTGGTTTCTGTTACAATCATCTCAGTTTAGCTATGAGAAGATTGGAATGGAAAAACTGGGGAAGAAGGAACCCTGTCTGGTTTTGATGAACCATTCCAGTTTTATTGACCTGGAAATAGCTGCCTATTTGATGGCGGACAGAGAATGGCATATTGTAACAACTTTGGATGGCTTCGTGGGAAAAGCATGGCTGATGCGGCTGCTTGGCTGTATTTCAACGAAAAAATTTATCAATGACGTGACATTGGTACGTGATATGCATTATACCGTAAAGGATTTAAATGCATCCGTTATCATGTATCCGGAAGCCAGTTACAGTTTTGACGGAACCGCAACGCCGCTGCCGGAAAGTCTTGGAAAGTGCCTAAAGCTTTTAAAGGTTCCGGTTGTGATGATTCGTACAGAGGGTGCCTTTTTACATGACCCCTTGTATAATTGTTTGCAGGTGCGAAAGACAAAGGTCTCTGCAACGATGAAATATTTGTTGTCACCGGAGGAAATCAAAGAAAAATCTGTCGATGAGCTGAATCAGATTTTGGCAAAGGAGTTTGATTTTGATAACTTTAAAGAACAGCAGGAAAAAGGCATTATCATTGACGAGAAGTTTCGGGCAGACGGACTTCACCGTGTCCTGTATAAATGTCCGCATTGCGGGGCGGAAGGTAAAATGCACGGCGAGGGTACCACAATTACCTGCCATGACTGTGGAAATACATATGAGTTGACGGAGGAAGGCTACTTAAAATCATTAACAGGAGAAACGTTGTATTCCCATGTTCCGGACTGGTACCGATGGGAGCGCGAATGCGTGAAAAAAGAACTGGAAGAACGCACTTATCGATTGGACATCCCGGTGGACATTTATATGCTGGTGAATACAGAATGTGTATACAAAGTAGGAGAGGGACGGCTTTTGCATACCGCAGAAGGGTTCCGTCTGACAGGATGTGAAGGGCAGATTGATTACTGTTTAAATCCGCAGGCTTCCTATAGTTTATATTCGGATTTCTTCTGGTATGAGATTGGAGATATGATTAGCATCGGAGATGAAAAGATTCAGTATTACTGTTTCCCGAAGAATGGGGAAAATGTTGCGGCAAAGACAAGGCTGGCAACGGAAGAACTGTATAAGCTGACGAAATGTACCAAATTAAAAACAAGTTGAAATGTAGCACTTCCATTCGTATAATGGAGTTAGTAAAAGATTTTTACTAAGTGGGTAACACATGGGAGGGAACACATTATGGTAGGAAATGTAATTGTAGGTCAGTCAGGAGGACCGACTTCGGTAATTAATTCAAGTTTAGCAGGTGTCTACAAGACAGCGAAGGATTTAGGTGCCCAAAAGGTATATGGTATGCGCCATGGTATTCAGGGCTTTTTAGAGAAGAATATTGTGGATATGGATGAAAAAATTAAGTCAGATTTAGACTTAGAACTTTTGAAAAGAACGCCATCTGCATTTTTAGGCTCCTGCCGTTTTAAACTGCCGGAAATTGACAGCAACCGGGAATTGTATGAACAGATTTTTGCAATTTTAGAGGAGTATGATATTAAGGCGTTTTTCTACATTGGCGGAAATGACTCTATGGATACGATTATGAAGTTATCCGACTATGCAATGCTGATTCATAGCCCAATCCGTTTTATGGGTGTACCGAAAACCATTGATAACGATTTGCCGGTAACAGATCATACACCGGGATACGGAAGCGCAGCGAAATACATTGCATCTGTAACAAAGGAATTAATTCGTGATGGTTTGGTTTATGATATGAAGCTTGTGACCATTATTGAAATCATGGGACGTAATGCAGGATGGTTAACGGGGGCTTCGGTTCTTTCAAGATGCGAGGATTGTGAAGGCGTTGACTTAATCTATATGCCGGAGATTCCTTTTGATATGGAAGCTTTTAAAAAGAAAGTCGGAGAGTTGTTTGAGAAGAAAAAAGGTATCGTAATTGCGGTATCGGAAGGTGTTAAGACGGCTGATGGCAAGTATGTCTTTGAATTAGCTGACCATACAGAATTTGTGGATGCATTCGGACATAAACAGCTGAGCGGTACAGCGAGATATCTGGCAGATGTCATCGGACAGGAGTTTGGCTGCAAGACACGTGCGGTTGAGCTGGCGACCCTGCAGAGATGCGCCGGTCATATGACATCCCGTGTAGATATTACAGAGGCTTATCAGGTAGGCGGTACTGCGGTAAAGGCTGCGTTTGAAGATGACGAGACAGGCAAGATGGTAATCTTAAAGAGAGTATCCAGTGACCCATATATCTGTACGACGGATTTGTATGATGTACATAAGGTCGCGAACATTGAAAAGAAGGTTCCGCTGGAATGGATTACAGAGGAAGGTACAAACGTAAGTGAGGAGATGGCAAATTATATTCGCCCGTTAATTCAGGCAGAACTTTCTCCAATTATGATTACAGGACAACCGAGACATATTGTGATTGACAGAGCGTAAGAACGTTGTGAAATATAGCTAGAAAGAGTCAGGATTTCAAAAGAAGAAATCCTGACTTTTTCAATTTTGAGAGAGAAATACTACTGACAAGAAATGTAAAATATGGTAAAATAGGACTAGATTATAGCCTTTATATGGAGGTAGAGACTATGGCGGAGAAAACAAGAAAAACAATTGCGATTATAATTGGAAATGCAATATCCTCATATTCCATAGAAATGATGGAGGGATTTCAGGCATGTGCAAGAAGAGAAGGCGTTAATTTAGTTTTTTTTACAGGTCCTTATTTATCCAACTACTATAAAGATATTTTAACAGGAAGTTTTTCCTGGGACTATGAGTATCAGTTTCATACCATATATGATTATGTACACTATTTAAAACCGGATGCGATTATCGTGGCATACGGTCTTTTGTCGACCTTTAAATATGTGCCGGATATTGATGAGTTTGTTAAACATTTTGAAGGAATCCCGTGTATGGTTTTGGGAGATAAGGTAAAAGACCCCAATATTCCTTCTCTGACAGGAGGCACTTATATTGGTATGCGTGCCTGCATTGAACATCTGGTGGATGTTCATGGCTATAAAAAGATTGGATTTGTTGCAGGACCGGAGCGAAATTTTGATTCAAACCAGCGTATGAAGGCATATAAGGATGTCCTCACGGAACGAGGGATTCCGGTGGAAGAATCTCTGATTGTGCATGGAAACTATACGGAAATGGTGGATGAACAAGTGGAGCAGCTGCTTGACAATAATCCGGGTATAGAGGCGATTGCATTTGCAAACGATAACATGGCGAAAGCAGGATATCGTGTGTGCGCAGCCAGAGATCTGGTAGTGGGACATGACATTGCCTTTACCGGCTATGATGATTCTGATGTGGCTAAAACATTAGAACCACCATTGACAAGTGTGGCACATAGCAGCTTCGCATTTAGCTATTCCGCAGTACAGATGGCTCTTAAGCTTTGTAATGGAGAAAAACCGGAATCCATGGATTTAGAGCCGCAGTTTCAAAAACGGGCATCCTGTGGCTGCAAGACAAAAACAGTAAATGCAAAGCTGGGAATGACAGTTGGCGAAATTAAAGAGTTTGTAGAAGAACGTGCGGCAGAGGTGACAGAAGAATTATTTACATCCTTGTCCTATGAAAAGGAAAAGGAAAAATATCGTGCACTGATGGAACTTTATTTTTCCGACATTGTAGATATGGTATTTGTGAATAAAGAAAAAGAGATTTCTTCTGAACTGTTGATTCGGTATTTGAAACGTATGTGTGAAAATCCTTTTATTTCAAAACGTCTGGTTGTGGAATATATCCAGCAGGTATTAGATGAACTGGTGATACTGGCAGAGGATAAATGGACACACACGGCCTTGATGAACATTCGTTTTACAATGTTGCAGTATATGCACGCAGAAGATATGAGCAGGCTCGAGATGGCAAATATCAGATCGGAAAGAAAAAACTGGTTTATTCCTGTTTTTACGATGGACCTGATGTATAGTTCACTGGAGATGCAGGAACAGATGAAGAACATCTTAAAGCGTTTACAGGCGATGGATATCAAAAGTGCTTATCTGCTCTTTTTCCCAAAAGAGGTCATACATCATAAGGACGAAGCTATGCAATACCCGGATATGATTTATCTGACTGCTTATTATGATGAACAAAAAATGGTATGCAACAGTGCAAAGGAACTGATGCCGATAAAATGGGGAGAGGGTTTTGCAAATTTATTACCGCAGGACCGTGCACATTCCTATATGGCATTTCCTTTATTTTCAGGGGAAGAACAGTATGGAATGATTCTTTGCGAGGCAGATCATTCAGAATATATGTTTACATTAATCTGCAGTATGCAGTTAGGTTCGCTACGAAGGGTTATCAACCTGAATATCCGCGAACGTATCATGAAACAGGAGCTGGAAGAGAAAAATCGTATTTTAAGTGTGATTTCTGCTTATGATGAGTTGAGCCAACTACTAAACCGGCGTGGTTTTATGGAAAAGGCGATGCAGTTAATCAAAAAAAATACCGGCAGAAAAGCTTATCTTATGTTTGCTGACATTGACCACCTGAAAGAAATCAATGACAGCTTTGGTCATGCAGCGGGAGACTTTGCAATTAAGACAGCAGCAGAATACCTAAGACGTTGTATGCCGGCGGATGCGGTGATTGCCCGAATCGGCGGAGATGAATATGTTGCTTTGATGATTGCAGAGGGTGGCGAAGAAGATTGCTGTGAGGTTCTGACAAAACGATTAGAACGTTATGCCATTGACTTTAATAAATCCTGTGAACAGCCGTTTTATATTGAAATGTCTGTAGGCCTATATGAGTTTGTTTGTGAGAGGAACATAGATGTACCGGCAATTTTAAAAAAATCGGATGAAGTTTTGTATGAGCAGAAAAAGAAACGCCGTGCAACAATAAAAAAGCAGGAATAATGCTAGTTACGTTTCCGTCCTATGAGAAATGGGAAGTAGCGGGGAATGACTCTAATAGCGGCAGCTTCCAACAGAATCATACAAACTGCGGAAATTAGGAAATAACCAATCTGGCCGAGAAACGGCAGCATGGATAATACCAGATTTCCAATTGCGGTGCAGATGCCTAAGAAGCGGCAGTTCATATGCGTTACCATAATGATGAAAGAATTTTTTCCAATGTTGCTAAGAAGCTTTATTTCAGGAAGCGCAGCACAAAGGCAAATCACAGCAAGACTGCCTGTGATTGACGCAGAAAAATAGAGCAGATAATTATTGAAGAGGAGATAGTTTAAATCAACGTATCCGTTTTTAAATGAAAGATACAGATTTAGTGCCAGAAACAGCGCTGCCGGAATAAGATTGGTGCAGCGCTGTGTTTTTTTTCCAAAAAAGAAGTGGTGGAGGTAGTAACCAAAAGCTAAAAAGGTAACAGCCATTCCTGTCCGGACGAAAACGGCAATAAGAAAGGCGCCAAGCAGGCTTAGATAGCTTTCAAAATCCGTGACGTAATGGTAATGATAGGTGTTGGCAGAAAAAACCGTTAAAAGGCAGATGCCAAACGACAGTAGGGCACTCATAAGGAGTGAAGTATGTTTCCGGACAAAAAGGAACAGAACTTCACCAAAAAATAATGCCGGAAGAAACCATAATACAGAAATACCATAAAAGGTTACTGTTGAAAGCAAGGCATACGGAAGATACGAGCGAAATTCAGCTGTATCTAAAAGAGCCGAAAATACCATGCTTAAAACAGAAAAAGTAAAATACGGAATCAGAAGATTTTTTGCTTTTTTTTTGATACAGGCAGACAAATCCTGTTCCGGAGCATTTGTATGGGATAACAGCATGCCGGATAAAATGAAAAACAAAGGCATATGGAAAGAGAAAATCCAGGTTAAAAGAGCTTCGGACGGAAGACCGAAATGCCCGATTACAACCAGAAGAATGCCAATTCCTTTTGCCATATCTATATAAGAAATACGTTTGTTTGCCATGTATGAGATCTCCTTTTATGCGTATAGCTGTATTATACTACACATTGGTTCTTTTTGACAGGAGAAAAAGCCTGTGCTAGAATAAAAAACAAAAAGTCAGGAGGATAAAAGGTTGAAAGTAGAAGTAACAAATCAGATAAAATATATAGGCGTAGACGATGTCACACTGGACTTATTTGAGAGCCAGTATGTGATTCCAGAAGGGGTTTCTTACAATTCCTATGTAATTTTAGATGAGAAGACTGCCGTCATGGATACGGTTGATAAACGTGGTATGGCAGAGTGGGAAGCGCGTCTGTTAGAAGAATTGAATGGAAGAGCCGTTGATTATCTGGTGATTCACCATTTAGAGCCGGATCATGCAGGAAGCATTGCAAGATTGGTAGAACTTTTCCCGGAAGTGACACTGGTTGGAAATGCCAAAACATTTGCCATGCTGCCACAGTTCTTTGAATTGGACCCTGAGGTAAAAACGCTTGTGGTAAAAGAAGGAGACAGCTTATCCTTAGGAACACATACCTTAAGCTTTTACATGGCACCGATGGTACATTGGCCGGAAGTAATGGTTTCCTATGAAAGCAGCGAAAAGGTTCTTTTCTCTGCGGATGGATTCGGAAAGTTTGGCGCATTGGAAAAGACAGAAGGAGAAGACTGGGCATGCGAAGCACGCAGATACTATTTTAATATTGTAGGAAAATACGGCGCACCGGTTCAGGGATTATTAAAGAAGGCAGCTGCTTTGGACATTGCATGTATTTGTCCTTTGCATGGACCGATTTTAAAAGAAAACTTAGGATATTACATTGGACTGTATGATACATGGAGCAGTTATAAGCCGGAAAATGAAGGCGTATTAATTGCATATGCATCCATTCATGGAAATACTGCAAAAGCAGCAGAAATGCTGGGTGAGATGTTAAGAGAACGCGGCGTACAAAAGGTTGTGGTAAGTGACCTTGCAAGAGAAGACATGGCAGAAGTCATCGAGGATGCGTTCCGCTATGACCGCATGGTAGTGGCAGCAGCCAGCTACGATGGTGGTGTATTCCCGTGTATGCAGGACTTTTTACATCACTTACAGAGCAAGGCATATCAGAATCGTAAGGTTGCAATCGTAGAAAACGGTTCCTGGGGACCGACTGCAGCAAGAACCATGAAAGCCATTTTAGAGACCATGAAAAATCTGGAACTGGTAGAGCCTGTCGTTACGATTCGTTCCACCGTGAAAGAGGCGGATGTTGCAAATCTAAAAGCTTTGGCGGATGAACTTGCTAAGTAGGTATTTAGTACAAAATTTATAGTAGATTCTTTTTCGCTTTCTTAAATTATATCTGCAGAATTAATGCCGTCAAGGTCAAGCAAAAGTGCTGCGCAACCTTGACGGCATTAAGTTCCGAAGATTTTTTGTGCTCAAGCGGAAAAAGAAGATGTGTGCTGGCTTGAAAACCAGCTTTTTTCAATTTTTTGCAAATTGTTCGATGTTATGTCAACCAAACCTACTTATATTATCTTTCTCAAAATGTCCTCTGGGGTATAGAAAGCTTATTATGCCTAATTTT
>CALZGM010000032.1 GCA_945787015.1 uncultured Roseburia sp.
TTGACCTTGACGGCATTAATTCTGCAGATATAATTCAAGAAAGCGAAAAAGAATCGACAATAAGTTATTAGCTAAATATCTATGACAGTTTCTCCGCCATCGCATTCATCAACGTCGGTATCATCTGTTTTTTTCTGGAAATTACGCCTTCCAGGTAAACACCCTTCAAAGTTCCCTCTTTTTCTATGCCGCTTTCTGTATGAAAAGCTTCTTCCAACAGTTTTTCTGCATCATGTCCTTCACAGATTACTTTAGAAGATTCCTCTAAAATGTCTGTGAGCATGACATATACCATATCCAGTCTCTTATCGCCTAATACCTGTTTCATAAATGGTTTTAGCTGCTCTCCGACCTTATCCAGTTCCTCACGGCTTAGAGCACTCACCTGAGATACGCCAAAATCTACTTCTCCGGAATGGAAAATCTTAAAATCCTGGTAGAAGATTTCTTCTGTTGTCTTGTTCTTAAAATCACTTCCGGCTTGGAACATTCCCTTTGCAAAAGATTCCAGTTCAATTCCTGCGATATCTGCCAGTTCTTCCGCTGCCTTAATATCCTGCTGTGTACAGGTTGGAGAACGGAACATCAGCGTATCGGAAATAATCGCCGCCATCAAAAGACCTGCAATATCCTTTGGCACCTCCACATTCTTCTCACCAAACATCTGATAGATAATGGTTGACGTACATCCGAGTGGCTGATTGCGGAAGTAAACCGGTGAAATGGTCTCTAAACTTCCGATACGATGGTGATCAATAATTTCCAAAATCTCAGCCTCTTCAATATTATCAACTGCCTGTGTTTTTTCATTGTGGTCTACCAGTACAAACTGTTTCTTTTGCATGCTCATCAAATTACGTCTGGAAATCATGCCCAGATAATCTCCGTTTTCATCCAGCACCGGGAAATCACGATGTCTGATTTTAGACATCGTTTCTCTCACATCCACCACATAATCATCGATGTCGAAGGTGACTAAGTGTTCCTTAGTCATATATTCCTTAATCGGCATGCTCTGATTAATCAGACGGGCAATGGAAAAAGTATCAAACGGCGTTGTAATGATGACACAATCCTTCTTCTTTGCCATAGAAATAACTTCATCATCCACTTCAAAACCACAACCGATGACAAGACAGCTGGCATTTGCCTCCATTGCACGAATCTGTGTTTCCTTTTTAGAACCCAGAATTACCAGGTCATCCGCCTCAACCGAATCAGCGATATATTCCGGATTTGCCGTTCCAATGATGACTTTTCCACGCACAAAATAAGCATGTTCATTTCCGGTCACCAAAGTTCCATCCAGTGTTTCCACAATATTTTTATACTGTGTTCTGGCATTCGATAATGCATGATTATCATACACATCCATGTAAGAGGTTGCGATATCCTTTGTTACAATAATGCCTTCCAGCTTGCCCAGACGGTTCGTAACCGGGAGCGTTACTACATCCAGTTTCTTCATCAGTTCCCATGCTTTTTTCAAGGAAATATGAGAACTCACACCGACTGTTTTTCGAATAGTAATATCCTTAATCTGCGCACCGGCATCTGTAATTAGCTCCGGTTCACTTACCTTAAAGTAATCCAGAACATAGCTGGTCTCCGCATTGATATTTCCGGCCCGTTTCGGAATATACTCCCGGTCACCCAGCTGATTTTTTAAGTATGCATAGGAAATGGCAGCACAGATAGAATCTGTATCCGGATTCTTATGACCTGTCACCCATACTTTCTTTGTTTCAAAATTCATCCTGTTTTTCCTCGTTGATTTTTTTATTATTTTAATGTATCAGCGTTCAATGTACAAGAGTTTTTCTTAAGCTATATTCCACGGAAACAGAAGGTGAATTCTTTCTTCTTAGTAACATCCAGTAAGTATTCCGGATGCACTCTTGCGCCCCAACTGTCGTCACCTGCAACACCCATCTGAGCCTGTGCAACGCGTACCACCGTATAGTGCACCTCTGGCAATTCGTAAACATGAGCTGCATTTTCGATTTCATGCGGCGTATATGGCAATGCACTGAAGGATAATTGATCTCCAAAGAACATCATTCCTCTGCCTTTTTTATCAACCACCTTTGCATAACGAACCCCACACTTGTTACCACATTCCTGAGGCTTGAGGTACTCTGCCATATTATCAGCCACTTTATTTTCATAAATACCTAATTTTGCACCCAGTTGTCGATCTGCATAAGTTTCCGCTTCGCCAAGACCATACCATTTTACCGTATCATAATCCGCATCAAGCTTAAACATCATACCAAATTCAGGCATGTCGCCAAGCTCCGGTGTCGGCTCATAAGTTAGTGTCGTTTCAATCGTCCCATCACCAAATACATGATAGGTCACCTGGCAACTACTCTTTGGTGTTGTCGGCATGAAGAAGGTGTAAGTCAATTTCACACTGTTTTCCAGTTCTAAAACCACCGGCGTTGTATCCTGAAACCGGTCTGCATTTTTCACTGTCACATACATACTTGCAATCTTCCATTGTGCGTAACGCTGCTGCATCAGACTTCCGGTATCATTATCCACCGGTGCACGCCAAAAGTTTGGAAGCGGAATTGTTTTTAACAGTTCTACACCGCCATATACATAAGACACCAGCCCAGCACTAAGCGAAGAAAAAATAGCGGAAAAATTTTCTCCTTTTACACCTATGTTATTCCAGTTTCGGATTACCTGAACCGGTTTCTTACAGCTATATGGTTTCACATCTTTTTTGTATACATACTGTCCAAAAGCTACCTCGTGTCCTCTGTTTGCCCACAGTGTATCTTCCTTCAGTGTAAAGGATATCGTCACCGCAAATTCCGGTGGCTCATAGCCACTCTCTTCGCAACCTCTATTGATACGAGCCATCATTGCCGTAATCTCTTCCGGAAGTGCAAGCTTTCGTTTTTCCAACGGATTTACAGAAATCTCTACCGGAACCTTCCTGATTTCCGTTCCATCCTTCTGCAAGGTCACCCATGCATCAAAGGTATCTGTATTCACGAATAAATTTTTGTTCCATATCGTATAGCTTTCTTCTTCAAAATCCACAGAAATATTCTGGTAGTTGAATTTCACTTCCTGCATCTTAGGCGAAGGATTTCTTTCACCGCCATAAACGATACCATTTCCGCTAAAATTATAGTCAGAAGGTCTATCGTCAAAATCACCGCCATATGCTAAGAACCACTTGCCATAACGGTCCTTTTTATAAATAGACTGGTCGATATAATCCCAGATAAAACCTCCCTGGTATCGCATCTCCCTGTCAGAAAGGTCTGTATATTTATGCATCGCACCGCAGGAATTTCCCATCGCATGGGAATATTCGCAGCAGATAAACGGTTTATCCGGATGTTCTTCCAAAAACTTCTCAATCCCTTCTGCAAAAGTATACATCTGGCTTTCCATATCACTGGTAGAATTATAACTTCTATCATGGACGATTCCTTCATAATGTACCAGTCTGTGAGGATCCAGTTCACGGAATTTCTGTGACATTTCATAAATCACTTTTCCGCCAAAGGATTCATTTCCACAGGACCAGATTAGGATTGCCGGATGATTCTTATCTCTCTGGTAACAGGAATTTACACGGTCAAGCATCATTGCAAGCCATTCCTCACGATCCTTTGGAACAACAACTTCCAAACCGACCTTTCCCCTCTGATAAGCTTCAAAGGTCCCATGAGATTCTAAGTTATTTTCTGCAATCAGATACAATCCATAAATATCGCATAACTCATATAATAAAGAGTCATCCGGATAATGGCTGGTACGGATTGCATTGATATTATGCTGCTTCATCACAATAATATCTTTGATGACTTCATCACGATTTGGAACACGTCCGGTAATAGCACTGAATTCATGACGGTTTACGCCCTTAAACACAATCCTCTTTCCGTTCAGGGTCATAATGCCGTTTACCATTTCAAAGCGGCGGAAGCCCACATTCTGGGTAAAAACTTCAACTAAATTGCCGGCCTCATCGGTTACTTCCACGCATAATTTATAAAGATTCGGTTCTTCTGCACTCCAAAGCTTCGGTTTTGGCACCTCAAAATTGACCGTTTGCACTTCGGAATCCTTTTCGTTTCCGGCTAAAACAATTTCACCGGAAACAACCTCTTCTCCTTCCTCTGCCAGATACAAATGGACCGTTCCTTTTCCACAGGTTGTAGTTGTGACTTCCAACTTACCGGCTTTAAAATCATCTGACAGCGTAGGTACGATTTTAATATCCCATACATGTGTATCCGGAATCTCATACAAATAAACACTTCTAAAAATACCGCTGAAGCGGAAAAAATCCTGATCCTCACACCAACTGCTTGATGTCCATTTAAAGACACGGACTGCAAGCTTATTCTCACCCTCATTAAGATAAGGAGTCAGTTCAAATTCAGCCGGGTCAAAAGAGTTTTCACTATAACCTACATAATGACCATTCAGCCAGACTGCGACACCGCTCTCAACCCCCTGGAAAGAAATGCAGATACGTTTTCCGGCCATATGCTTTGGCAAAGTAAAATACTTTGCATAGCTTGCTACCGGATTAAACTCTGTTGGAATTTCACCCGGAAGAATTGCTTCTTTGCCTTCCCACGGATACGTCGTATTTGTATAATGCGGCCTGTCATAGCCTTCCATCTGGATATGTGCCGGCACACGAATGTCATCCCAGGTCTTACAGTTATAATCCGCTGCCTCAAAGCCCTCTACGGCAAGATCCATATTTTTTGCATAAGAAAACTTCCATAAACCATCCAGTAGCATCCGATAACCGGATACTCTCTCCTCTTCCTCAAACCAGGATGCATAAGCAATATGGTCTGAATGCGCCGGCAGACGGTTTTCCATAAAAACTTCCGGATTTTTTACAATTTCAAAATCAAATGTCTTCATAATATTTATCCTCTGTTATCCAAACTATACCAAAAACGGACGCATTCCTGCGTCCGCTTACTTTAGAAATTAAATACACCTAGTGAATACAAAATAAACCCAATCAAAACAACAAAGTTCAAAACGGAAAACCAAGTCAGACATTTCACATAACCGCGGACAGATCCAACCCCTTTTTCCATCTCATCCATCTTTTCAATCTTTGAGTCAAACTCTGTGAACAAATCCTGAATATTACGATAACATTTCACATTCTCGCTATGAACCTTTTCAGACAAATCTGTCTTAATGGACTCTAACTGTGTCGTCGCGTTGTCCAATAACTGTTTTACTTCCGCAATCTGTCCTTCGCTCAGCTTCTTATTGGCAATCGCCTGTTCCTCTAAGAACTGCTTATTGGTTGCTAACTGCTCCTCGCTCAGCTTTTTATTTGCAGCAATCTGCTCTTCATTTAGTTTGCGGTTTGCTTCCAGTTGCTCTAAGCTGGCAGTTTTGACTTCTGTCACTTGATTTGAAATAGAGACTTCAATCTCAGACATTTTATTTGTCACCTTTGCTGAAAGCTCATCTACCTTCTGATTAAAGTCCTTCATAATCTGATCCGCCTCTTCCTGGCGTTCAGATAAAATCTGCTCTAACTCCTGCGCTTTATCTTCTCTCTCGTTTACCAAAGACTGCAGCTCCTGCACCTTACTTTCTTTGGAAAGCAATAAATCCTGAAGCTGTTTTGCTTTTTCTCTGAACTCATCAATCTGGGTTAATAAAAAATCTTCCTTTTCCACTTTAACTGGTGTCCTTTCCGATTCCTTTGTCTTTTTTACACTCTCCTGCCGGGCATATTCTTCCTTCCGCTCTTGCTGGTATTGCCTGCCATACGCGTATACCGGTTTTGTATTTTTCCTGCGAATCTGCGCTAACAATGTATGAAAAATATTAGCCATTCACATTTCCTCCCGACATGTAATCAATACATACTATAAATAATTGTAACATTCCAAGAAATTGTTGTAAAGTAAAATATGGTGCAATCCCTATAAAGGATTACACCATATCTGTCAACCAAATATTTCGCTTTACACATTATATTTTTTTACAATTTCCGCCATGGTCTCCCATTTTGCTTCCATATCAGCTACCAGTTTAAACTGGGTACGGCAGCGGTCTAAATTCTGTCCCGGTCTGTGAATCTTAAAATAAGTATCTCCCTGCAGATAATCGGTTAGGAAGCGCATACCACATTCAAAGGTCATAACCTTTGCTCCCATTGGAAGCAGTTCAATCTCTTTTGCTGTTAGCTTACCGCCACAGCCTTCAATAAAGCCCTTGGTATAAAGCTCAAATAAGTTCATATCGCACCAGATTTTGTCCAAATCCGGCTCATCCTCCGCTCCGGTACTAGCACCGAATCGAATGGAATCACCAAAATCATTCATTGCCAGTCCCGGCATCACAGTATCCAAATCAATGACACAAATACCTTTTCTGGTCGCATTGTCCATCATAATATTATTTAATTTCGTATCGTTATGTGTTACACGAAGAATCAGTTCTCCTCTTGCAAGCATATCGCCAAAGAAATTGGCAACATCTTCCCTTTCCAGTACAAAATCGATTTCTTCTTTTACCGAAGCCGCACGACCACACACATCCTCTGCTACTGCTTTCTTAAATACTTCAAACCTCGCTTTTGTATCATGGAACCCTTTAATCGTTTCATGCAGGGTTTCTGCGGGATAGTCTGCAAGCAGCCTCTGGAAATTTCCAAATGCAACAGCACTTTCATAAAAATCCTCCGGTTTCTCCACCTGTTCAAAACTGGTTGCATCTTCGATATAAATATAGGCTCTCCAGTATTCTCCGGTAGAATCCACAAAATATGGCTTGCCGTCTTTTGAGGGAATCACATTTAAGGTCTCTCTGTCCGGATTTCCACCATTTTCAATGATGATTTTACGAAGATAAGAGGTTACGCCAATTACATTTTCCATCAATTCAACTGGATTTGTAAAAATACTCTTATTCATTCGCTGTAAAATATAGCGTTTTGTCTCTTTCTTTTCATTCTCATAGATGAGCAAATAGGTGTCATTAATATGCCCATTCCCCCAAGGTATATCCTCTTTAAACGTTCCCTCAAAGCAAAGATTATCAATCGCTTCTTTTTTTTGTTCTGCTGAAATCATATCCATTAGTTATCTCCCCATAGTTTTTCCGGATAGAAGCCTGCAGCCTTAAAATCCTTTATTGCCTGTTCAACAACCGGCTTATCTTCCTTATACGTTACCCCATACCATTTATCGGAAGAAGTAAGAACCGATACTGTTGCCTTATTCTGTGCTAACAGATTACTTACAACTGTCGGCAAGAAGTATTCACATTTTAATGGATTGTTCTTTAATCCTTCCTTTAAAAAAGCTTCAAACCCGTTTTCAATTTCTCCTAAAAAGCCTGCTGTAAATCCCCACATATTCATGGATACGACCGTTCCTTTCGGTAAACTTGTCCATGTCGCACCATCATCTTCCGTAAACGCAGCCCCACCATCTCTCTTTTCGATGCGTGTTCGTTCTGTTACGCTCACCAGTTCTCCGGCCTCATTGATTTCGCAAATACCGCGAGCCACATGCCCATTTTCGGTTAACGTATTTTCCAACTGATACCCAACCATGGTATAACGATATTTTTCATCGTCTTCATGTGTTGATAAATAGTCATAAATCTTCTGAAAAGCATCTCTGCCATAGTAATCATCTGCATTAATAACTGCAAATGGTCCATCAATCAAATCCTTACAGCTTAATACTGCATGGGCAGTTCCCCATGGTTTTACACGTTCTGCAGGAACTTCATATCCATCCGGAATATTATGTAAATCCTGAAAAGCATAAGCGACATCTACTACTTTTTCAATTCGATCACCGATGGCTTCTTTAAAATCCTCTTCGTTTTCCTTTTTGATAATAAAAATCACTTTTTCAAATCCGGCTCTTTTTGCATCAAAAATAGAAAAGTCCATAATAATATGTCCCTGTTCATCCACAGGATCAATCTGCTTTAATCCGCCATAGCGGCTGCCCATACCGGCAGCCATAATTACCAATACCGGTTTTTTCATATTTTTCATCCTCTCTCTAACCTTTAATACCACCTGTTACACCACCAATAATCTTTTCAGATAAGAAAAGATATAAAATAAATGTTGGCAGGAAAACAATCACAACCGCAGCAAACATACCTGACCAGTCGCCCGTATATTTCATGGAATTAATCATTCCATAAAGACCTACTGCTACAGGTTTTGTTTCATTTCTGCTTGCAATAATTAAAGAAATAAAGTATTCGTTCCAAATATTAATAAAGTTAAATATTGTAACAGTTACCAGTCCTGACTGTGCCATTGGGAACATAATTTTCCAGAATGTTTTCATCGGAGGACATCCGTCAATTGCCGCTGCTTCCTCATACGTTCTTGAAATATTTGTAAAAAACGTTGTCAGGAAAATTGTTGTATACGGGACATTAATTCCTATATAAAGGAATATTAGTACAATCTTATTTGACATCACATTCTGCAAGACACCTAGCTGTGAAATAATACCAAACAACGGGAGAATAATCATAATAACCGGAATACCCATCGCACTTGCAAATCCGGTCTGGATTAATTTGTTCCCGATAAACGTATATCTGGCAAGCACATATGCTGCCGGTGCACAAATTAAAATCAGTAATACACAGGAAACAATGGAATATACCAAAGAGTTCATAAAAAATTCGGATACATTTGATGTTGTCCACGCTTTTACATAGTTTTCAAAATGAAGACCGGTTGGGAATTTGGTAGCCTTTCCGGCAAAAATTTCCTGAGTGGTAGAAAAGCTTGCACACAATACCCAGCCCAATAAAACAAAAGTAAATAATACCCACAGAGTTACAATGATATATCCCGGAAGCAGCCTTGCTTCTTTTTTCCAGTTAACGGATGCAAATCTCAATTTTAATTTATTCATAGCAAATGCCCTCCCTTTCTTAGAATTCTAAATCGTCATCTTTTAACAACAGATTACATAACGTGAATACAAGTACCACGCAAAGGCTTAATACCACACCAATTGATGCTGCAAGGCCCGCATTACGATCTGTCATTGTATTTCCTGCACCAAACATCTGCATATACATATAAACCATTGGAGTAATCGTTGCCGTCTCTGCTGTTACAGTTGAGAATAACTGTGACCAAACAAAGAAACCTACACAGGTTACACTCCACATAGTAATATTCGTCTTAAATACTCCCTTCAGCAAAGGAAGTGTAATATAGCGGAACTGATGAATCTTATTTGCTCCATCAATCAACGCTGCTTCATAATAATCCGGACTGATGCGTTCAATACCACTTGTCCAGATTAACATATGATAACCAACCATACCAAAACAGTATGCTATCAATAGTGCCATAAACTTGTGATCTCCGTCTGTCCACGGAATAGATGCTAAGCTGTCTAAATGTAACGCACTAAAAAATGTCTTAAATAAACCATACTGTGGATTATACACATACTGTAACCACATCGTAGCCAGTGCAACCGCACTTACAATATTCGGCAGATAAATCACTGCCCTGAAAAACTTTTTAAACCGGATTCCGCTTGTAATGATAACACCAAACAAAAGTGACAAACTCATTACAATGATTCCACCAAATAACCAAATCTTCCCCAAATTCAACATAGCAGTTCGAAACAGCGATGTTGACAACAATGTTACATAGTTCTCAATTCCCGTAAATGTCCACAATCCCATCGCATCCGTAACACCCTCTATGTTAAAAAAGCTCATGAGTATTGTTCTGAGAATCGGATAAACAAAAATAACAAGAAAGAATAATACTGCTGGTGTTAAAAATGCCACTATCATTCCTTTATTTTTCTTCATTTACGCTTCTCCTCTCTAACTTTCCGATACCATTAACCAAAATATGGTGGCAGCCACAATGGATGCCACCATATATTTATTTTTACTGTTTAATTATTTGCTTGCTGCAAGCATAGCCTGTACAAAGCCTTCTGCATCAATGGTTCCAGCCATTAATTTAATGAAGTTCTCTTTGATTACAGGAGTCATGTCTGCATTTGTTTCAACACCAACTGCCCATGTGAAACGATTTAAAGATTCTGCCATTACAGGTTTTGCACAGCTTACTAATGCTGGCCATTCTGTATTTGTGGTATCTGCAGGAATACCAATAGAATCCTCTGCTAATTTCTGGTCAAATTCACCCTTTGTAATCTTCTCGATTAATCCAAAAGCTTCCTCTGCCATCTGAGAATCTTTATTAATAGCAAATACCTGTGCACCAAAGTTATTGCTTTCTGTTCCGGTAGGAGCTGCACCTTCAATATTGGTTGCGCAAGCATTTAATGCAGGATATGCGAAACATCCCCATCTAAAGTTCTCGCCTGCTGTTGCTTTTACTTCGTTTGGTAACCAAGAACCATTTAAGTACATAGCAACCTGTCCGCCTGCAAGTTCAACGTTCTGTCCCTGTGGCCATACGTTTGTTCCAACATATTCTGAGTAGTATCCGTTTGAAGCTAATTCTTCAATATCTTTTGCCATCTGAAGAACTGCCGGATCATCCCATAAACCTTCTGTTACGATTTTTCTAACGCCGTCTTCTCCAACGTATCTTCCAAGGTGATAACCAATCACACATGTTGCATAAGCATCATCCATTGTCATTGGTGTGATACCTGCTGCTTTTAATTTTGCACATGCATCTAAAAGTTCATCCCAAGTCTTAGGAGCTGCTGTAATACCTGCTTGCTCGAATAAATCTACATTGTAGAAGAATGCAAATACGTTTGGCTGATAAGGAATTGATTTTAATGTGCCGCCGCCTGCTTCTCTACAAGCTGCAATCAGACCCGCATTTGCAGTAGCTTCATAGTCGCTTGCTTTTGCAAGAGTTTCTAAGTCCATTAAATATTTGCCCCATGCACTGTTTACACGGTCAATATCTTCATCAAACATATCAATCTTTGTTCCTGCATCAAGTGCCGGCTGAAGACCTTCACGGATACCTGTACGTCCTTTGAACTGTACATCTACCTTAATGCCGGTTTCTGCTACATATGCATCAACTGCTGCCTGAATTGCCTGTCCCTGTGGCTCTGTAGCTTCCCACATAGACCAGTATACAAGTGTTTCAGAAGAAGCATCTGTTTTTTCTCCACCTGCATTTGATCCACCTGCATTACTGTTGCCTGCATCTTTGCTGCCACAGCCAGCTAACATTGTAGCTGCCATTGCTACACATAACAATACGCTTAAAATTTTCTTTTTCATGATTTACCTCCCCATTCATGAATTATCTTTTGTGATTTCATCATATTACTTTTTTGCACAAATGTATTTGTCATATATTTTCAATAATTTGCACTATCTACTCTTTTTTCTTGATTTCTTAGGTGTATAGGTATACAATATTATTAAAATTGCACAAAAAAGCATATGCATTTTTATGAATAAATTAATTGGAGGGTTTTATGAAATATGTAGGCAACTATCTGAATCACTTTATTCATATTCCAAAAATATATACGATTCACTACTTTGAATATATGAAGGATTTTATTTTTACAGGTGAAACACACAATTTTTGGGAATTTATCTATGTTGACAAGGGTATGGTACGCATTAACATGGGAAATACGGTGCATCTCCTAAACAAAGGTGACATTGCATTTCACAAGCCAAACGAGTTTCATGCTGTAGAAGCAACCGGAGAAATTGCTCCGAATCTGATTGTAATTTCCTTTGAATGTAAAAATAGTGCCATGAATTTTTTTAAACGCCAAATTCTACAGTTAGATGAGCGGGACCGCGCACTATTAGCAGACATTCTAATCGAAGCCCGAAAATTTTTTGATTGCCCGCTCAATGATCCCTACATGAAATATATGCCCCAAAAAGAGATTGTTCCCGATGGAACAGAACATTTAATACAGCTTTATCTGGAATTATTTCTGATTCGCCTTTACCGCAGATATAATGGTCCTACGGATGCCTCCGCTCTATCTGCCGTAAAAAACAGTGCCGATGTATTTAACCGTATTGCAGATTATATGGAGTTAAATATTTCTTCCCACCTGACGCTCGAACAGATTTGTAAAGATAATATGATTAGCCGAAGCCAGCTGCAAAAGGTCTTTCAAAAAGAATGTAATCAAGGTGTCATTGAATATTTTTCCACCAAAAAAATAGAGGCCGCCAAACAAATGATTCGAAATGGGAAACTAAATCTCAGCCAGATTTCTGAGCAGCTTGGTTACAGCTCCCTTCATTATTTTTCCAGACAGTTTAAAAAGATTACCGATATGTCGCCATCCGAATACGCTTCCTCTGTAAAAGCTATTACTGAAGGAAAATAATAGAAAAAAGACTATGATAAAGGTTTTGGATTCCTCTGTCATAGTCTTTTTTTCATAATCATTTTACTTAAATCTCATACCAGATGATTTCATTTGCCTCTAAAGCAAGTGCAAAGCTTGTACCATCTCCTCTATAAATGGTTGTACGCTGTGGCTCATAAGTGTTATTGACCACACAATATTTTCCGTTCTTTACATAGGCATGTACTTCTACATTGAAATTCGTACTAAACCAATGAGTAAGTTCCTCTTCACTATGTGCACTCCACAAGATACTTCTGTATAAAATGCGACTGTTTTCAAAGCTGTATGGAAGCCCACTGATATAAACGGAGCGGCCCTTACCAAACGCATTTACCGCCATCTGCACTTCTTTGTCTCGCTGTACCAGAATATCGGTACCCTCGTAGGCATAAATGCTCTTTTTGCCTTCCCCAAAATCAACTTCCTTTGTAGTATCTGCAAGAATGAAGTGTTCCGGGTGTTCCTCCCAATTGTATTTGTCATAGTTTAGCGTAAATCCGGTTTCTTTTTCTACTCCCATCATACTTGCCAGCTGCAGAAAATGTCCCTGATACTGATGTCCGGATGGTTCGCCAACACCGATAAATCCGCCGCCGTTATAAACAAACTCGCGAATTTTTGCAGTGATAACCGGATTTTCCCAGATATCTCCACCTGTATGCGCCGTATCTGCATCTCCGACATTGATGATGACATCCACATCACTTAAAACTTCCGGATTGTCAAGTAAATCATCAAAAGAAATAAATCTGACATCAAACGGAGCACCGCTTAATGCCTCAATAATTCCTGCATAGCTGTAATTCTGCTTCTGATATAAAGCATGATGTACCATGTGACAGCCCCAGCTTCGAATCTTTCCCCAGCTGTTTAGTACTGCTACAGTCTTTACACAATACGGCGTTGTTCCTTTTGCGTTTTCATACAGCTCTCTAAACTCATTACATACGCTTTCCACGTAATCCACAAATTCAGGGAAATCCAATGCCAGCTTAAGGTATCCGCCATAGCCGATACGGTCAATTGGCTTTCTCAAAATCGCTCTTCTTGCGGTTACCCAGTTCTCTTTCGCTTCTTTGACCGGATCCCCGCCTTCGTGGAAGGTATCCGGGAAGAAATATGGCAAAAATCTTCCTTCGGTGTATTTTACACCCGGAATATCGGAAATCAAACGTAGCGTACTTCCGTTTCCGACACTTCCTACCACCGCATCCAGACCGATTGTTGCAAATTCCGGCATGAATGGTTCTGTTCCAATCCAGTGATCCCCCAAAAACATCATGGCTTCTTTTCCGCACTCATGCGTAATATCTACCATTTCTTTTGCGAGCTTTGCCACCTCACGGCGCTGGAATGCCTGAAAGTCCTTAAATTCCTTACTTGGTACACGATACTGATTGTTATAATATCCCTGATCGATGATATATTCCGGACGGAATTTATATCCCACTTCTTTTTCAAACTGCTCTAAAATATAAGGGCTGACCGATGCCGAATAGCCATACCAGTCCACATATTTTTCACGTTTCAGTTCGTCAAACATCAACGTAAACTGATGGAAAAAGGTCGTATAGCGAATGACATTGACATACGGATGTTCCTCACAGAATTTGCGAAGACGCTTCATGGAGTATGCGTGTGTCTTTGGCTGTCTGACATCAAAGGTAATCTGATGTTCAAAATCCTTCCAGTCGTTTGTTACTGCATTGTACATATGTACCGGGTCCCAGATTAAGTAAGCCAGAAAGCTGACGGTATACTCATGGAATGGTTCTGCATCCTGTATCTCTACACATCCGGTTTCCTCATTATAATTCCACTTTTCCGGCGAAATCACCTCATCGGCAGAACGATCAATCACTTCCCACCAACGGGTAATATCATCATTCGTATTCACCTGCATCAGTTCCTTTGAAATACCTTTCATCAAAGGTATACAAAGTGTTGTATCAACTGCTGTGTGAAATCCTGTCATGATATAACACTGCTGCACTTCATCCGGATTCGCCTTTGCCCACTCATTATCCTTACGCGTCGTATAATAAGTAGAATATATTTTTGCACCAACCTTTGTCAGTTCTTCCGGGAATTCCGTTCCGTCGCAGTCACGGATTGCATCTGCTCCCCAGCGTTTTAAAATTTCAATTGTCTCCGGTACTACATCCAGATTTGTTGGAATTGTTACCCGGCCTGTTTTTTTTGTATCAACCTGTCCGCTCATAGTTCCACCTTTCTATCATGATTCACGTTCTCTTTGATAGCTTCATTGTACCATCTTTTACTTCCCCTTTTTACCCACATATTGCTATGAATTTTAGAAATCTTGCTTCCTATTTTAAATTCTTGTTAAAATTTCTATCTTATTGTATACTGATATTAACAAAAACCAATTGACCAACCGGAGGGGTATCCTGCATGAGTAATCAGAAATTCTGCTTAGAAGATATGGGTTCTTATGAAACGCCGTCCAGACTTTTATACATCACATCCGCTAAGTACGGAGCTGACTGGGTCAGTTATCCGCACAGTCATTATTTTACTGAAATTTTTTATATCAAAAGCGGCCGCGGACAGATGCAGATTGAAAATGAAACCATTCCGCTTTTGCCAAATAGTCTCGTATTAATCGGAGCTCAGGTACAGCATACCGAATTTTCCGATTCATCCGCCCCCTTAGATTACTATGTTCTTGGTGTGGAAGGCCTAAAGATAAATACGGAACGTCCTATTGAATACAGCATCGTGAATTTCTCCGGCTTTTCTTCCTCCATACGTCAATGTTTCGAAAACATTTTACACGAGATGCATAATCAAAAAGAAGGCTATGAAAAAATCTGCCAGCATCACCTTGCCATTCTTATTCTGCTAATCTGTCGTAAAGACCATGTTTCTTATGAGCTCGTAAACCCACAGAACAGCAGTCGCGAATGTCACAAGGCGAAACGATATATCGAAACAAATTATCAGACCAAAATCACTCTGGACAGCCTTTCCGAAATCTGTAACCTGACTAAATACTATCTCAGTCATAAGTTTACGGAATTATATGGGAAATCCCCCATGGCTTATTTAACAGAGGTGCGGATTGCCGCTGCTAAAGACCTGCTGAAAACCACAAATTACAGTGTGGAAGAAATCGCAAATGCAACCGGTTTTTCTTCCAGCAGTTATTTTTCCCAGGCTTTCCAGAAGGCATGCCAAGTATCTCCACAACAATATCGAAAAACGCATAACAGCAAAAATGCGCAGGCATAACGCCTGCGCACTTCTTACCATTCTCAATTATTCTACAATATCAAACGCATTTAACTTCTTATTGATGAATGCCATTGCACCATCCGGCAAATTACCTGCCATGCCCATCATCATCTCTACGGAGAAGTTTTCAAGCAATCCCCACATCGGCATATCCGGTCCGAATTCTCTTCCAGCCATCTTTTCAAACATTGCCTTTGCTTCCGGATTCTTGCAAACCTGACCAACGGTACATTTTACACTCAGTTTTCCTTCCGGGAATTCCATTACAGCATCAGCATCTAATTCCACGCTGCCTTCTGTTGTAAACCAGTTTGCTGCTCCACCTTCACTGTCATCCTGTCCAGGAAGTACATAGATTTCAGGTTCTGTTTCTACTTTTTCAAGTGTCATAGTATCTTTCACTTCACCAGCCACTGCAAGGAAGGTATTGAAACCATCTTTCATTGCTACTGTAAACTTACAGATATGGTCAACCGGAGCCTGTTCGCCTACCTTTTCACCATTCATGTAAAGTACAACGCTCTCCTGGTTGGTGTAAGCCTTAATTTCAACCGTTTCACCTGCACGCTGTGCATAGCGTTTTCCGCAAAGATGAACCATTGGTTCCGGATTCCAGTATGCTTTGCAGATAAAGTAGCTGTCCTTCTTTGTCTTTCTATCCATGGTCATAAGACCTTTATTGTTACGTCCGGCTACGCCGCCTTCGTTACGTGCTGCACAACCGAAGTCAAACATATTCCAAACATGGCTGGACCAAATCCATGGTCTTTCGTCCAGAACTTTTGCCATATGTTCATGGTAAAGTGCCTGATAATCTTCGCTGTAATCTTTACATTTTGGTTCAGGACCATGATAGGTAATAATACCTTCGCAACCATACTCAGAAACACCAATGCAGATGTCCGGATGTTTTTCATGGAAGTTATCAAACCATGGACCGTTGTCTTCCATCTTGCCGCCATACCATCCGAAGTAATGGTTATAGCTTTCAGTGTCTGTAATTCCATGCATTGGTCCGTCAACCGGTGTGAAGGATACATGCGCAATGGTTGTAAGACGGGTTGGATCTAATTCTTTTACTAATGCATTTAATTCCTTGTGGTTTTCTAATAACTGTTCAGAAATACCACCGATTAAGATTTCGTTTGAAACGCCCCAGAACATGATTGATGGATGGTTGTAATTCTGAATAACCAGTTCCTTCATCTGCTGGATACAGTTCTCATGAGCATGTGGATTTTTGCTCATTACAGAGATGAATGGAATTTCAGCCCAAATAGCGAAACCTAATTCATCACATGCATCGTAGAAATCCTGTGAATGCTGATAGTGTGCAAGACGAATGGTATTTGCACCTAATTCTTTGATGTATAAAGCATCATCAAAGTGCTCCTCTGCTGTTAATGCATTTCCTTCATATACTCTGTCCTGATGACGGGATACACCACGAAGCGGAGTTTCTACGCCATTGATGATAAAGCCCTTCTGTGGATCACAGGAGAAGCTTCTGACACCTACGCGGGTTTCAATCTCGTCATAGCTCTCATTTCTTCTCTGAAGTTCTGCAACGACTGTATAGAGGTATGGATCATCAAAATCCCAAAGGTTAGCATCCGGAACAAAGATGGTTGTCTTTGGTTCTGATGCCGGACGGCAGGCATAAGCTACTTCTTCGCCTTCTTCATCAAAGATGGTATATAAAACGGTAAAGTTTTCATCTGCATTTTTTACAAATGCTTCTACTTCAAAGGTAGCTCCACCACACTCGGTTGGCTTTGGAGTAACCATGATACCAGGGCCACCATAGTACTCTAAATCGAAGTGTGCATTTGGAACACTGATTAAGTTTACACCACGATATAAACCGCCATAGAACGTAAAATCTGCATTCTGTGGATATACTCTGTCATTTGCTTCGTTATTACATTCTACCACTAAGAGGTTTTCGCCTTCTTCTTTACAATAATCTGTAATATCTGCACGGAAAATAGAATAGCCGCCTTCATGATAAATCACTTTTTGTCCATTTACATAAACCGTTGCCTCTGAGTTTGCAGCAAGAATTTCTACAAAAACTCTTCCACCTGCCAAAGGCTGCTTTGGTGTCTCAAAGGATTTTGCATACCAGTAGTTTCCACGGTCGTATGCACCGTTTCCGTCGTTTCCATCTACTGCATTCCAGGTATGTGGAAGATTTACATCCTGCCAGTCAGCCGGAAATGCGGTTGGTAAACCAACGTTTTTCTGGATGAATTTCCAGTTTTCATTCAAATTGATTACGTTTCTCATTTAATTACCCCTTTTCTCCTTTTATTCACGAGTCAAATCTCGTGTCGCTAATACTATTGTACAACCTTATGAGGGATATGCATAGAGATAATTTTATTATATTTTTGTAAATTTTTTGGGTTTTGAAGATGGAGTGCAAAAAATATGACTTTCAAGTTCAATTTGCTATCTTCTTTTTCTTCCGCCCACCGCTCATAATTCGGTCATATTCTTTTACGTACATTTCCGTAATGTCTGTTGAATTAATTAAATTTACTAGCCTTTTAAAAGTTTTACTTGATTAACCATGTTAGTAATGCTACTATAATTACATAAAAGGTGCCACCGATAGACGGCTAGCCCTTAATGATTATTAACGATAAAAACGATCGCCAAATCTTGTCAGGATACTAACGGCGGTCGTTTTTGCTTGTGTTTTTATGTTCTTCATCTTCTTTCTTGCGTTCCAATCTCTCGATTTTCTCTACAATCCTTCCAACTGCAACTCCGGTTCCAAAAACTGCAAGAATAAATCCTGCTAATGTTATGTAATCCATCATCATAATCACACCACCCTCCTTTCTGATGATTGGAGGGCTTTTATTACATACCTCTTCTTTTTATCTATAGGTTTCAGGCTTCTTACTTTTTCTTCTTTTTCTTCCGCCCACCACTCATAATTCGATCATATTCTTTTACGTACATTTCCATAAGGTCTGTTGTATTAATTAAATCTTCTACCGAATGGTTTGATAAATATAATTTTAACATTTCTTCTAAATATGGTTTTGGAACACATGATAACCGCGTTATTACTTTCTGACCATCATATCCTTTTTCATCCAATAAACTAACAAGTGGTAATGTACTACCAATCATTTCTTCTTCTTGTTGTCTTTTTAAATGCCCCATATGATACAATACATATTCCTTATTATCAATTGTCCTAATCATCATAATAGTTGCAGATGTAACTGACCCCGACAATTGACAAATCAAACTTTTAGGCAAAAAAATATTTTGTATTTTAAGCCAATGCTCTGATACCCAAATTTTGTTTTCCTTCAACACTTCGAAACTGTCATTTTCGATACTTTTCTTTAATGCCTTTGCATCATAATAACGCGACATAGGAATACAAAAATATGGTGTTCGAAAGGTGAGGTACGTTCCATATAAAAGTAACGCAAATATAACGACTGAAGCAATTACTAACTTAAATTGAAATCCTTTGTTTAAAGTTTTATATACAGCTTGCACCCATATAAAATCACAAATCAACATTGCCAATCTTACTAAATATGTTAAATGTTTCCATTCTTCTTTTACAACACTATATGTCATTTTCTCTCTTCCTTAATTCCACCGGTATTCATCTTAAGTTCACTTTGCCATCTACTTTTTCTTCCGGCCACCGCTCATAATTCTGTCATATTCTTTTACGTATATTTCCATAATGTCTGTCGTATTGATCAAATCTTCTACCGAATGGTTTGATAAATAGTTTTTAAACATCTCATCTAAAAATTTATCTGTGACAGATGGTAATCGTAAAATAGCTTTCTGCCCATCATACCCTTTTTCATTTAGTAATCTAACAAGTGGTAGTGTACTACCAATCATTTCTTCTTCCTGTTGTCTTTGCAAATGACCCATATGATACAGTGTATACTCTTTATTATCAAGTGTTGAAATTGTCATAATTGTATTTGAAGCAACTGATCCCCCAAACCTGCAAATCAAACTTTTAGGCAAGAAAATATGTTGTATTTTAATCCAATGTTCTGACTCCCAGATTTTTCCTTTTTTCAAAACAATAAAGGTTTCTTTTTCTACAAGCTGTTTTAGTATCCTTTTATCATAGTATCTGGATATTGGAATGCAAAAATATGGTGTTCGAAATACAAAATATGTCCCATACAGAAGTAACGCAAATATGGCTAAGGCAAGTACCGTTAATCCTATATATGTGTTATCACTGAATGCTTTATACAGAACTTTTATCCAAACAATGTCACAAAATATAAGAAGGATTCTTCCATAATATGTAAACCTTTTTAATTCTTCTTTTACAATTCGATACTTCATACGCTTAACATCTTTCTTCATTTCGAATTTTCAATTCATATAACATGGTAATATAATCACTTTTTGAATTCTCTCAATATAGACAAGTATTGCTTTTCCTGTGCCCGTCATACACATTCTTATTTTCTCATCATATTGCGTTCCTTCTAAGTCACTAACTATCCCAAAATGATAAACCGAATCTGTAGGAGTAACATCATCATCTACATGAACATCAAGTATCATGAATTCTCCATTTTTTATAGCATTATAGTATATTTTGCTTTTATTTCTTTTCATACTCGATATGACAGTACACTCGCATCCAACGCCCCCTAATGCTAACATAACTAGAATACCCAATAATGCAAACGAAGTTATCAGACTTTCCGTTTTAAATATATCCCCCATTTTCAAAAGATTGCTTATTGCACTCCCTATCATTCCGAATCCTAATAGTGCTGTAATCAAATTAGATATCCTATCCCGTCTAATATCTGATTTTGCATCTTGCATTAAGAATTCCTGTATATACTGCTTCTCTCTCCCGGCTGTTTCTCTCCAACCGTTCATATCTTTCAAATTACTGATTACAACTCTATCATGCATAGCATGTAAACCATTTTAACCCTTCTATTACTGTTCAATGTTTCATTTGCAAAAACCTTTAGGGCTAAATAAACACAAACCCTTTCCACCCAAATATTTTTAACACGATAACTACAATGAATGTCACCAAAAGGAAAAGTAGAATATGTTCCATCCTTGATAATACTTTCTCTTTTGGCGTTAGTTCTTTTTGATCATCTCGCATTTCCGTAGCCAGCTTTATATCTTCCTCTTGTATTTTTAAGGTTTCATAGGCAGCTTTTTGATTGCCTTCGTTTTTGACTCTTTCTATAAAACTAGCATCGTACATAGCACGTTCTGCCTCTAACTTTGACGTAAATAATCCGGCAGTCGGATCGTGGTGGTCATCCCAATAATTTTGAATGTCAATCATTTCTGATGTGCAAGAAAGTAACGTGATTAACAGGTATTCATCTTTCTCAATATACAAGGTTGCTTTGCAATTATGGTATTCTTTCCCTTCACTATGACGAGCAATGATGGAAACTAATTCTCCGTTTTCCTTAAACAAACAGAAATAAGTGGAACCATGTTTCGGTAAGCCGATGTGAAATTGTAAATATGTTTCTCCTTCATAATAGAATACATATGTACCTATATGATGATCCTTTCCTTTTTCGCTACATCGCAAATCATCCACATGTAATTCGGCAATAACATTCTTGTTTTCCAGTATACGAAAACCAAGCATCTTTTTCATGTTATAATAATACGGATACTTGAAAGATAATTCTCTCTTTTTAATCATCTTAGGAATAGCTTCGAATTGAAACTTATGATCTCCATACCAAAGGCATGTGCGCATGTTGGCTCCATTTACTGCACGCGCAACGACTTCTTGTGTGCCGTCGAGTGAAAACCACCATTTATTTTGCCTTACCATTTGTTCTTCCATGTATAAATTTAGAATCATTTGAACTTCCCCTCGTATAATTACTTATCACAGTTTTTCTTCTCTAACTGTAATCCTTACCGTTTCACCAACCCGACATTTTTCATATTCCTCTTTCTCCAGATAAAACATGCTAAAATAATCATTTTCCAAAACCCGACCTCGTATCGGATAAAATGTTGTTATATTTGATCCCGGTGATAATGTCTGCTCAATAATAGTCTCTGTTTCAAGTTTTTCTTCAACCAATACCTCAAAATAATATTTGCGTCTGACAGCTTTTATATCTGTTCTATCAATATTTTCATATAGGATAATCAGAAAAATCATAAAAGCTATTACAAGATACGAAGGATATGCTAATGATTTAACAAATACCGATAACGCAATTGCACCAAGGAGAATCGTCAAAAAGATACTCCGCCTGACATTCTGATTTTTCTTGTACTGTTTCTCTTTCGTTTTTAATTCCTCCGCGGTATATTTCTTAATATAAATATTTTTCTTATCCTCTTCTGTAAAATATACTTTTTCGTCTTCACGTATCATATATTCACCCTGCTAAGGAATGCTGCACCAGAGATTGTCCTGCCAATTCTCCGTACATACATTCCATTTTTTTACTTATAAGTTTCAAACGGTCTGACTTTATTTACCGTTTTAAGCCCTGTCCGTTCTTCTATCTGTGCTACAATTTCATCAAAATGCTCAAAATACTCCGGAATTTCAAGCCAGGTTTCATCTTTCCATTCCGGATTTGCTCCAACTTTACTAATACACTGTGAATAATCACTGTCTGACCACTTTCTACTCCCTTTCGGTCCATAGACTCTTAGCATCCGTTGTACTTCATCATACTCAATCCTTAACACTTGATTGTATCTGATATAAAACGTCCACCAATATGTTTCCATATACCCTTGCCAAAATATATTTTCGAATCTATGTGTTATCATTTTATCATCAAAGACGATTTCTTCATCTTTAAGCCCTATCCATGGCATCATATACTTCCGCAGCACATATGACCTTAAACAAAGTGGTATCAGTGCTAATATCAGTGCACCACAAAAAACAACCACTGCTCCGGTCAAAAAAACAAACCACGCATCTTCCTTTACCTTCATCCCCAAATAAATCGTGCCACATGCAACTATTGTAGCCAAACAAATAATTACTGTAAATAATACACGCCAAATGATTGTTGGAACAATCACCTTTGCTCCAAGCTTTTTTCTAATATCTTTGATCATTTGGCTTTTTTTCTTGCTGTCTACTATATATTTCATCTTTGCCTCCGCTAGTCTTAGATACTTTTTTAGCCGTTTAATTTCCTATCTTTTCTTTGATTTTTCTAATGATTTCTTCCGCCTGGTCAAACGCAAGCAGAAACGAATACTTGCTATCCGGATAAAATTTTCGCTGGCTCATGCTAAAATTAATTCTTTCACTCGCAAAATCATCATAAACTGTTAATTGAGCAACTCCGGTCAATGTGAAAAGCATGCATTCTGCATCATATTCCATGTTCTGAATATCCTCAAAACAAATTTGATATAAATCCATACTAGTTCCGAAACGATTTAAAATATCATGATACCCAAACTCTACTCCTGCTTTTTCAATATGTATAAATTCTTTGCTCATTTCAGAATATGGTGAACCCAGATTCAAAATCGTCTTATGCCATATCAGCATCGAAAATGCTGTTGGTATGATAAAAAAGATGAATCCTGCCAAAATTCCCACTATCATTCCCTCTGTGCCTGCACTTCCACCAAACACACAAACAGAACCGACAAATAAGAATACTCCAAGCGCCAAAAGCATGATACATGACACCAGACATGCCATGAATTTGATTCTATATGTATTTGAAATATATCGAATTAACATTTTTCTTTTCAACTTATCGTTTGCATGATAATACATTGCAATCCCCCATTGGTAAATTATAGTCTACACCGTAATGATTGTCCTAACGCATCCTCATTCTATTACTTATTTTGATATTGTCAACTTTAAGCCTAATGGGCGCAATAATTTTAAAAGTGTAGCAAGATTTGGAGTTGTTTGAAATGACTCTATTCTTGCTACAGAAGATTGTGGGATACCACATAATTCAGCCAATTCACGCTGGCTCAAGCCCAAGGCATTCCTCTGTTCTATTATCGCACTGACGATTTTTGCCTGTGCCTCAATATCCTCAATATCTCTACCGCTTTTTTCATCCATTCTTTTTACATGTTCTTTATAATCGTTCCAATTTCTCATATATTGCAATGCTCCTGATTGGCTTTTTATATCCAGATAATAGCATGAATGCTATCAGATAGCAAGATTCATTTACACTATGATTCAGCATATTGAGCCGTACAAGGTCTTATATTTTAAAAGTTTTACTTGATTAACCATGTTAGAAATGCTACTATACTTACATAAAAGGTGCTACCGATAGATGGCTAGACCCTTACAAATTAGTTAACGAAAAACGATCGCCCTATCTTGCAGGATACTAACGGCGGTCGTTTTTGCTTGTGTTTTTATGTTCTTCATCTTCTTTCTTGCGTTCCAATCTCTCGATTTTCTCCACAATCCGTCCAACTGCAACTCCGGTTCCAAAAACTGCAAGAATAAACGTTTGAAGTAAAAAAAGAGGCACAGCACACAAATTAGTATGCTGTGCCTACAGTTATTCATTTGATTAATATAGTCTTATTACTTATATAACTCAACTAATCTTAACAGATGTTCGTAACGCTCCTTAGCAGCTTCTTCAGATGCTTTGAAGAGTCTTTCTGCTCTTTCTGGGAAGGATCTGGTTAATCTTGTGTAACGTGTTTCGTTATTCAAGAATTCCTGATAGGTTCCATCACCTGGTTTAGAGGTCAATGTGAATGGATTCTTTCCTTCTGCCTTAAGAGCTGGGTTGAATGAGAAGAGGTTCCAGTAACCAGAAGCTACTGCTTTCTTCATTTCATCCTGACAGTGGTTCATACCACCCTTAACACCGTGTAATTCACATGGAGCGTAACCGATGATTAATGATGGACCATCGTATGCTTCCGCTTCAGCGATAACTTTTACAGCGTGAGCCATGTTAGCACCAAGAGCAATCTGTGCTACGTATACGTAACCATAGCTCATAGCGATTTCTGTAAGGCTCTTCTTGCCGATTTCTTTACCTGCTGCTGCGAACTGACAAACTTCACCGATGTTAGAAGCCTTAGAAGCCTGACCACCTGTATTTGAGTACATTTCTGTATCGAATACCATAACGTTTACGTTATTTCCGGAAGCAAGTACATGATCTAATCCGCCGAAACCGATGTCATATGCCCATCCGTCACCACCGAAGATCCATACAGACTTCTTAGCAAGGTAATCTTTCTTCTCAAGAGCAGCCTTAGCATCCGGACATCCGGCAGCTGCAGCTTTCTCTAATTCAGCAACAAGTGCTTCTGTTGCAGGTGTGTTAGCCTTTGTATCCTGCTTTGTTTCCATAAATTTAGCAAATGCAGCCTTTAATTCAGCAGATGCTTTGTCAGAGGAAGCACATTTCTCAGCGCTTGCAATTGCCTGATCACGTAATACCTGCTGACCAATCTGCATACCAAGACCATGCTCTGCGTTATCCTCGAATAAGGAGTTAGCCCAAGCAGGACCCTTCTTAGAATCTTTGTTTACTGTATATGGTGATGTAGCAGCCGGACCGCCCCAGATTGAAGAACATCCTGTTGCGTTGGAGATGTACATATGCTCACCAAATAACTGTGTAATTAAACGAGCGTAAGATGTTTCTGCACAACCTGCACATGAGCCAGAGAACTCAAGTAATGGCTGATTGAACTGTGAACCCTTAACTGTGTTATCTGCTGGCATACCAGGTTTCTTACCAACGTTTGCTACTAAGTAGTCAAATACTGGCTGTTCTGCTGCCTGAGATTCCTGTGGAACCATAGCGATAGCGCCAACCGGACATACAGTAACACATTCGCCACATCCCATACAGTCTAATGGAGATACGCTCATGGTGTATTTGTATTCGCTTGCCTTTGGCTTTGTATCAGCAAGTTTAATCTGTGAAGGAGCAGCTTTTACTTCTTCATCACTTAACATAAATGGACGAATGGTAGCATGTGAACATACAAATGCACACTGATTACACTGGATACACTTAGCAGCATCCCATTCAGGAACTGTTACGGCTGTACCACGTTTCTCATATGCAGATGCACCATGCTCGAACTGTCCGTCCGGGTTGCCCATGAATGCAGATACCGGTAAAGAATCACCATCCATCAATGCGATAGGATTTAATAATTCTTTTACCATCTTAACGGTCTCTGGACGTCCTGTTAATTCAGCCGGAGCCGGATCAGCAGCCGGGTTAGACCAGGAAGCAGGAACCTCTACTTTATGTACAGCATCTACACCGGCATCAATTGCCTTGTAGTTCATCTGTACAACATCGTCACCCTTCTTACCATAAGACTTCTTAGCAGCCTGTTTCATGTAATCAACTGCTTCTTCGATTGGCATAACGTTTGCTAATTTGAAGAATGCTGACTGAAGGATTGTGTTGGTACGTTTACCCATACCGATTTCAATCGCTTTGTCGATAGCGTTGATTGTATATAACTGAATGTTGTTGTCAGCGATATATTTCTTAGCTGCTGCATTTAAGTGGTGCTCTAATTCTTCATCTGTCCACTGGCAGTTAATCATAAATACTCCGCCCGGTTTTACGTCCTGAACCATCTTGAAACCTTTTGTTACATAAGATGGGTTATGACATGCAACGAAGTCTGCCTGATTGATGTAGTATGGGCTCTTGATTGGCTTGTCACCAAATCTCAAGTGAGAAATGGTAATACCACCTGTCTTCTTAGAGTCATACTGGAAGTATGCCTGAATGTATTTATCTGTGTGGTCACCGATAATCTTTGTAGAGTTCTTGTTAGCACCTACAGTACCGTCACCGCCAAGACCCCAGAACTTACACTCTACAGTACCTGCTGCAGCTGTGATAGGAGCCGGTTTTACTTCCGGTAAGCTTAAGTTTGTAACGTCATCTACGATACCGATAGTGAAACGAGCCTTTGGAGCATCTTTCTCTAACTCTTTGTATACAGCGAAAATAGATGAAGGTGGTGTATCTTTTGAACCTAAACCATAACGTCCGCCTGTTAATACGATGGTATCAAGACCTGCTTCACGAAGTGTGGTAGCAACGTCTAAGTATAATGGATCGCCAAGTGCACCCGGCTCTTTTGTTCTGTCAAGAACAGCTACTTTCTTCACTGTCTTTGGAAGAACCTTTAAGAATGCTTCAGATACCCATGGACGGTATAAACGAACTTTTACTAAACCTACTTTTTCGCCTCTAGCTGTTAAGTAGTCGATAACTTCTTCTGCTACGTCGTTTACAGAACCCATAGCTACGATAACGCGCTCTGCATCTTCTGCTCCGTAGTAGTTGAATAAATCATAGTTTGTACCAAGCTTTTCATTGATCTTAGCCATGTATTTAGATACGATAGCCGGAAGTTCATTGTAAGCTGTGTTACAAGCTTCACGATGCTGGAAGAAAACGTCTCCGTTTTCATGAGAACCACGCATAGCCGGATGTTCCGGATTTAATGCATGTGCACGGAATGCTTTCACTGCATCCATATTGCACATTTCTTTCAAATCTGCGAAATCCCATTTCTCGATTTTCTGGATTTCATGTGAAGTACGGAATCCATCGAAGAAGTTAAGGAATGGTACTCTTCCTTCGATTGTTGCTAAGTGTGCAACCGGGCTTAAGTCCATAACTTCCTGTGGGTTTGTCTCACATAACATAGCGAAACCTGTCTGACGACAAGCGTATACGTCACTGTGATCACCAAAAATATTTAATGACTGTGTAGCAACAGTACGTGCAGATACATCAAATACACATGGAAGCATTTCGCCGGCAATTTTGTACATATTTGGAATCATTAATAAAAGACCCTGAGATGCTGTAAATGTGGTAGTTAAAGCACCTGCTGCCAAGGAACCGTGTACGGCACCTGCTGCACCTGCTTCAGATTCCATCTCTACGACCTTAACCTGATTTCCAAAAATATTTTCCATGCCTGCTGCTGACCACTGGTCTACAGAGTCTGCCATTGGGCTGGATGGGGTAATTGGGTAAATCGCTGCAACATCAGTAAACGCATAGGCTACATGAGCTGCCGCTGTATTACCGTCCATTGACTGTTTTGCTCTGGACATTACTTTTTCCTCCTTAAATATATTATAATATTTATTATTTCTCCGTCTGTCGACACGCCTGCACCAGACTATACGGCAGATTTCGACTTAATACAAATTTTATCATTTTATTTGTCTGTTGTAAAGGTTATGAAATGTACAAAACCAAGTGCAATCTATAAGTACTTTTGCTCAAATTCCTCTACCCTAAGCGGTTTATCGAACAAAAATCCCTGTCCGTATTTAAAGCCGGATGCTTTTAAATATTTTAGTTGCTCTTCTGTTTCTATTCCTTCAAACAAAACCTCCTGGCGGGCTGCTTTAATGACCAGCCCCATCTTTGATACAAACTTCCTCTTCTTTTCCTGATTCAGTTTATCCGTAAAAATTTTGTCCATCTTAATAACATTGGCAGGAATTTCCAAAACTGCATTTAAGGAAGAATATCCTGTTCCGAAATCATCAATGGCAATTCGAAATCCCATATTTTTTAATTCTTCCATACAGTTCTGCAGCACATCCAGATTCTCAATTACTGCACTTTCTGTGATTTCAATCTCAATGCATTCTGCAGTGACACGGTAATAATCCATTGCCTTTTGAATACGTCTGATAAACTCCCGCCCATCTTTTTCAAAATGCTTTCTGGAAAAATTTGTAGAAATTGTCAAAAGTTTTTTCCCTCGCTCCATCCAGTCCTTCATGGTAGCAAGCAGTTTTTCAAATATGTAGAAATCCAGTTCTGTTACATGTCCATTCATTTCCAATGCAGAGACGAAATGATCCGGTCCCATGACAGTACCATCCGGCTGTTTCCATCTGGCAAGTGCCTCAGCTCCGTAAATCTCCCAGGAACCAATTAAGAATTTCGGCTGCAAATACATTTCAAATTCCCCGTTTCGAATTGCATCCTGAAACTTGGAAGAAACCTTTACAATTTCATCCCGTTTTTCCCGCATATACTCGGAAAAAACGATTCCGTTTACAATTTTGTGCTCCTTCGCATACTTACGGGCAATGTTTGCATTTTCTATTACCGTTTCATAATCATTGTCATCATCAAAGAAACAGAGCCCCACAGAAACTCCCAGACTTCCCATTGGATATTTCCGTTTTAAGGTCTCTTCATATTCTTTTGTTCCTTTTCCAACGATATCAATAATTTCTTCTTTCCCATCTGCCTGAATAAATGCACTAAAGTAATCAGAGTACATGCGACTTGCAAATAATATATGCGGACTGGTGTGCGTCAGGGAATCCGCCAGTTCACATAAGATTTTATCACCCACATTGCTTCCAAAATTTTCATTCACATATGCAAAGTTATTGATGTCCATAACTACAATCGCATACTGGCTGTCTGGATTTCTATTTTTTAAAATCTTTTCAATTTTATCTCGGAAGGTATCCCTGTCATACAGTCCGGTTAATCGTTCCCTGTGGCGCAGCATATGAATGGTCTGTCTGTCTTCCCAGATTTTTGCACGTAAAGATACAAACACGCTTACAACACGTGCAAGCTCGCAAATCGTCTCCCGATTTTCTTCGTTCCATTCGACGTTTGCTTTGGTACTTGCCACATCCAATTCTCCAATCACGTCATTTGCAAATTTAAATTTTACAGTACCCATACTGCGAATTGGCTCCCTATTCGGATTCCAGTTTTCCAGTCTGAACGGATTTTCAAACCCCGCTTTTTCTGCCGCCTGCACAACGTCCACAAAGACACCCACCGGTTCCTCATCAAAAAATGTCCAGTCCCTCGGCAGTTTTTCTTTTTCATAAATTTTTCCAATATCAGACCAGATATTTGTCAGTGTCATCTGGCGATAATTATTGTCGTAAACAAATACAGAAACAGAATTTGCCGCAAATTTCTTTCCAATCTGCTCCAATAACAGATTCAATGAAACATCCAAGTCCTTAGCATGTGAAAGCAGATTAAATGCCAGATTCAATACCTCTTTATCAACATGCTCCCCATTTGTAACAATTGCATTCGGAAGCTTTCGCTCCTCATCTGCAGTGCCGGCTGTTCCATCCAAAAAAGCATATCCGTTTTTAGCCACTTTTTTGACCTTATACATAGCAGTATCTGCGTTCTCAAAAAGTGTGGCATAATCACTTCCGTCTTTCCCATATATGGCAATGCCTACACTAATCGTGACCTGTAGCTTCTCGTTGCCTCCATACACAACTTTTTTTGCATTTTTACAAAGTTGCTCTGCCTTTATGCGCGCAAAATCTTCTGTCGTATTTTTCATAAATACGATAAATTCATCTCCGCCAATTCGCCCCACAATGTCGGAATTTCGGAAAGATTCCCGTATCTTGCGGGACATATCGGTAATAATGGTATCTCCGACTGCATGACCGAAGGTATCATTAATTCTTTTAAAATTGTCCACATCCACCAGAAACAGGACATGTGTTCCATCCGGTTCCAATTCCAGATATTCGTCCACAAGTCTTTGGGATTCCACTTTGTTATATACTCTTGTCAAAGGGTCCAGGCGCATCTCACGGGACAGCGCCAACTGACGTTCTTTATCAGCCGTAATATCATAGGATTTACCAATTACATGTGTAATTTGATTGTCCGGCCCTGCCACACTTCGATAGACAGTACGGTACCAAAAATACTCCTCCGGTGTTTTACAGCGACTGTCATGAATACGGAATTCAATGGTTCCTTTCTTCTCGGTCTTTGCAGCAGCCTCATATGCTGCCAGATAAGCCTCCTTATCGTCCAGATGCATATGTGCTAATGCCTCGTCCTGACTGATATATTCTATTTTATGTTTCTTAGAAATATCCGTATAGATGATTGGAATATGATACTGTTTTTTCTCAACATCATATTCCATGGGAATTTCATCAGCCAGCTCCTGTAAAAGCTGATATTGCTCCGCCAAAAGATGCAGTTCATCCTCTAAGTTTTTACGTTCTGTAATATCCCAACATGCAATGGAAAAATGCATCACTTCCGGTTTGATTGGATAGAGATTACACTGCAGAATTACCCAGTGAAGCTCTCCGTTTGACTCCTGAATGCGAATCTGAATCTCCTTCGCCTGTCCTCCCGTGCGGCAGTCTTCAAGCGCATCCCTAAGCAGCCCGCGGTCCATCGGATAAATACAGTCAAACAAATCCACGTTCTGTTCTACCATCTGCTGCCTTGTATAACCGGTAAGTCTGTAAAACTCATTGTTTGCTGCGCGAAGCACAAATCCGTGCTCCTCTTTAAAAACAGCAACACCAACCGGCAAATAGGAAATCAGGTTAATAAGACGGTTCAGCTCTGCCTGACCAACATGCACTGCATCAAGCAGCATGGTACGTTCTCTTTTATACGAATCGAAATCTATAATAGAAAACAGGATTCCTGTCCGGTTATCTTCCTCTATTTTTCTTCCTCTCCAGTAAATATCTTTTATTGTGCCATCCGGTTTCACCACATTGCATTCAATCACGCAGATTTCGCCATCCGATGCCATAATATCTGAAATATAATGAAAAAATCGTTCCTTATCCGGCTCAGAAATCAGATTACTGATATCCTTCTGACAGATTTTTTCCACCCTGTCCGCTTCAGACACACGTTCCAAGAATTCCTGATTACAGCTGCCTAAAACATACCGTTCTCCGTTTTCCTCAGTTTCAATTTTACAATATGCTACACCGCACGGCATCATATTCCAATCGAAATCCCAATTCATCCTAAAGTTCCTCTCATAACCTTCTCAACTTTGCAAATTCACGCTTCTATTATATCAAATTTATATTGCTTTTCCACATTTTTTTTAGTATGATACGTTTTGGTGCTAATTGGGAATCTTCCCATTATTAATAGGAAAAGAAAAATGAGGTATAAAAATGATCAGTGCAAGTAACGTAACATTACGACTTGGGAAAAAAGCGCTCTTTGAAGACGTCAATATCAAATTCACAGAAGGAAACTGCTACGGTATGATTGGTGCTAACGGCGCCGGTAAATCTACCTTTTTAAAGATTTTGTCCGGACAGCTGGAGCCAACCAATGGCGAAGTTATCATTACTCCGGGTCAGCGGCTTTCTTTCCTGCAGCAGGACCACTTTAAATATGATGCCTACCCTGTATTAGATACTGTTATTATGGGCAATAAGCGTCTTTACGAAATCATGAAGGAAAAAGACGCCATCTACATGAAAGAGGACTTCAGTGACGAAGACGGTATCCGTGCCAGCGAATTAGAGGCTGAATTTGCAGATATGGATGGTTGGAATGCAGAATCCGATGCTGCCACTTTACTGAATGGTCTTGGTATTCCTACCGAAGAACACTACACCATGATGGCTGATTTACCGGGTGCTCTTAAGGTTAAGGTTTTGCTTGCCCAGGCATTATTTGGCAACCCGGACATTCTACTTCTCGATGAGCCGACAAACCACTTAGACTTAGACGCGATTGGTTGGTTAGAAGAATTCTTAATTAACTTTGAGAATACCGTAATCGTGGTTTCCCACGACCGTTATTTCTTAAATAAAGTTTGTACCCATATTGCCGATATCGACTATGGTAAGATTCAGCTTTACTCCGGTAACTATGACTTCTGGTATGAATCCAGCCAGTTATTGGTTAAGCAGATGAAGGAAGCAAACAAGAAGAAAGAAGAGAAGATTAAAGAGTTGCAGGAATTCATTTCCCGCTTCTCTGCTAACGCTTCAAAATCAAAGCAGGCAACTGCACGAAAAAAAGCTTTGGAAAAAATTGAGTTGGATGAGATTCGCCCTTCCAGCCGTAAATATCCATACATTGATTTCAGGCCAAGCCGTGACATTGGAAACGAAGTACTTACCGTAGAAGGCATTTCTAAGACAATTGATGGTGTTAAGATTTTAGACAATGTATCCTTTATCGTTGGACATGATGATAAGATTGCTTTTGTTGGCGGTAATGAATTGGCTAAGACCACTTTATTTAAGATTCTTACCGGGGAAATGGAACCGGATGAAGGAAGCTTTAAATGGGGTGTTACCACCAGCCAGTCCTATTTCCCTAAGGATAATACAGCAATTTTTGATACCGATTTATTAATTGTCGACTGGTTAACACAGTTCTCAGAAATCAAAGATGCTACTTATGTACGTGGCTTTTTAGGCCGTATGCTTTTTGCAGGAGAAGACGGCGTAAAGAAAATGCGTGTGCTCTCCGGTGGTGAAAAGGTTCGTGTGCTTCTTTCCCGCATGATGATTGAAGCAAGTAATGTCTTAATCCTTGATGAGCCTACCGACCACTTAGACATGGAATCCATCACAGCATTAAACAATGGCTTAATCAAATTCCCGGGTGTCATCCTTTTTGCATCCCGTGACCACCAGGTTGTTCAGACTACCGCAAATCGTATCATCGAATTTCTTCCGGATGGAACCTTCATCGACAAAGTATCTACCTACGATGAATACCTTGAAAACGATGAAATGGCTCGTAAACGTCAGGTATATAGTATGTCTGCGGATGATGAGAGTGATAACTAAATAGATATTTAGCTCAGAATTTATATTTATTGTTTCGTATATTAAGGAAGAAAGAGACTGACTTTTTTCTATTCGGATGTACACATATAAGAAGTTCTATTATCCATATATATAAGTTTTCTATTGTTTACGCGCCGCATCGTAGCGGAGTCCATTCCGCACGATGCTGAAAATGACATCGTGTCATTTTCGCGCTAGTCATCGTAATATGGATAAAGAACTTCTAATATGCTCCCAAACGAACAGAAAAAATGTCAGTCTCTTTCTCCCTTCCATATACGTAACGATAAATTAAATTCTGTAGCTAAATACCCTTTCCACTCATTAATGTTACTATAGAAAAAAATAGAGTTCCCAGAAACTTTTTAAAGAAAAAAACAGCAAAATTCCCTTAAATATAAAGGGAAAAGTTACTATACAAAAAAATTGATGCGTCAGGAACCGAAATCTCTAAAAGTAGGTTTCTGAGAGATGAATTTTTCTGTATAGTAACTTTTAGATACGAAATAAGGCTAAAATGGTTTACATAACCACGCAAAAAGTTCCTGGGAGACAAAAAAATCTCTATAGATACTTTTTTAATCAGTAAAACCATAAGAGGTCACCAAGATTTAAAAATTTACATAAAAAGTCAAAAACGCCGGCTTTCGTCGGCGCATCTATTCCTTTTTTCGCTTGTCTACAATCCATCTGCAGAAATTTATGACGTCAAGGTTGCATAGCACTTGGCTTTGACCTTGACGCCATAAATTCTGCAGATATCATACAAGAAAGCGAAAAAGAATTAAATATAAATTACTAACTAAATACTAGCTTTCTAGAACTTTCGAAGCTTTAAAAGCTATATTTAGCTTCCTAAATTATTTTCATAACGTAGATTTAAGAAAAAAGAGGAACCCTTATTTTTAAATGCGTTTTGGAATGTATTAGAAACTCTTCATTCCTATTACACTATCAGTGAAAAAATGACAGGATGTCATTTTTAGCGTCGTGCGGAATGGACTCCGCTACGACGCGACACGTAAGCTTTCGTAAACTTACCTATAGGAATGTTAGAGGGATAATCAAAGTTCTTGAGGGTTTGCCAAACTTGTTGAGGGTTTTTCGTGAGG